>JAYVTS010000325.1:0-6545 GCA_043788645.1 Verrucomicrobiota bacterium
CAACGGAAGCTACCGTTTCGCAAATCTACCCCCTGGGATCTACACCATCTCGGTTGGAGGGATCCCCGCGGACTATACCCCGACCGCGGGTCCGGCTGGAACGGTGACCCTGGCAGCGGGGGAGAACAATTCGAGC
Source organism: Verrucomicrobiota bacterium (assembly GCA_043788645.1). Classification (GTDB taxonomy): domain Bacteria; phylum Verrucomicrobiota; class Verrucomicrobiia; order Limisphaerales; family UBA9464; genus CANIZL01. The sequence goes on from JAYVTS010000325.1 coordinate 137, forward strand.
GTCGACTTTGGCTTTAGGCTCCCCAGTCAAGCGGTGAAGAACGCCACCGTGGCAGGAACGGTTTGGTTAGACACCAACGGCGACGGAGTTCAGCAAGGAGGCGCCGCCGGTGAAACGGGTCTCGCGGGCGTCACGCTTCAGCTTCGCAGGAATTTGGCCCTGATCGGAACTTCGACCACGGGACCCGATGGCGGGTACTTGTTTACAGGATTGGAGGGGGGGGGGTACACCCTGAGCCTCTTCGGTTTGGCTGGAAACCTCATTGCCACCTACGACTTTGACGATGGGACGGGTCCGGATTTCAATACGGTCAATGCCACTGGGTTTATCCTGGCCAATGGCCAGAACCTTCTGAAGGTGAACTTTGGTTACAAGAGTCAGGGTTCGATCGCCGGTCGGGTCTGGAATGATGCCGATTCCAACGGCCTCGCTGGAGCCGCCGAAAACGGCCTGGTCGGCTGGCCCGTCAAATTGACCGATCAAGGCGGCGCAGTCATCGCTCAGGTGGCCACCGATGGTTCCGGTAATTATAGTTTCAAAGACCTCGGCCCCGGCACATACCGTGTCCTTGTGGCGCCGTTAGTCCAATATGCCCAGACCTATGACATCGACGGTTTGGCGTCGGCCAATTCCACGCAAGTGACCCTTTCCGGAGGTCAAGGCCTCGGCAATGTCAATTTTGGATATAATTATTGCCCTCTGGTCGGCAGTATTGGTGATCGCATCTGGAATGACGTTGACGGCGATGGCATCCAAGGCGTCACGGAAACCGGATTGGTGGGTGTCGCGGTCATTCTTAAACAGGGCAACAATACCGTAGCCACGACCCAAACCGGTCCGAACGGGATCTATGGTTTCAAAAATCTCACGGCCGGTACTTATACCGTCGCGGTCACTCCGCCGACGGGTTACGTAGAGGCTTTCGGCCTTGATGGAATCACGACGGGGGTCAATCTTGCGACCGTGGTCCTCTCGTCCGGTCAAAACCGGACCGACGCCGATTTCGGGTATCGCCTGCCGCCGCCGACCTGCGTCGTTCCTACCGGTTCGATCACTTGTGAACACTGGGGAAATACCTGGGGGCATTCGTGTTCCCAAGTACCGGTGAACTCCACTCCATCGAGTGTTTGCAGTTTAAATTCGTTTGAGCCCGCTCAACACTGCGGCGAGCACTATGGCCGACGTATTCGCGGGTACATTGTCCCACCGACCACCGGAGACTATGTGTTCTGGGTCTCGGCCTCTGACAATAGCCAGCTCTATTTGAGCTCAGACCACAATTCGTCCAATAAGCGGAAAGTTTGTGAGACGGTCAGCGGTTGTGGCTTCCGCGACTGGAATCGAAATGGATCTCAAAAGAGTATTGCGTGCAGCCTCAAAGCGGGTGTTCCTTACTATGTGGAAATGCTAGGCAAGCAAGAGTCCGGCGACGACCATTGCAGTGTGAGCTGGAGCAAACCCGGCGAGAATACCAGCAGACCCAGTGAGATTGTTCCGAGCAAGTGTCTGGCTCCCATTACTGCAACCCTCTGCGCCCCTGGTTGCGCGGGTACAGGGTTAGCGGGTAGCTACTATCGCAATACCCGCTTAACTTCACCGGCAGGTTTCAGCCGAGTGGATCCGACGATTGATTTCTCATGGGGCCCGGCGGGACCGTCCCCGAACTTTGTACATGGAAATTACAGCGTCAGTTGGACTGGCCAAGTCGAAGCGCCGGTGAGTGGTCCGTATAAATTCACTAACACCTCGGACGACGGAGTGCGGCTTTGGGTTAATGGCCAGCTCTTGGTGGACAATTGGACTGAAGACCATGCGTGGACGGATCGCTTCGGTACCATCACTTTGACCGCCGGTCAGAAATACTCCATTCGAATGGACCACTTCGAACATGGTGGCCGGTCCATTATCCGTCTGCTTTGGTCGTACCCCGGCCAGGCAGCTCAGGTGGTGCCGACCTGCCGTCTTTATCCAACGGCTGGCCAGCCGAATACTCCTTGCGTCGTTAAGTGCGAAGCCGAAACCGGCAGCCACAGCAGCAACGGGGCCTCTCACAACAATGGCTGCGGCTATTCAAGCCGCCGCGCCTCGGGCGGTAGCGCCGTGGGCTGGCTCGACAACGTAGGGTCCTATTGCCAAGTGGCTTGTACCGCACCCAGTAGTGGCACCTATCAACTGAAATTGCGGTGCAGCAATGGGAATCAGACGCCGTGCGTCCGAAGTGTCTATGTGAATGGCGTCAAGTGCGGCACACTCACTCACAACAGCACCAGCGATTGGGAAACGTATACGGATTCCACCCCAATCTCGGTCACTCTGAATTCCGGAAATAACACGATCAAGGTTTGTCGCGACTACAGTTCCCAAGCGGGTTCGATCGATATTGACTATTTTGAATGCACGAAATAGTTCGGGACCCGAGGGCGCCTGATCGCCACCCATAACCCAAGGGGTCGTCGGCCAAAAGGCTGACGACCCCTAATTGCCCTCTGGAAGGCGCTCCGGCGACGGGAGTAATCCTTTTTTCTTGAGCATGGCTTCCATGACCTGATCCATCGCGTGCTCAGCCAATGGCTTCGTGACCTCATCCAATTCTGCGGTAGCGGATTTTAGTTTCTGAGGATCGCCAACTTTCGTCTTCGAGTGTTCTTGGGCCAGTACCTGTTCGACGGCTTCGAGGGCGTGGTTGAGTTGTTGATGATATCCGGCGTCGAGTTCGGCGTGATATTCCGCCATCGTTTTGCGCGTCGCCGTCAGTGTTTCTGCAGCCCGAAGCTTGGCTTCGATCCACTGACGCGCCCGGAGATCGTCAAAGGCGTGCTCGACGGATTCTTCGACCATGCGTTGCACGGCGGTGTCATCGACATCCACCGCGGATTTCAGGGCGACGATTTTTTGATGGCCTGTTTTCACGTCCCGAGCGAGGACGTGGAGAATGCCATTGGCATCGATTTCAAACTGGACCCCGACCCGCGGGACCCCTTTGGGCGCAGGTTCAAATTCGAGTTCAAAGCGCCCGAGAGACCAGTTGTCGCTGGCCCGCTCTCGTTCCCCTTGGAGCACATGGATGAGCATCGACGTTTGCCGATCAACGGCCGTGGTAAACAATTCGCCCGCCTTAATAGGAATCGTGGAATTTCGATGGATGATGACGTTCATCAAGCCGCCAAATGTTTCGATCCCCAGTGACAATGGAGTAACGTCTAAGAGGAGCAGATTCCGCAGACCGCCGTATAGAATTTCAGCTTGAATCGCGGCTCCGAGCGCGACGGCTTCATCGGGGTTTTGCGAGGTATTGAGTTGGGGACCCACCGGACGATGAAACTCAGTGCCCAGGCGAACATCGCCGCGGGTTTCGCCGAATTCAACGCACTGGAACCATTCTGCGACGAGTCGGCGAACCAGCGGCATCCGAGTTTGGCCGCCGACGAGGATCACTTGGTCGAGATCCTTCGCTTCGAGCTTCGCGTCCGCCAAGGAACGGAGACAGTGGGCTCGAGTGCGTTCAATAATGTCTCGGGTGAGACGTTCCAGTTCGTCGCGAGAGAGCAGATAGTTGAAACTGAAGGTCGGCGTGAGAAACGGCAACGCGAGTTCGGTGTTGGTTTCGGTGCTCAGCCGGATTTTCGCGTGTTCAGCGGCTTCGCGGACCCGTGAAAGCTGGGGTAACATCGCGGGTGTCGTGAGGTCTGGCCCGCCGGCTTCACGGATTTTTCCGACCAATAAATCGGTGAGGCGTTTATCAAAGTCATCCCCACCGAGGCGGGTATTCCCATTCGTGGCGAGGACTTGAAATACACCGTCGTTTAATTCTAGGATGGATAGATCGAAGGTGCCTCCACCGAGATCATAGACGGCAATTTTAGCGCGCTGCTTGAGTTTATCGAGGCCATAGGCAAGCGCCGCGGCGGTGGGTTCGTTGACGATACGTTCCACGGTGAGTCCGGCCAATTCGCCCGCCCGAATCGTCGCATTGCGTTGGGCGTCATTGAAATAGGCGGGGACCGTAATGACGGCGCGAGTAATCGGTTCACCGAGGGCCGCTTCGGCGTCTGCTTTCAGTTTCTTAAGAATCTCCGCGCCAATCTCTTCGGGTGTCCAGGGGCGGCCCGGGAGATCAAACGTCACCGGCCCATTCCCGTTTCCACTTCCGCTGACGGGATAGGTCACCAGCATCTCTTCGTTTCGTATATCATGGCCACGGCGCCCGATAAAACGTTTGGCGGAATAGATGGTTTCGCGAGGTTTCAGCAGGCGGATGCGATTAGCGGGATGACCCACGACGGGGGCGATGCCAGGACCGGCAATGTGAACGACGCTTGGGGTTAAACGCTGCCCGTTGGGGTCGGCAATCACATACGGAATTCCCGAATCGACTATGGCTACCAGTGAATTGGTGGTGCCGAGATCAAACCCGAGAATCTTACTCATGCTATTTATAGAAGGATTAATACGGAGGCTTGCTATGGACTAAAATGCGAAAATGGGCCCAACCCGCAAATCAACCGTCAAACAACGGCCCGCCAGTCGATCATTTTGAGCTGCAATTTCCGGGTACCGTGATAGGAGTTAAATTCCGGGGCGGCGGCCAAGTCGAAGATGGAGCTGGTGGGTGGCTGGGCAGTTCCGGCGCCCCACCAAACGACTTCGATAGGCGGCGCGGCCGCGGCGGCGGGATCGGTCACCCATAGTTTCCAATGCTGTTGATCGCGTCCCATGCGTTGGGGCGGCCGGGTGTGCCGCAATCGCCGAACCACGAGTTGCACGGAGGGATTGCCCTGACCGAACGGCTGGAGGCGGGCGATTTCATCCAATTGTTCGACCGACAGCTCCGCGAGGTTGACCTCGGCGTCTAGTTGGATTTCAGGGATCATCTGCTCGTCGTTGAGCGAGCGGCGGGCCAGCAAATTGAGGCGTTCGCGCAGAGCATCGAGATTCTTGGGTTGGAGCGTGACTCCGGCGGCCATGGCGTGCCCTCCGTGTTTCACCAGCAAGTCACTGCATTCACGAAGCGCTGCCGCCAGATCAAAACCCGCAACGCTGCGGCCGGAACCGCGCCAGTAGGCACCATCGCCCCCAATGATTAAGGTGGGCCGATAAAACTCTCGGAGCACTCGGCTCGCCACAATTCCCACCACTCCGATATGCCAAAGTGAGGAGCCTTCGACAATGACCGCGTCGCGAACGGGATCGAATTTGGAGCGGATCAACCCGACGACGTCATCGGCCATTTGTCGCTCAATGTTTTGGCGTTCTCGATTGGTTTGATCGAGGGCTTCGGCCAGCGGGCGGGCGGAATCGAGGTCTTCGGCCAGGAGCAGATCCAATGCGGCGCGGGCCGTTTCAAGTCGGCCGGCCGCGTTCAATCGCGGGCCCAACTGGAAACCGACACTGTACGGCGCACAATCGCCGGCGACTCCGGCCACTTCTTTCAAGGCGACGAGCCCGGGCCGGGTGGTGACCGTGAGCCGTTCCAATCCCGTCGAGACAAGGATCCGGTTTTCGCCAATGAGCGGGACGAGGTCAGCGACGGTGCCGAGGGCAACAAAATCGAGGAGCGGTTTTAGCTCAAACCGATCAAAGCCGACCAGTCCGAGTTCACGGCCGCGTCGGACGAGTGCATGGGCTAATTTGAAGGCAAGACCTGCGGAACAGAGTTCCCGGAAGCGATCACCTAATTGGGGATTCACCAGCGCCGTGGCGTTCGGTTGAACCGTGCCGAATTGGTGATGGTCCAAGACGATGACATCGACCCCGCGTTCGCGAAGCCACGCGATTTGGTCCACGGCGGTAGAACCGCAATCCACCGCGAGCAGGAGGGTTACGGGATGTTGTTCTAGGCAATTTTCAACGCCAGCTTGAGTTAAGCCATACCCTTCGTCGAAGCGATCGGGCAAGAACTGACGAACGCTCCACCCCAGCGGTTCGAGGACGGTGGTTAGCAACGCCGTAGCGGAGACTCCATCGACATCGTAGTCGCCAAAAATCACCAAGGCTTCGCTGCGTTCGCGGGCAAGGAACAAGCGATCCACCGCCACGCTCATGTTTGGCAGCAGAAAAGGATCAGCGAGGGATTTCAGGCGCGGCTCCAGGAAAGAGCGAGCGAGAGCTGGGGTGGTGTGGCCGCGGTTGACCAGACATTGGGCCAGCAAAGATCCCACCTTCAGCTCAGCCATCAGTTGACGGGTGAGCGAAGGCTTCGATTCGGCAATGGACCAGCGGTACTTCATCCGGAAGCGGGCAACTAAGCAGGCGGCCAAGGCGTCGTCGCTTAAAAATCAGATCTGTCGGCGACGGCTCGGGGCGCTCCGTCACCGTGGCGGTGGGAGGGTGGGAGGAGGCGTTGATCTCGCCAGGCGACATACACGGAGGCGGCTACCGAAACGGCAATAATGCCGACGACCGCCGCAAG
>JAYVTS010000326.1:0-20149 GCA_043788645.1 Verrucomicrobiota bacterium
TCATGGCGACAATATCGGTGCGCCCGAACATCAATTAGGCCAAAGCTGACCCGATCCGGTTTGGCCTATTACCCCGAAATCCCGGGCAATTGCCTAACACGTTTGGCCTATGACCTTCGTTTACGAGACAAAAGCCAAACGTCTTTGGCCTAGCACAAACTTCGTAACCCTTGTCGGTTGTCTACGTAGCAGTGGATCAACCACTTATGAAACTACGTGCGATTTCACCCAAGCTTGAAGCCAGGATGCCCCAAGTCAATGGACCGATTGCCGCCGGACGGCCTTCGGTCCTCCCCGTCGCCAGAATTCAGTCTCCGGAGGCTAGGATAAGCCAGGGCTCGCGCCGCCACAAAGTGTTCCGCCCGAATCCCAAGGCGCGTTTGCTCGACCCAGGCCGAGAGGTGCTCCGGTTTCACCATTTTGAGCTTCGGACCGAACAGACTTACGTTTACCCCTTCGGAAACAACCCACCGAAATTCCATCGCCCGATTCTTGACCAAACGGTCAAATAACCTATTCTTCGGTACTGAAATGCAGGCTACAGTCTCTGTCTCATCTCGGGCCGAGCAATCGGCGAAACTGGACGCAGCACACGACCTAAAGGCCTTTCGGCCCGCCGGACAAGGGTTTTGGCACGAGGTGCCGGACGTGTTGTGGAATGATTGGAAGTGGCAGCTCAAAAACCGCGTCACCACGCTGGCTCAATTAGAGCAACTGCTGCCTACACTCACTCCAGAAGAGCGGGCCGGAGCCCTGCTCGCCGGAAAATCCAAACTCGCGGTCGCCATTACCCCGCATTTTTTCAATCTGATCGATCCGGCCGACGAACACTGCCCGATTCGCCGCCAGGTCGTGCCGCGGATTGAGGAGACGGAGACCGCCGGCTGGGAAATGGCGGATCCGTGCGGCGAAGATTCTCACTCGCCGGTCCCAGGTTTGGTCCATCGCTATCCGGATCGAGTGCTGTTTTTGGTCACGGACCGATGTGCCGCCTACTGCCGCTATTGCACCCGCAGTCGATTGGTGAGCAACGCGAGTGGGTATGATTTTCACCCCGAATTTGACCGGCAAATTGCCTATATCGCGGCGCATCCAGAGATCCGCGACGTGTTGTTGAGTGGCGGTGATCCGCTGCTGCTGAGCGATGATAAGCTCGAATCGTTGCTGACCCGACTCCGGGCAATCCCGCATGTCGAATTTCTGCGGATCGGGACCCGTATTCCCGTGTTTTTACCCCAGCGTATCACGCCGGAACTGTGTGCGATGTTGAAGCGGTTTCATCCGCTTTTCATTAGTTTTCACAGCAATCATCCCCGTGAATTGACCACCGAGGTCCGAGACGCGTTAGGTCGTTTGGCGGATGCGGGTATTCCGTTGGGCAACCAATCCGTGCTGTTAAAACACGTCAACGATGACGTCGAGGTGATGAAAGCCTTGGTTCAAAAACTCCTGATGTGTCGCGCTCGCCCGTATTACCTTTACCAATGCGATCTGATCCAAGGGAGCGCCCACCTTCGTGCGAGCGTCAAAAAGGGATTGGAAATCATGGATGGACTTCGGGGGCACACCACGGGGTATGCGGTGCCTCAATATGTCATTGATGCACCGGGCGGAGGCGGGAAGGTGCCGATCAATCCGGGTTACATTCTACGCCAGGACGATGAGCGGGTGATGATTCGCAATTTTGAAGGTCGGATCTTCGAGTATCCAGAACTCGGCGCGAAAACGGTGCCGCCTTTCTTGCCCATGGGAAATTCGTTTCTCCCCGATTTGGGCGGGAAAGATTGAGAACCGAGTCGAACGACGAATCGACCTTCCGACCTCTATTTGACGAGTTGGATCGGTGGATCGTTGAGGCATTTCTTGCGGATCGACCCCACCGCAAAATCGTCGTCTTACCCCTATCCAGGACGTGACAGCGGCCGGACTCGTCCGATCCTGCGGCGTGCATTCCAATAAAAGTTTCCGACTGCGTCGCGCCGTTGGGGTCGCCTGCCTCAGCGTCACCGCTGCCCTTCGTCTCGTCGCTTCGCCCGTGGGGGAGATGACGGACGCGGCCAAAAATTTGCTGAGCGCCTTGACGCCGGAACAACGGGCCAAGGCCACGTTTTCCGCCGAAGCGGATGAACGCCAGAATTGGCATTTCATTCCGAAAGACCGCCTCGGTCTCACGCTCAAGGAGATGACCCCAGCCCAGCGTCATTTGGCCTACGGACTCTTGAATTCTGGTTTGAGTTCGAAAGGCTATCTGAAGGCGACCACCATTATGTCCCTCGAACAAATATTGCAGGAAATGGAGGGTCCGGGGCGGAAGTTTCCCCGGGACCCGGAGCTCTATCATTTCAGCGTGTTTGGCGCCCCTGACGTGCATGGCACTTGGGGATGGCGAGTGGAGGGGCACCATCTTTCGTTGAATTTTACGTTAGTGGATGGCGCATTTGGGGCCTGCACTCCGAGTTTCATGGGAACGAATCCGGGAGAAGTGAAGAACGGTTCACGCGCCGGTTTGAGAGTATTGGGAGCGGAGGAAGATTTGGGCCGTGCGCTGGTGAAATCCCTGGATGAATCGCAACGGGGCGAGGCGGTTTTTAGTAAAATTGCTCCCGAAGATGTCGTGACGGGCGCGGCCCGAGTGGCCGCGATAACGAATACGGTCGGGGTGTTCGTCGGACAAATGAACGCGGGCCAGCAGGCGATTGTGGATCAGTTGCTCCGGGAATATTGCGGGCGAGTACGACCCGATTTGGCTTCCCTGGACTTAGCTCAAATTGACGCCGCGGGCCGGGACCGGATCCGCTTTGCCTGGGCGGGCGGTTTCGAAAAAGGTGAGAAACATTATTATCGGCTCCAAGGTCCGACCTTTTTGCTGGAGTACGATAATACGCAGAATGAGGGCAACCACGCGCATTCTGTCTGGCGCAACTTCGCAAATGATTTCGGGCGTGATGTGCTCAAGACGCACTTGGAGCAAAGTCACGCAAAGTGAGTAACGGACCTGCACCCGACGGTCGGGTTGATTCGCTGGATTGGAACTATCGAGACGAGTCGTGATTTCGGGGCAAAAGACGTCGCCCGACCGCGGTCCCGACCGTCTTAATCAATTCAATCAGGGCGGGCAAAAGTGTCCCGACGTAGGTAAATGCAATGGCGTTGAGCATTCGACCGACGGCACGTTGCTCTCCTGGATTGATGAGGCCATGGCGTAGGAGTTCCTTGCGGGCGCGACTGCTGGCGCTGTACTCCACGGGTAAAGTGGCGATTTGGAGCAAGAAAAAGACGGTGTAGAACACGGTGCTTCCGACGAGAAGTTCCCGAGATAACTCACCGGAAACGCACAACCCGAAAATAAAGATCAGTGCGGAGGCACTGGCTGCGAAGCTGGTCATTCCGATCATCAACATTCGGAACCGAAAAAAACGATGGTCCAATCGGTTTTGAATTGCATGCCCCACTTCGTGAGCCGCGATCGCCACCCCCGCCACCGAGGGGCCACGGGCCACGTCGGGTGAGAGGAAAATGGCACGACGGCTTGGATCGAAATGATCGACCATTGCGCCCGTCGTCTCGAAGAGTTCGACGTTGGCCATCCCATTACGGTCAAGGAGGATCCGCGCTGCTTGAGCGCCCGTGGTTTGACGTTCCGTGTGGACCCGAGTGTAGCGACGATTGGCAAAGTGCCGCCACGATTGGGCGAAGAGTCCCATCAGTATTCCTGGCACCGCTAACAACATCCAAGGACTTAAAGAATCAAAAGACGCAAGAATCAAAATCATCGACGTACTCACCAGTAGGAAAAAATAGAGCTGAATCCTAGCCCCCTTTAGGAAAGCACAGGATTTTCACGAGGCCACCGAATTTGGGATGCTTATTGAGCCTATTCTATTGACGTCCATGCTCATCCAATTCCGAACCAACGGGTATCCGTAGCTCGAAAACGGTTCCGCTGGGGCCACTTTGTTGGAGCGTCAGTTCCCCTCGACAATGCCGAGCCAGTTGATGACTCAAGGCGAGACCCAAGCCCGTGCCACCCTCTTTGGTCGTGAGCCCAGGCTGAAACAGTCGGCTGCGAATCGCGTCCGGCAGGCCACCCCCATTGTCCGAAACGACCAAGGCGAGGATGGCTCGTTCAGCGGTGCCTTCGGATCGGGCTTCTAAACAAACCTTACCTCCGATCGGTGCGGCCTGCACGGCGTTGTTGACTAGGTTTTCGAGGATCAGTGCCACCAGATTTGCGACCCGATTGCCCAATCGAGGTTGAGCTGAGCTCGACTGGGTCAATTGAACCCGCCGTTTTTGTGCAGAACCACTCGCTCGCTGTACGACCTGTTCCAATACTTCCTGAGGTGAGAGTTCATAGGAGGTCAACCCGTGCTCGTCTCGAAGCACTCGAACGACGTCATCAATCATGGTCTTCATCCGACGAGCTGAAGTCGCGGCATCAGCGCGGTCGACGGCCACTTCGGCGGTATCGGCTGAGTTGGGGTCGGAAGCGAGACTGTTGACGAACTGTTGGAGGGCGATCAGGGGGTTTTTTAGGCCGTGTACCAAATGCGCCGTGACGGAGCCGACCGCGCTGGTCTTGGCGGCCAGGGTGAGTTCGCGGTTTGAAGCGACCAGTTGAGCGGTCTGGTGCTGCAATCGGCATTGAGCGCGAATGAGGCGGAGAAAGGTCAAACCGAGCGCCATGAGCATCGCTGCTCCAAGCAATCCGAAGACAAACCAGCTCCGCTGCCGGAGATTCCGGTCCAGGCGGACGAACTCGGCCGCCAAGCCGGAGCCGTCGAGCGTGAAAGCGGCCAGGGCGATTTCTGGATGCTCACCTGGGAGGGGCAAAAGAACTTGGAGTTGTGGGCCATCCGGTCCGTTTTGGAACTCGGCGGCCAAGGGCTGGACGGTGGCATCTTCTTGATTGGCCTGGAGCGCGGCGAGGTGTTGAAATTGGCCCGCGGATGGTGATTTTAACCGAGGATTGTTCAGCAGAGTAACCACTAAGTGCTGGTGGGAATCGTATAGTTGAAGGCCCAAAACGCCAGGCAGTTCCGGGAGGATCAGCGTTTCTAGCAACGCCGGAATAGGATTGGCCGTGTCGGCTTCTGATTGGATGGCCAACTGTTTCTGGACGAGTGCGGCGAGTCCGAGGGCATCCCGATGCGCCAGTTGCCCACGTAGCTCGTCTCGGAATTGGGTTTGAGTTAAGCCAATCGCCACGGCGAGAAGTGCGAGCGTCACGAGCAGGCTGCCCACCACCAGCCACGGAATTCTTCCTCGGAAAGGGAGAGCGACACCCCGCGTTGGATCGTCCGTTAGGGGCCTAATACCTTCGACCTCCATGGTTCAAAAATCGTGTTCCAACCCGAAAGTAGCCACCTGGGCTGTGTACTGATCACCGATCCGGTTGCCGCCCTCACGTTCCCAGGTGTATTCAACATAGGCACGGTATCCGGGCAAAAATCGATACTCCAAGCGCGCCTCCGTTTGCAACGTGGTCCGCTGTCGAAGTTCAGCCAGAACGCCTCCCAGAACGACGTAAGATCGCGGATAGTCGTAGGACGACCACCGAGCGGAGAGGCGCATGGACCAAACCGCGGCTTGATACCGAAGGTTGCCTCCGACGCCTAGTCGATCAAAGTCCGTATAGCCTTCACCATTTTCCAGTCGGCGCACGTAGAATGTTCGCAATGTCGTTTGCCAGTGTCGAGCTTCGTCCCAATCCCGGCGCCACAGGAGTTCGGTGCGAAAATCATCTTGTCGCAGTCGAGTATCTGCCAGCGGCAAACCTAAGGCACTATTTTGAACTCGATCATCAAATTCCCGATGGAGTCCGCTCATTTCAAGTTCGACCAAACCGGCCCTAATAGAACTCCAACCGAAGGTCAGCCGCGGCCCGAATTCCCAGGCGCTCGAGAGCCCAGTTGCTGGATCCGCATTTAGAAATAATTGCCGAGTGCCGACCGCCGCGAGTTCAACCCGAAATGGACCGTCGCTCGACCAGGCGATACTCGGAATAATCGTCCCGACATGAGCGGTGGCGTGGAGACTACTCAAATTCGTGGTGGTCGAATCGAAGGAACTCGTATTTATAAACTGATCGTTATAAACGTGGCGGCCCTCGAATTTGACCACCCAGTTCGTGTTGCCCCCCAGGGCGTGGCCCAGGCGCAGGTCCGAGATGAAAGTCTGCTCCTTCGTGGCTCCAGGCTCGTTGGTGAGCGGGCGAAGAGTTTTGAAATACCGGATGTCTTCCGCCGAAAAAAAGAACGTGACCGTTTGCCCGTCGGTCGGCTGTCTTAGTAGAAAATAATCCACGCCCGTCGAGGCAAAACCGGTGCCGATTGGTTCGTGAGCAAACTCAGGATTGCTTCGATAACCGCCCCCAGCGCGCACGGTGAGTAGCGGTAACCACAGCCCAACCCCTTCGTTCGGGGTCTCGGGAAGCGGACTGAATTCGGGGTGTCCACCCGCCCAGAGGGTGATCCCGAAGCCGACGAGACCGGTGAGTTTTTGGAGCCAGATCAGCTTCAAGCAGGGGAAATCGGTACAAGAATGGCGCTTCGTTTCATGGCGGTTCGAATGGACGCGTTCCATGAATCCAGATTGGGTTTTGGAAAAAGAGAGACTGACGGTGTACGTTTCTCCGCGGGAACTAGCATGAAACGGAGATGCTTCCGTGCAAAAAAGCCGACGGTTATCAAGAGACAACCGTCGGCCGCTGGGAGATCAAAGAAAGGGCGAACCCGAACCGATTTTTTGGTCCGCACCGGGTCCAGTGGGTTTCAGCCGCCTTTCCGACCTTTACCCTTACCGCCGCGATCACCGCCATCGACCGGGTGGGTGTCGCCCAAGGCCGCTCGGAGCGCTTTGATCTGTTCGCGGATATCGGTGCGAAGTTGCTTGGTGTCTTCCAAGAATTTCTCCCGATTCGACTTCAACTGATCTTTGATCGCCTGTTTGTCCGCTTCCGTAGCCCCGGCGAGTTTCGCGAGGAGACCTTTCTGGACATCCGTTTGGGATTTCCGGTGGGCATTGTATTGGTCGATCAACTTCTGAAGGGCCTCCGGGACGGTGGCATTTTTCGGCACCCGGAATCCGGGCAAAAATGCAGCGCCACCATGGCCGTCGTGATGTTCGCCGACCGGGGGAGCGGGGGGCACGGATTTATCCGATGGGCCCGCGATGACCGTGAGACCGCAGGTGAGCGCCGTCCCCACCAGGGTACTTAACCGAGAGAGTGTCTTCATAAAATTTGATCGATTGCTTTGTTCTTGCAGGCCCGGATTCTCCGGCGCCACAACTTCTCAAAGCAATCCTCATGCCAAATGAAGAGCGGTCATAAACACTTCAAATGTTCAATGATTTGCCTCATTTTTTCCCTTGAGCGTCCCACGAGAATCGCATTTGGTGACGATCACCCGGTGCCACCCGACTCGGGTGGGTGTAGCGCCCCAACCCTTATTTCAATTCGGGTTCAAGAGGAGACTCAGGCGCGCCGGAATTTTTGATGTGGGCGAAGCGAGAAGGAGGCGCAAATCCAAAGGGCTCTGTCACCAGTGAACAAGGAAGCGAGGATCAAAAAACAAACGGAAGAATCTCCGCTTGAGCGCGAATTGAAACTAGCGTCCGGGTCCGAGACGATACCGGAGATAATCGCGAGTCACTCCCAGCAGGCGAGCGGCTCCTGAGATATTTCCGTTCGCTTGGTTCATGGCGAGATTCACTAGGTACAAAATGGCGTTTTCCAATTGGAAGCCGGACTCAGAAAACTGAAACGCCGGGTTGAACCAGGGGGGGTCCGACGATGGGGGATGGGCCGGGTTATCAGGCCCCTGCGTTTCGAATGTCGGCCCGGGGATGGAAACTCCAGCTCCCATGAGCTGGACCAATTCGATTTCATCCGATTCTTCGAAGACCAATGCTCGTTCGAGTTCATGGGCCAATTCACGCACATTGCCCGGCCACGCGTACGCCAGCAGGCGGCGTTGCCCCACGGCGGAGAGTTTCTTAGGGCGGAGCCGGTGTCGACGGGTCAAACGGGCTAACAAAGCTTGAGAAAGTCCAATCAAGTCCTGAGTGCGCTCGCGCAACGGAGGGAGGGGCAGGCGGAAAAGATCTAAACGATGAAAGAGATCCGCACGAAATCGGCCGTCGGCAACGGCTTGGCGCAGGTCGGTATTGGCGGCGGCGATGACTCGCACGTCGAGCGGAAGATCTTTCGTAGCTCCGACCCGGCGAATTCGGCCCGATTCAAGCGTGGTGAGCAGTTTCGCTTGCAGGGAGAGGCTCAACGAGGAGAGTTCGTCGAGGAATAGAGTGCCGCTATGGGCCGCCTCAAAAAGGCCTTGTCGAGTGCTACGGGCATCCGTGAAAGCCCCTTTTTCATGACCGAAAAGTTCCGATTCAGCGAGCGACTCGGGAATGGCGGCGCAATTGGCCTCCACCAGAGGTGCGGCGGCTCGGGGACCAGCTTGGTGCAACCAGCGGGCGAGCATTGTTTTTCCCGTGCCGGTTTCGCCGGAGATTAAAACCGGCGGCGGTGGTGATCCGCTCCCGTGGAGTCGGCGATCAGCAGCAAGAATTTTCTGGAGCGCCGATTCGATTCCAACCAGCGCGGAGCCGAAATACAGATTTTGCTCGGGGGCGTCCTGGCGTTTGTGCTCCTCCAAACGTGCGGTTTGCCGGGTTTGGCGAGCTCGTGTCATGACATGAGCCAAGGCCGCGGGCTCAAAGGGTTTGGTCAGGTATTCCAACGCTCCGGCTTTCATGGCATCGACGGCCCCGGCGACGCCCCCTTCAGCGGTCATGACAATCAGGCCGGTGTCGGGCGGAAAGGTCCCGTCTTTGAGCAAATCTGTACCGAGACCATCCGGCAGGTTGACGTCGAGCAAGGCGAAGTCGAACCCCTGTTCCTCGGCTAATTGTCGGGCTCCCCGTAAATTCTCGGCGGCTTGCACGTCGGCACCAAATCGTTCCAATTGAGCCACAAGTCCCCGCCGAACGAGCGGTTCGTCGTCAAGTACCAAGATAGAAAGTCCAGCCAATGGAGCCGCCATAGGCGAAACCGTAGCGGGGACGACGGCGATAGGAAGGAATGCCCACGTTTCATTTGCGAAAGGTTGACCCGAGGGCCCCAATTTGATTCTCAAACCAGTGATCACCCTATCCTCAAAAAGTCGTCTCAGCCCGATTCCACCCGGATTCAGGAGTTCTGAGCTTGAGCTTGGGCCAGAAAATAAACGAAATTCCGAGGTTGACCGCCCGTCTCGAAAGCCGTATCAAACTTTGAGTTCCCGCACGGAAATTATCTGAAATCATGAACCCCACCTCTCGCTCTCGGCGTCGTCACGCGTTCACACTCATTGAACTACTGGTGGTGATTGCTATCATCGCCATCCTCGCGGGTATGCTTCTGCCCGCATTGGCAAAAGCGAAATCACAGGCGGTTAAAACCCTCTGCGTCAGTAATGAAAAGCAGTGGGGAATCGCGCTGAACCTGTATGCGTCGGACTCCGACAACGCGTTTCCGGACAACAAAGATGGGTTCGATCTCAGTTGGATGGGCCCGACCATGCTCCAGTTTTACAAAAACTACCTGATCAAACAATCCAAACCCGGGACCGGTTCCAAAGCCAAAAAAGCACAGAACAATGTCCTTTTTTGCCCTACGGATGAGTGGCATCGTCAGGCCGATACCTGGTCCTTTGCTGATTCTGATGCGGTGCGCGACGCGAAGCCCCAGTTGATTGGATACTTTTTCCTACCGGGCCGTCCACGTGGGTCCTATTCTGGAGTTGCCGTGGACAAGGATGTTGAGGAGTGGCACTACCGAACCAAGCTCGGGGGTGTCTATAGCCAAGCACCCGTTTTAATCGACCGCCTCCAGGGCCTTGGTCCCCGGACAACGAACATTTACGACGGTCGCTTGACGTGGGTCACGACGGATGAAGGCAAGAACTGGGTCACCGCGGTTCATCGCGGTCCCAAAGGCGCACCCGAAGGAGGTAACTTTTTGTTCGAGGACGGTCATGTTGAATGGTTCAACGGAAAGAAAGTTAGCCTCGGAGCAGCCCTGGGCAATTGGATGTGCTTTTATAAGATTCCGGTGTCGGTTCCGTGAAGTTTTATGCACATCACCGCTCCTGTTCCGTCTCGTCCATCCTCGCCGGCACGAGCGTTTACGCTCATTGAGTTGCTCGTAGTCATCGCCATCATTGCCATCCTCGCGGGCATGTTGTTGCCGGCCCTCGCCGCCGCCAAACGAAAGGCCACGGGGATTAAGTGCATCAGCAATCAAAAGCAGATTGGATACGCATTCCTCATGTATGCCGATGATTTTAGGGATCTTCTGCCCCTGTGCCAAGACTGGGCGTCATCCGGGGGCAAAGACGGAAAATACGACGTCTATGTGGCAATGACTAATCGACCTCTTTTCCGCTATCAAGGAAGCCCCGAAATTTTTCGTTGTCCGAATGATAAGGGTGACATTTTTTCAGACACGATCCGCGGGGTTAAAACCACGAATTGTTACCTCCAATTTGGAAATAGCTACCTGATGGAATGGGCCGCGGATTTTGCCCGTACCAAGCGAATTACCGGCGATATCAATGGCGGCGCGACTTACAACGGTCAGTCCATGAAAACGAGCGAAATCGGACTCAGCCCGGTGAACAAGATTATGCAAGGCGATTGGATCTGGCATCCGAACCGGGGTTGGGACGTCAGCAAGAGTCTCTGGCACAATTACAAAGGAAAAAGCCTCGCCAACGTCCTGTTTGGTGATTCCCACGTTGAGGCGTACAAGTTCCCCACCATCAAAGACACGGACGCATTTTGGAATGCGGCTCCCAGTCAAACGAACGCCTGGTGGTAGGTTTTTTGTGACCGAAGGAGCCGCGTTCATCGGTGGATCTCCGCCATTTTAAAACCGCACGCCGAGATCGATGAACGCGCAAATGAACCAAACCCTGCAATCCTTTTTTGTGAGCCAGGCGGAACTTTTTCCCCGATTGAGCGGCCGGCCGCAATTGTCGAACTCTGGCGGGTCCGTTTTCGCCCTCGTGTGCGATGAACCCGGATTCCACAAGTGAGGAATTCTGATCCAAGTTTCTAGTGGGTAGATCATGCCTGAGGTTCAAGCGTCATGAGGTCGCTCGGTCGAGGCACCCGTCCAAGTTCAAAGGTTTTGGAGATGTGTCCGTTGATGATTTCTTGCAGCTCAACCATTTCCTGTTGAGCGGCAATAAATTCACGGCCCAAAGGATTGCTAGTAAAGCGTTCTTGTAGGGCTTCAAACGCTGTGATTTCAGTCGGACTGATTAGCATCCCCGCCTCCTGCTTCTGCTGAAGTTCTCCCGCGGTCTGATTGAGTTCGCTATAAAGCCGAGTCGCGGATTCATCGGCGGCGAACCTTTGGATCCGTTCGCGGATGGTTTGAAATTGCGGAAGTTCGACCAGCGCGGCGCAGAGTTCGCGAGTCTTGAGGAGGACGGCATTGCCTTCGGAGGGTGCGTTCATAATACAAATGGAGGCGTCAGAAACGACAAGCCCGTTTCCGTCGCACGGCCGGGCAAAGGGGCTGACGAGTGGCCCAGAGGCAAACTTGATCCATTTGGACCCTGGAGAGCCTGATCGAAGGGGTGGGGGAAATCCCCCAAGACACCCCACTTCGCCGCGATCAATCGAGGGCCTGATACACAGCGGTCCGAAAGCGAGTGAATAGCCCAAAGGGATCGAAGGGATCGTGCTGACAGAACACCAGCCCCACCAAGTCTTCACCCGGATCGGCAAAAAAATGAGTGGTCGCGGCCCCACTCCAAAAGAGAGTTCCTTCCGTCCCCGGCTCGCCCGCGTCGGCCACGTTCAATCGAACGCCGCTGAACAGTCCCCACCCATCACCGCGGCCAACAGAATGAAGTGGGTTTGCCGTGGACCCGAGGGAGTTAAGCCGTCCTAGTTCCCACATTTTACGACTCAGAATTCGGGTGCCGTCGAGAGATCCGCCGTTCGCCAGCATCTGAGCAAATTTCCCGTAATCCCCAATTGTCGAGAATAAACCCGCCCCACCCGCGGGGATTCCTCGGCCGGGTTCGGCATAGGCCCCAATGATCGGGTCGATGGTCCTCAATTTCCCCTTCTCATCTTGGCGATGGAGTTTGCCGAGGCGATCCATTTTGTCAGCGGGAACGTCAAAAAAAGTATCCTCCATGCCCAGCGGACCGGTGATATGGGTAGCGATGTATTCTTCAAATTTGACACCACTAACCCGCTGGATCAGGAGGCCTAAGACATCGTCACTGATGCTGTAGTTAAAGGCTGTTCCAGGTTCTGCCAGCAACGGGAGTTTTGCCACCCGTTGGATGAAATCTTCCAATCCTTTGGCATTCCACAGGTCCGCACGTTTATACAATTCGTGCACGGGTGAACCGCTGAAAAAATCGTAAGTAAATCCCGCCGTGTGATTCAGGCACATGCGAACGGTTGGCTGAGTTTTTGCTAAAACTTGGGTCGGGGCATCGGCGGTGCCACCGGTCAATACCTTGAGATCCTTCAATTCCGGAAGGTATTTGGCAATCGGATCATCTAACTGCAGTTGGTCGGCTTCGTAAAGCTGAAGCGTTGCCACCCCCGTGACGACTTTCGTCATCGAGTAGATGCGGCAGATGGTATCGGGCTCCATCGGTTTCAATAAATCCGCATCCCGTAGGCCAAAACTCACGTTATGGATCACCTTACCGTGTCGAAGAATGAGCACGTTGACCCCGGCATGTTTGCCTGATTCCACGAACGACTTGACGAGCGTGTTGACGCGTTCGAGTCGGGCTGGATTGACGGCTTCCGCCTCGGGGTGTGAGATCGGCAACGGCGCGGCGGCGAGCGAAGCGGCCCAGGCCCAACAAAGGAACCATGCGGAGTGTTTCATCGGTTAACTCAAAGGGTCACTAACACATTTGGAAAAGTCCAGACTCAGAAAATGTGTCTCCGATTGGACTCAGCGTACATAGAATCAGTGAATGAGCGACGTGAACGACGGCGATTTATTGATTCGGTTCAGACAGAGTGAGTCGGACGAGGCATTTGCCGCGATCGTGCATCGGCATATCCATCTCGTGTACTCCGTCGCACTCCGTCACACAACCAACCGGCATGAGGCAGAAGAAATCTCTCAGGCGGTCTTCATCATTCTAGCGCGTAAGGCGCCGTCACTGGGTCGAGAGACCGTTTTGTCCGGCTGGCTTTGTCACACGGCGCGGCTCGTGGCGGCTAATTTTCTACGTTCAGAACAACGACGCTCCTTCCGTGAGCAAGAAGCATTTATGCGATCCACTCTCACCGAAACGATTCACCAAGACCCTTGGCACGATTTGGCTCCCCTGCTCGATGAAGCGATGGGGCATCTGCGCTCGAATGATCGCGACGCCTTGGTGCTTCGTCATTTCGAGAACCGAACCTTGTCGGAGGTAGGAAAAGTGCTGGGTGTCGGCGAGCGAGCGGCACAAAAACGAGTGGATCGCGCCGTGGAAAAGTTGCGGCGATTCTTCAATCAACGGGGAGTTACCACCGCCGCAACCCTTATCGCGGCTCAGCTTTCGGCTCATTCCATTCAGGCCGCTCCCCTCGGACTCGCCGCAAAAATTTCTACGACAGCCGCAAAAGGGTCCGCTGTCGCAGGTTCAACCCTCACCCTTGTGAAAGGAACAATAAAAACTATGGCCTGGTTAAAAACAAAGATCGCGTTAATCGTTGGCACAACGGCATTGCTGGCCGTGGGCACCGGGGTCGCCTCGACCCACCTAGATCAACTCCACGCACACCTAAACCAACTCCACGCGCACCTGTACCGACTCCACGGCAACGGCAACGATGCCCAGGCGCTCCAAAACAAACAGGAAGCGGAACATTCCGGTGGCCCCGTCAACGTGGCGAAAGATCCGAACGCCCAAAAACACTTGGACGAACAAAAGGCGTTGCGTGAGCCGCAAAATCCGGCTCGGTAATCGTCGAGCCGAATCAAAAATCGCGTAAACCAAGACCAGGATTTGCGTGGACTGACCGGGAGGCTGACCAAGCCTCGCGGTTTTTTGATTGTTTGCGCCCCGCCGAAGCCCGCCAAGACTTGAATACGCTCAAAAAACTGCGTTATTCTCCCCTGTGAATTCTCCTCGTCCTGCCGCCGTGCCCTCTGTTTCCACTTGGCCTTCGTCTCGTAGGCGCTTCCTCCGGAACTCGGCCCTCGTCGGGACCAGTGTGGTGGCATTTCCATACGTCGCCAAGGCGACGGTTCTGGGGGCGAATTCTCGACTCAATATCGCCGGGATCGGGGTGGGCGGTAAGGGATGGGTTGATATTACCAGCTGTGACTCGCAAAACATCGTTGGGTTGTGTGACGTGGATGCTGGTCGATTGGCCAAAGCCAAGGAAAAATATCCCCGAGCCACGGTATTTAGTGACTGGCGTGAACTGTTTGAAAAGCACGGTAAAAACCTCGATGCAGTGACCGTCTCGACACCCGATCATACTCATTTTCCAGCTTCGATGGCCGCCATCCGGTTGGGTAAACATGTGTACTGCCAGAAGCCGCTGACCCATACCGTTTGGGAAGCCCGCCAATTGGCCATGGCCGCGCGCAAGGCCAAGGTCGCCACCCAAATGGGCAATCAAGGAATGAGCCATCCCGTGCTCCAACGCGAGGCGGAGATCATTCGAGCGGGAGCGTGCGGAAGCGTTCGTGAGATTCATATTTGGACTGATCGCCCAGGCAATTGGTGGCGACAGGGCATCGAACGTTCGGAGCCAAAACCGGTGCCCGCGGGGCTGGCTTGGGACCTGTGGCTGGGCGTGGCACCCGAACGGCCGTATGCGGAGGGATATCACAGTTTCCTCTGGCGCGGACACTGGGATTTTGGGACCGGCGCGATTGGCGATATGGGATGTCATTTGCTCAATCTCCCGGCGCTCGTTTGGCCTCTCGTCGATCCGATCAGCGTCGAAGCGGATAGTTTGGGAGCAACTTTGGAAAGTCCACCGGTGGCTTCACGGATTCGCTGGGATTTTCCGGCCGCTCCCGGCCGGGCGCCCATGAAACTGATTTGGTACGACGGCGGGCGAAGGGCAGCGTCGGAACTTTTCGGAGGCAAGATTACGGAGGAAAACGGGGTATTAGTGATCGGGGATAAAGACACGTTTCTCACCTCCTATAACGGTGGAGGACGTTTTCTATCGACGGCCAAGCTCGAGGATTTTGCCTCGGCACCGAGTTTCCTACCCAAACGCGGAGAGTGGGATCGGAACCACTACGAGGAATGGATTGCAGCCTGCCAAGGAGGCCCAAAGCCGGTTTCGAATTTCGACGTCTCCGGCCCCGTTTCCG
Source organism: Verrucomicrobiota bacterium (assembly GCA_043788645.1). Classification (GTDB taxonomy): domain Bacteria; phylum Verrucomicrobiota; class Verrucomicrobiia; order Limisphaerales; family UBA9464; genus CANIZL01. The sequence continues at coordinate 15,362 of JAYVTS010000326.1, forward strand.
AGACCGTATTGTTGGGGAATGTGGCCATTCGGACCGGGCAGAAATTCAAATGGAATGCTTCCACACTCAAAGCGGATCTCCCGGCTGCGAACGCGTTGATAACGAAAGCGTATCGCCCGGGCTGGGGAGTATAGCGTAGATCGCACTCGCCCGAATATTTCATCAGCTTTTGTGCAGCGGGGTTTGCCCGGACCGGGGGGAGCAGACTACCTAGCGGGTTGTGAAAGCCCTGGTCCTGCGAAGTGTCAACGAACTCGTACTCGACGATCTCCCCATGCCTCAAGCCGGGCCGGGCGAAGTCCTGATCCACCTTCGAGCGGCGGCGCTCAATCACCGCGATGTCTGGATCAAAGCTGGGCAATATGCGGGTCTCAAGTTTCCGGTTGTTCCCGGATCCGACGGCGCTGGGGTCGTCGCGGACGTCGGGCCTGGGGTAGATCGTTCGTGGATGGATCGCGAAGTGATCATAAACCCCGCCTTTGACTGGGGACACGATCCCCGGGTCCAAGAGCCGCGCTTCACGATTTTGGGGCTTCCAAAAGACGGGACATTTGCGGAATACGTCCAGGTGCCGGCGACCCAGTTGGCACCCAAGCCCTCGCATCTAACCTGGGAGGAGGCCGCCGCCCTACCCTTAGCCGGGGTCACGGCTTTTCGGGCAGTATTCAGCCGAGCACACCTGAAAGCCCATGAGAAGATTCTCATTTCGGGCATTGGCGCAGGAACGGCGGTGTTCGCACTTCAATTCGCAGCAGCAGCGGGCGCTGTTCCCTGCGTCACGTCGAGTAGCGAAGAAAAACTGCGACGCGCACACGACCTGGGAGCTAAAGCGGGTGCACTCTATACCAAAACGAATTGGGCCAAGGAATTTGGTGATCATCATGGACCATTTGACGTCATTGTCGACAGTGCTGGCGGGCCAGGATTTGGTGATTTGCTGGATTTGGCGGCGACCGGCGGGCGAGTGGTGTTCTTTGGGGCCACACGAGGAAATCCGGATGAACTGCCCATGCGCAAAGTGTATTGGCGCCAACTCAGTTTGCTGGGTACAACGATGGGCAGTCCGACTGATTTTCAGATGATGACCGCATTTGTAGCACGCCACGCGATTCATCCCGTGGTCAGTGAAGTATTTGAACTGAAGGACGGATTGGCCGCGTTTGCCCGCCTGGAAGAAGGTGGCCAATTTGGTAAAATTGTCCTCCGGATCTGATCATGAGACTTTTAGAGAGGAGGGTTCGAGGTTCGAGAACCGGGAGAATCCGACCTGCCCCTTTCTTTGCGATTTGGATGATCTCTCGCGGCATCTCAATTTGTTTAAGCTCGTTTTAGAGGACAAGAGGGTTCCGAGGGGTTAATTTTAGTCTCTTGATGCGCCGAGGGCGATTTACCGAAACGTGGGTTCTGGCGGCTTTGGTCGCCGCAATGCTTGGGTGCGGGCGAGCGGTTGTCGCAGATGCTCTCCCCCCAATTCGACTCTTCCGATCTACCAGTCTCTCCGGTTGGGAACCCACGATCACCCATGGGCAGACTCGTTGGGTTTCACCCGTCTGGCATCCGGAGTTTCTGTGGGACGAAGCTGTTCCGTCCTGGAACGTCGGAGTGACCTCCGCGTGGGAATTTGAACTCAGATCCGTCGATCCAACCGGCACTAGCCCTTGGTATTCATTGGGTCGCTGGTGTAGCGACACCAATCAAGCACCACGTACCAGCGTCGTCGGTCAATCCGATGCACAAGGTCGAGTAGCGACCGATACGCTCATTCTGACCCGTCCCGCCGTTGGCCTCCAGGCGCGACTAACACTCGGCCAAAAAACCACCACCAACGACTTACGACAATTCACCGTCAGCGTTCTGGCCTCGAAACAAACGTGGCCTGAGCCCGATCCGTATCGCTTGGCCTGGGGTCGTGAACTGGCCGTGCCGGTGCGGTCTCAGGCGGATTTTCCCGAAGGCGTCCAATCGTGGTGCAGTCCCACCAGCGTGACCATGGTGTTGGGATGGTGGTCCAGTCGGTGGGGAATCCCTGCTCAGCCCATGGCGGTCCCGAGCGTCCCTGAAACGGCTCGCGGCGTCTTTGATTCGGGTTGGCCGGGCACCGGAAATTGGGCCTTCAATGTCGCATTCCTGGGTCAAACCCCAGGACTGCGATCAGCCGTCGTGCGCCTGGCAGGACTGGCGGATTTGGAACGTTGGATCGCCTCGGGTTGGCCCGTCGTAACCAGCGTGTCGTACGCGATGCTCAAGGGCGGTATGAAACCGGAGATCGGAGATGGACATCTCGTGGTAGTGCGCGGTTTTTCAGCGGAGGGCGACGTGCTCATCAATGATCCGGGAGTGCGGACGAGTCGAGTACCGCAGACGATTCCGCGAGCCGCATTTCGAGCCGCCTGGGCGCAGTCACGAAATACGGCTTATGTGATATGGCCGATTCGGGCAAAATTGCCCGCGGGCGGAGATGGGAGGTGGTGAGGATCGTAGGGCACCGCGAAATAAAATATTGAAATAAAATGAATATTCCATCCCAAAAACTTTGCCGAACGAAAGGTAAAATCCGTTGCTCCGAAGCAGGACGGTCGGTAGAAGTGGCGGGATGATTTCCCGTGCTTTCACAGCAGTGCTCCCGCGCTCTCTGACAGTGGTTCTGCTAACGCTGCTTGCCTCAGCCACCGTGCTTCGCGCCCAAGCCCCTGCGCCCTCTAGCTTCTCACCGAACTACTCGACCAACGCTTGGCTTCCACCGGAGTCTAGTTTCCGGAAAGTCATCCTCGACGAAGACGCCACCGTCAACGGCGAGAAGCGTGATACGATTGTCGATCCCATGGAGTTGTCGGTTGCTTCGGATGGCCGGGTATTTTTTGTGGAACGGAGCGGCATCGTCAAGCTGTGGAGTCCAATAACGAAAGCGACATCTGTGATCGCCAAGGTGGCTGTATTCAGCGGGAATGAGGACGGTTTACTCGGCATCACACTCGACCCGCACTTCAGCGAAAACCAATGGGTGTATCTCAACCGATCAACGCCAGAATCGTTCAACGACGACAAGGGAAACAAAATGGGACTCATTCGCGTGTCTCGATTTACCCTCGTCGGCGACACGCTCGATCTCGCTTCCGAAACGAAAATTATCGACATCCCAGAACAACGGATCACCTGTTGTCATGTCGGTGGATCGCTGACGTTTGATCCGCAAGGCAACCTCTATGTTTCCGTCGGGGATAACTCGAATCCTTTCGAGTCAGAAGGTTTTTCGCCCGCGGATGATCGGCCTGGTCGTGAGCCGTGGGATGCGCAGCGCAGTGCGGGAAGTGGAAATTCGCTGACCGGAAAAATTCTCCGCGTGAAGCCTCGGGCGCAAGGTGGCTATGATATTCCAGAAGGAAATCTCTTCAAACCCGGCACCTCGGGCACCCGTCCTGAAATCTATGTGATGGGTAATCGGAATCCGTTCCGAATCTCGATCGATCCAAAAACCGGATACCTCTACTGGGGCGAAGTCGGCCCCGATGCCGGCTCACCGGACCCGAACCGAGGCCCCGCGGGCTTTGATGAAGTGAATCAAGCGCGCACGGCAGGATTCTTTGGCTGGCCCTATTTTGTAGCGGACAACAAACCTTACGTGCAGATCGACTTCAAAGCCCGACAGGTTTGGCGGGATCAAGTGGGCGCGTATGAGCAAGCCCGTAAAGATGCCAAGAGCGGTTCGCCCGTCGCGGTAAAGCCGACTGCCTGGCCGGGTACGAATTTCACGGTCGTGCCTCACAACGCGGCGCACCCGGTGAACCGATCGCCCAACAACACGGGCATCCGCGAGCTTCCACCGGCGCAACCCGCGTTTATCTACTATCCCCCCGGTCCTTCCACGCGTTTCCCCGTAGTGGGCAGCGGTGGCCGGACCGCCATGGCCGGACCCGTCTACTATTTCGACGCGAACCGGAAATCTGAGACCAAACTTCCGGTGGAATTCGATCACACGCTGTTCATCTACGAATGGTCACGGAACTGGATTATCGCAGTGAAACTCGATGCCACTGATCATATTCTGGGCATGCAACGGTTTCTACCCGGCATGGAATTCAAGCGTCCGATGGACATGGAGCTGGGTCCAGACGGGTGCCTCTATCTCATTGAATACGGGAAAGAATGGTCCGGCAATCTCGATACAAAGATTATTCGGATCGAGTACACCGGAAAGACGGGCGGTTAAACGCCGAGACTCGGCGTACGGCGAGGTTCTTTCACACCAACAGGTCAAAAGGAACAATCGAGCTTGTCTCAGATCGGCTTGGATGGCGCCGTGCCGACCGTCAGTTGAAGGACAACGGTTGGGCGAGCGCATTTAAGTTCGGCGCGGGCCAATCTCGCGGGCAATAGGCAAAAGCCACCCGCTGTTAATACGACAGATTCGCCACCACCGGTGGCCTTCAACTCCCCACTGACCACGGCCAAAATTCCTGGGCTGGCGGGAAGACGCAGATCCGAGATCGGATGAGTGTGATCGCCGTGGATTTCGGTCGCTTCAAAAACGGGATCCTGAATGAGGGTGCGTCGGATACCCGGACAGATCCCGTTCGGTCGATGGGGGACGAGCGCGGGCGAAAAATCTGAAAAGTCGATGGCCCGAAGTGACTCAGCGAGATGAAGTTTTCGCGGCTGTCCATCGAGACCTTTCCGGCCGAAATCGTCAACTCGATAGGTCGTATCGGAGTTTTGTTGAAGCTCGAAAATCACAATCCCAGCCCCCAGAGCATGGACGCGCCCACTCGGCACAAAGAGCACGTCGCCGGC
>JAYVTS010000327.1:0-16424 GCA_043788645.1 Verrucomicrobiota bacterium
TGGACGCCCGCGATTCGCCGGACGCGCAGGGACTTTTCTTTAATAATAGTCAGCTTTGGTTCAACCCGTATCCGGTCGCAGGTACTGGAGAAGTGACCAGCCATCAGTATGTTCAAATCACGCTGGTGGATGACGGTCAATTTGTGCGGGTCTACGAAGACGGGGTCAAGCGGCTGGATTTAGTGGATACCTTGGATCGGGCGGCCTTGGGAACCAACCAAGTATTGCATTTTTTTCGGCAAGGGGATGGATCCTTTGCACCCGGCGGACGGGTGGCCCGGATCCGACTCTACGACGGCGCCCTGACGGATGCGGAAGTCGCGGCGCTGACGCCGCTGGTACCCCCCGCGCCCGTAGTGCCCAGGGCACCTCAATTGGTCGCGGACTACCAATTTCACGATACCTTGAACAGCACTGTGGCGGGCGCGCCACCGATCGTGCCAACGGACGTCGATCAAGTTTCGTTCGTGGATGCTCCCGAGCTGAGCGGGAGACGAGTGTTGAAGTTCAATGCTGGACACGGTCTTAAACTCGGGACGGTGGGGCTCGTCGATCCCAACCACTATTCCATGGTTATCGCTTTCGCCTTCGATAACACCAGCGGCTATACCCGACTGTTGGACCCCAAGGATCCTACCGAAACCACCGCTTGGTTCCTGGTGAACGGTACTTTGGGATATCATCCCTACTACTACACAGCCAACCCGGTAATGGCGTCAGGTGAATTTGGGGAACTCACGGTTGTCTATGATGATGGCCGTGTTCGGGCCTACGTCGGGCGCGACCGACAGTTTGAGTTGTTGGATCCCGGCCATCACGCAGCCATTGGGGCAAATGGGATTATTAGCTTTTTCCGGAACAGCGATGGTGGCTACGCGCCGGGAGGGCGGGTGACGCGTCTTCGCATTTACAACGGTGTATTGAATGACGCCGATTTGGCGATTCAAGCGCCCTCGGTGCCCGGTCCAGATTTGGCCACCGTCCCGCCGGGCGCCAACGTGGCCTTGGATTTTACGGGTGGATATCTCTCGGTTCCAAATTCACAAGAACTTCGGGCGCCGTATACCTTGGAATTTTGGGCTCGTCCCACCGGTGGTGGAACGTTGGGTTTGATCGGCTCGCGGCAGCCGGCTGATGGATCGTTTGATGTCAAGTTTAACGGCAATTCCAGCTTGCATGGTGACATCGGCATCGGTGGATCCTGGTTGTCGACCGGAGCAGACTATACCTTCCCCCAACCCGTAACAAATTGGGTCCATATCGCCTATGTCGTCCGGGCCGACGCGTATGAAATTGTGGTCAATGGTCAATCCGTGACGACTAGCCCTTTGAGTGGTGGCTTAGCGTTGCTCTATGATGCGGATCATCAACTGCGGATTGGTTCGACCGGCTATCCTGGCGAACTCATGGCGGGCCAGTTGGATGAAGTGCGAATCTGGAATATTGCGCGGACGCCCGCGCAAATCGCGGCCGATTATCAAGTCATTCTGAAGGGCACCGAGCCGGGCTTGGTAAACTATTACCGCTTTTCCGAGGGCAAGGGCCGAATCACCGTGGATTCTGCCGCGGCGGGTCGTGCCAATCCGGCTACGTTTGTTTCTACGATCGCCAGTGTTCGTTGGGTCGGGACCGGACCTGAGCTGAGCGGTGGAACGTGCGTGGCCGCGCCGGCCGGCCTCATTACTTGGCTGCGCGGAGAAGGCGACGTGGCCGATCAGTTGCAAAATCACCCGGCGACGGCGTTGGGGCAACTCCTCTACGGCAAAGGCCGGACAGGTCAGGGATTTCAACTCAATGGAACCGACGCCAGCCTCGATATCGGACCCTGGTTCGAGCTCCAGAATTTTACGATCGCCTTGTGGGTCAAGGAAGGGGAAGGGGCCGGCAGCCCGGCCGATTTGATCGATATTAATCATACGAATTTCCGAGGTTTGGTCCTTCAGAACTACGCTCAACCGGTCCACCAATACTCCTTTGGGATCGCCGGATCCGGGCTCGTCGGCACGATTGAATTGAAACCTTCAACGTGGCAGCATTTGGTGCTCACGCACGCCGTCGATGGGGTGGCTCGGATTTACTTAGATGGAAAACTCGTCGGAGAATTGGCCGGTAATCCGATTATTTACGACGGTTCTCAGTTTTTACGTTTAGGTAAATGGGGTGGTGGCGGCCGGAATTGGCAGGGATTAATGGACGAGGTTCAGATCTACAATCGCCCGCTTTCACTCCAGGAAATTACCGACCTTGTGGCGGCGGGTCCGGCCGGAGTCTGCGTCACCACTCTACCAGACTTGGCGCTACAATCGGTGCAAGCGCCGGCCAACGTCGCTGCCGGCCAGTTGGCCACGATCACTTACACTGTAGCTAATCACGGGGTCGCACCCGCGGTTGGGCCATGGACAGATGCACTATTTGTTTCGTCCACCACCAACGGCGGCAACGGCTTTCTCCTGGGCACGTTCCTCGTCACCAATACGATACCGGTCAATGCCACTTTGACCCTGACTCAGCAAGTCGTGATTCCAGTCAATGGGCCCGGAGGCAAGCTTTACTTTGGAGTGACCGTCGATGCCGCCGATGCGCTGGCTGAAACCAGCGAAAATAATAATACTCTTATTGAAACGACCGGGGTCACCATTCCAGGGCTCCTGACCCTGGCGCTGGCGGCCAACCAGGTGCGGGAAGACGCAGCGGGTCTGGCGGCGTCCGTCACTCGCAATGGCGATTTTAGTGCGGCCTTGACCGTGAGTCTGGTGAGTAGCGGTCCGAGCCATCTGACCGCACCTAGTTCCGTCACGATTCTCGCGGGCCGGGCTTCGGCGGAATTTCTCTTGAAACCAATCCCCGACGGTCAAGTGACCGGTTCTTTGCCGGTCACTCTGGGTGCCCAAGCCAGTGGCTTCCAAGCCGCGGAGGCGAAGTTAACGGTCTTGGATGTGAATTTGCCTGCCTTGACGCTCGCGTTCACCCCGGGGCGCGTGCTCGAAGGGGGCAATGTCTCGGCGACCGTGACCCGACCGGGGAGTACCGCTAGTGCTCTTTCCGTGAATCTCGGCGGGCCGCAGGGACAACTCAATTTCCCGGCCAGTGTGGTCATTGCGGTCGGTCAGACCAAAGCTGTTTTCACCGTCCATTCGGTCGATAACTCGACGCCCCAGCTGGGCCGGACCAACTCGTTTACCGCCACCGCCGAGGGGTTTATTGCGGCAAACGCCCTGCTCGTGGTTGACGATGATGATGTTCCCCGTTTGCGCGTCACTTTGGCGAGTCATTCGGTGAGTGAAGGGGCCGGCGTACAGGCCACGACGGGGACGTTAACCCGTGATCGGTCGAGCCCTCAACCACTCACCGTCTTGCTCTTCAGTGGGAAGCCGCAGTCGGCTCAAGTTCCGTCGAGTGTGACCATTCCCGGTGGCGCGACTAACGTGGTTTTCAATATTTCCGTGACGGACAATTTGGTGGTGGATGGTAGTCGGAATGTTGTCATCGGGGCGACGCTGGTGGACGCGGGTAGTCAGCTAATTCTGGCCGATGCCGCCCCCGATGTTTTGACGATCACCGATGACGACGGACCGACTCTGCGCCTGGACCTTGCCAGCGAAGTGGTGGGGGTCAGTCTCAATCCGGCGACGACGGGAACGGTCACGCGAAACTCTAGCACGAACGGAGCGTTGGTGGTTCAACTCACTTCGGGCACGCCAACCCAGGCCACGGTTCCGGGAAGTGTGACGATTCCAAAGGGAGCAAGCTCCGTGAGCTTCCCGGTGGTTTCTCTAGCCGGTAGCAGCCTATCCGGCAGTCATCCGGTGGCGTTGACGGCGTCGGCCTCGGGTTTTGTCAGTGGGACCAAAACCCTCGTGGTGACGGATGCCCGAATGCCGGATCTGGTCGTGGCTAGTTTGGTCTCACCCGCTTCCGTCATCAGTGACAGCCCTTTCACGATCTCATTCCGAATTGAAAACCATGGGCTGGTGGACACTGGCACCAATTTTGTTCAACGAATCCTTTTGTCGCCCGATTCGTTGCCCAGTTCCACGGATGTGGTGTTGTTTGAAAACGCCTTTGAAGGATCTATCCCGGTGGGGCAATTCATCGAGCAAACGGTGCAAGTCCGTTCGCCCCAGCTACCGGGTGAATATACGATCATCGTGGTCACGGACGCCGAAAACGTTATTCCGGAAATCTTAGAGAGCAATAATACCCTGGTGTCGCCGCAAGTACTCCACGTTCAAAAGGCATATCGAGCCACGGTGGTCGCGGACGTTACGGTTGCGCCGCCCGACACCGCGGTTGGGCTCACCGGCAAAGCAACGCTAACGGCGACGAGTCTCGGCGCGCCATTTGTAGTGGTCGATCTAACAATTCGAGTGCGGGAAACTGAGCGCCATATTGCGGCGCTGACGGATCTTGGGGGCAACTATCATGCGACGTTCCAGCCGCTGCCCGGTGAAGGGGGTAGCTACTCGGTATCAGCAGATTATCCGGGAATTACCAGCTCTCCCGTTCAAGCAACGTTTTCCCTGCTCGGTCTAAGTATTGATCGTTTAAGCGGAGGCGCGCGTCTGGTGGAAGGGACCAGTGCGAGTCTTTCGACACGGGTTCATAACTTGGCAAATGTGGCCTTGACCCAGTTAACCACCAAAGTCTTATCGGCTCCGGCGGGAGTCACCGTGACGGCCAGTCTTTCGAGCGCAGGGCTTTCGGGTGATGGCACCAACACGCTGGTGCTAGGTATCGCCGTCGCCAATGGAGCCATGTCGGGCAATGCCGTCGTCCGGGTGAGTTCAGGGGAAGGTGCGACGACTGATTTGACCCTCCCGGTCGTGATCGAACTGGCGCGACCGCGCCTCGTCGTGACGCCGGGTACGCTCGAGTCGGGGATGCGTCGCGGCGGGCAAAATACGGTGCAACTCGCCGTGACCAATCTGGGTGGATTCACCACCGGTCCGTTGACGGTGCTCGCTCCGCCGGCGCCGTGGCTCAAAGTTTCCTCCGGGACGCTAATTCCGCCGTTGGCTCCGGGCGCGGGTGCGCTTGTCTCCTTGCTGTTGACACCGGCTGCGGACTTGGAACTTGGTCCCTATTCGGGCAGTATCGTCATTAATTCTACCAACGCAGGTGTGAGCGTACCGTTCACGTTCCGAAATCTTTCGGACAGTTTGGGCAATTTAGTCATTGAAACGGTGGACGAGTATACCTATTACGCGGCGGGTTCACCTAAACTGACTAATGCCTTCGTTCGGATTCTGGATGCGGTCACCAAGGATCTCGTGGTCACCAATCGCACCGGGGCGGACGGCACGCTGAAGGTGTCAAATCTTCGGGAAGCCTATTACGATATTGAAATCACGGCGGACGGGCATAGTGGTTTTAAAACCACGGTGCTGGTCGATGCGGCGAAAGACAAAAACGTCAAAGCGTTCCTGAGCCGCCAGACCGTTCGATACGTTTTTACGGTGGTACCGACCGAAATTGAAGACCGGACCAAGATCGTTATTACCACAATTTTTGAGACGTTTGTGCCGATTCCGGTGGTCACGGTCGATCCCCCCTACTTCGATCTCTCCGGATTCACCGGCTCAGTAACGCAAGTGAACGTGACGTTGATGAATCACGGGTTGTTGGCAGCGGACAACGTCCGGCTCGCTCTGCCCCCTGATTCGGATGTCGTTTTTTCGAGTCTGATCTCCCGCATTGGTCGCTTGCCTGCGCAAAGTTCGCTGACGGTGCCGATTATCATCCGGAAGGTCGGCGCGGTGGGAACTGGATCGGTGGTTCAAGGCCGCGGCCTCGCGAAACCGGCCGCGGGGGGTGGCTCCTGTTACCATGATGCCACCTTTGATTTCGATCTTGTCTGCGGGGATCAGGTGAATACTTATAACGTTCCACTCCGGTTCGATCTTATCCCCGGCTGTCCCTCGCCCGCTCCCGTGTACACTGGATTGCTCGCAGGTTATACGCCCCCCTGGAACTTTGGCGGTCAAGGCGGTGGCGGTACCGATATTACTTGTCCCCTATGTCCGTCGGGAGGCCAACCCTTTTTATACACACCGCCGCGGGTCATTTCTCCGCCGAATAATTGCGACCCATGCCTGCTCGGGGTCGGGTTAGCCGTGATTAAATGCGCTAAGGCCCTACCTCCGGCGAAAGCCGCAAATTGTGCGTTCGAGCTTGGTAAATGTGCCTTCGGCCTCTTGAAGAGCCCCCTGGGGGACGCGGCGTTGGGATGTCTCGGCAACGTCGGGAAATGCGTCGGCGGAGCGGCTGGTTCGGCCCTCCAGGCTCCTGGATGTCTCAAGCCGTTGGGCGCCTGCTTCGGTGGTGGTGGCGGCGGAGGGGGAGGGGGCTCCTCGGGCGGGCGAGCGGCCCTCCAAGGACTGCGATCGGGCAAACCGGCCGCTGATGCCTTACCTTCCGAGGTTCAGCCCTTGTTTCGGCAAGTGGATCGCGCGCTGGCCTTTATCGCGCCGCTCACGAATTGGTTCGGCAGCGACGTCTGGCTCCAAGAGGTCGATGATACAAATTGGACCAACTGGTTTGCGGCCTTCAATGCCGCGACGCTGCCAACCAGCGCATCGGGCCAACTGCTAGCGACGGCTGAGCTTGACCAATTGTTAGCTCTTCCGTTTCCGAGTGCGACCATGACCGGTGATGACGTCCGTCGCTTCGCCGCGCGTTGGAATCGCAGCGTGGATTATTATCGGCGCGGCATTTTCACGCTAGCTCAGGTTCCGGGGGGACAGAGTGCGGACTTTGTGGCAACGGATGTGCAAGGGGCTTTGGGGCAAGCTGCATTGGCGGCGAACGAGGCGGCATTGGCGGACGGATATTCCGATCCTTTGACCGCCGTCTACCTGGTGGGCCAGGAATTTCTCGCCAAGGTGAACAGCGCCGGTGGCGGAGTCTGCGCACACGTGAAACTCCGAATCGAGCAGGAAGCGGTCATTACGCGCGATGCGTTTAACGCCTCGCTGGAAATCGACAACGACACCGACTCGGCGCTGAATGATGTTTTCGTTGAATTGGTGGTGCACTCGACGACGGGAGAAGAGGTGACCCGGCTTTTCGCGATTCGTCCGCCCGTGCTGGAGGGCCTAAGTGCCGTCAATGGCACGGGTCTCATCGCCGCCAAATCGAGTGGCAAAGCGAGTTGGATACTCATTCCAACTTCCGAAGCAGCCCCAGACGGGCCCGTGACTCATATCGTGGGTGGAACTCTGCGTTACCAACAGGATGGCGTGCTGATTACCGTTCCTCTATCACCTGCCAGCATTAACGTGCTACCCAACGCCAGCCTTTCGCTAAAATATTTCCATCAACGCGACGTCTTTGCGGATGATCCGTTCACGGATGAAATCGAGCCAAGCATTCCCTACTCCTTGGCCGTCATGATTCAGAACAGTGGTAAAGGCGCCGCCCGCAATGTTCGCATTGCCTCGGCCCAACCCAAGATCATTGAAAATAAAAAGGGGCTCCTAATCGATTTCAGCATCATTGCGACCGAAGTCGCTGGCCAATCTCTAACGCCCTCGTTGACGGCCAATTTTGGCGACATTAACCCCGGCGAAATCAAGATTGGCCGCTGGCTGCTCAAATCCTCGCTCCAGGGATTGTTCACCGAATACTCGGCGACGTTTGAAAACCTGGATGGACTCGGCGACAAACGCTTGTCCTTGATCCAAAGCGTCGAAATTCACGAGTTGAACCATATCGTACAAGCCGACCGCACTTTTGAAGACGGGAAGCCCGACTTCTTGGCCAACGATGTGCCTGATTTCAGCTCATACCCGGACACGTTGCATTTGAGTCAGGGGACCAATTTGCCCGTGGCGCTGGTGACCAACGCAGTGGCCAGCGGCCCGGTTAGTGCAGGGCAATTGACGATTACTTTGACCGCGACCATGCCGTTGGGGTGGACCTACCTTTTAATACCGGAACCGGCCGACGGCGCCTTTCGCTTGAAGGAAGTTCGCCGGGCTGATAATTCCGTGGTCGCCTTCGGTACCAATGTCTGGTCGACGGATCGTACGTTTATCGGCTTTAGCCAAAAACCCGTCCGGGAAAACCTACTCCATCTGCTCGACTTCAACGGCAGTGGGCCATACCGCTTGACCTATGAGCCGTTGGGGCCCGCCGACACGCAAGCGCCGACCAGCGCCGTCGCGGCCTTACCGGCCCAGAGCAGTGTCGCAATTCCCGTCAGTTGGTCGGGTCAGGACGGAGTAAATGGCAGCGGAATCGCCTATTACGATATCTATGTCTCGGTGAACGGGGCGGGTTTTGTTCCTTGGTTGCAAAAGACCACGGAAAATGGGTCGCTCTATCCCGGGCAGATTGGCAATGGCTATGGTTTCTATAGTGTCGCCACCGATTTTGCGGGCAACCAACAAGCGCCGCCAACGACGCCGAACGCGCAAACAACGGTCAGCGTCGTGAATACCGCGCCCAGGCTGACCGTGGCTCCCAACCAGATCGTGAATGAGGGCGACTTGGTTAGTTTCTCGAATGCGGCAATCGATCAGGATGTGCCGGCCAATACCTTGACGTGGAGTCTGGGTGCGGATGCGCCGGCCGCTGCTCGCATCGATCCGGGGACTGGATTCGTCACCTGGCCGACCACCGAAGCGACGGGTCCGAGTACGAATCAGTTTACGTTGATGGTGCGGGACAATGGACAGCCGAGTCTTTCCGCGACGGGGCGGGTGGAAGTCATCGTCAAGGAATTGAATGCGGCGCCCGTGTTGGAGGCGATTACTAATCGAATCTTAAACGAGTTAAAAACACTCACGTTCCAAGCCCGGGCAACGGACGTCGATCTGCCCGCGAATCAACTGACTTTTAGCTTCCTCGCAGCGCCGGTCGGGGCGAGCCTTACTCCGGCCGGCCGGTTTACTTGGACTCCGAACCGTTTGCAGGGGCCCAGCACCAATTTGATTGTCATCCAAGTGGCCGACAATGGGGTTCCGAAGTTAACCGCGACCCAGAGTTTTAGTGTGGTTGTGCGGGACTCGGAAGGCGACTTTGACCTAACGGTGGGCTCAATGGTGGCCCGCTTAGCCCCTAACTTGTCGACGACGTTAAGTCTTAATTCTGGGCTCGATCTCACGAGTATTAATTTCGATCTCGTGGCTACTTCAGGGCGTTTACAGAACCTCTCGTTACAGCCGTTGGTTCCGGAATTGGCGCTGGCCACTCTGACCCCGGACGGGGACGCGCAGTATCATGTTCGCTTGGTGTCGGCGTCTGGAAGCCTATTGCAAGGTAATCGGGCCGTGGCCAACTTGGCCTTCAGCCCAGGCTCCAGCGTTCACTCGGAAATTGTAACCTTGTTTGCTCAGGGTATTACCGCCAAACGATCCAACGGGGAGACGGTGCCAACGGCCCGTGGGATTGAAGGACGTTTGGTATTGTTAGGCTTGGAACCGCTGCTGATTGCGGACCCAACTGAGCCGGTGGTCCTGCATCTGTATGGCCTCCCCGGTCGGACTTATTCCTTGGAGCAGACTTCCGATCTCAATCTACCGCCGCCCTGGTCCATGCTCCTACGGTATGAGCAGACCAATTTGCTGCGGACCCTGCCAATTTTGCGGGATTCTCCGAAGATGTTCTACCATTTGCGGGAGAACTGAAGGTGGTAAATTGCCGATCTATTTGGCGTATTCAACGCTTCAGAATTGAGCCCCGTTACCGGGCCTTCTCCAGGGCTTGTAGGCGCCGGAGGCTCGCCTCATTTTGCAAATTTTTGCCACAATTCTTGCACACGGCGGATATCGGGGGACTGGCTGCGCGGGTCGACACCTCCCACCAGCACCACAATCCTGTAGGTGACAGAAGGCAATTTGAAATTCAAGCATCAGGTCCCCAACGACTTTTGGGCGTTCATCACCGTCGTCGTCGACGGCACCTGTTTGTCGGGCTCGGAACGCGAGGTCAATGCCGCCAGACGGGCTGACAGCAATTCGCAGCAGAGAGGATATGAAATATTCCGGCTAAATCCCTATGAAGTCCTTAAGGCCTTTTCCCGCTCCAGGAGAGTTGGATGCGAGTAGTAGAATGCACTAAACCAGGGGTCGGGGGTCAGATTGGAGAGATTGTGCTCGGATAATTTTCTCAGGGCTCCCAGCATCGGTTCGGCTCCGCCCACCGCGGCCTTGGCGTAGGCATCGGCTTCGTACTCGTGTTTCCGCGACCAATAGTTGGCCAGCGGAGAAAACCAGAACGTTACCAACCCACTCAACATGGCGAATAACAATAACACTGGGGCCACGGTGCTCACCGGGCTCGCCGGAAACCCAAACCCGCCCACAAACCAGGTCTGACTCGCCAGCCAACCAATCAATCCAAACGCCGCCAAGGCACTGGCAGCAACCCAGATAAGCATTTTAGGGATATGGCCCAGTTTGAAATGGCCCACTTCATGGGCCAACACCGCCTCGAGCTCCGGCTCGGTCAGTTGAGCGATCAGCGTGTCAAAAAGGACAATCTTCCGAAACCGCCCAAAACCCGTGAAATAAGCGTTGGAGTGGCGCGAGCGCTTGGATCCGTCCATCACCAAAATCGTCTTCGCTCCGAACCCAGTACGTGCGCCCAGAGCCCACAATCGCTCCCGCAAGCTGCCTTCCGGGAGCGGTGTAAACTTGTTAAACAGCGGTAGAATCAAGATGGGAGCCAGAATGGTCATGACGAGTTGAAAACCGAGGAGTACCAGCCAGGCCCAGAGCCACCAAAAAGAACCCATCCATCCGACCATTTTTAAAATAAAAACCAGCAAGGGATAGCCGATCACACCCGCCACCAGGAAGCCCTTCACTCGATCTATCAACCAGGCGCCGAAGGTGGTCGAGTTGAACCCAAATCTTTCTTCCAGCCGAAATTGTTCCCACCATTCGAATGGAATCGCCGACAATGAAATCACGATTTCGACCACAAAGAGCCATCCCGCCTGCGCCCAAGAAGAAGTACCCCAACGGTGCTGCAACAAGTTCCAACTCCATGCCAATCCACCCATCCACAACACTAATCCAAGGACGACGGCCTCCCGGGCGCATTCCCAATGGCTGAAGCGGGCTTTGGCTACCGTGTAGTCGACAGACTTGGCATAGGTCGGGGCATCCATCAAACCGCGAAAGGCGGGTGGTACACGGCTCCGGTGGGCCTCGACATGGTTCTGGTTCCGGCGCGCCAGCACCCATTGTCCAAACCAACGGAGGCCAATCAACCCCGTCACAAAAAACAGAATGAATCTCTCGCTCAACATCGTAGTCTGTCACAATCGTGAATTTATGCCGCCTCGCCAATGCAAGGCGGTACTGTTCACTCAGATTGTACGTAGTCGTACTAGTTAGTCATCTGGCGGTTCATGGTCCTTGGGTCCAATGGACGCGGGACACCTCGGGTTGGTTTCAGTTTCAGATGGGATTGAATGAAAACGCTGCTTTCAGTTTTATTGACCGCGCTGGTCGTCGGTGCGGGCGGGTGGTTTTTCTGGCAAAAACAGAAAACGAGCAGCGGTCCAGCCGCCCAAGAGGGTCGCGCTACGACCGCCATCGTTGAAACTCGAAGCATCCGCTTTGCCGTCAGTGCCGGTGGTGACATCGGCCCGGCCGACCAAGTCAGCGTTCGCCCCGAAGTGAATGGAAAGTTGGAAGTGCTGAAAGTGGACGTCGGTGATGCCGTAAAAAAGGGCGATCTCCTCTTCAAATTGGACGACAAGGATCTGCAGATTGAAAAGGAGTCCAAAGACACCGCGGTTGAACGCGCCAAATTGGAGTTGCAACAGTCGCAACGCGATTTCAAACGAGCGACGCAACTATTTGGTGAAAAACTCATTTCTTTGGAATTGTTTGAGGATTCCAAAACCAAAGCCGAACTCGCCCAAAATGGGCTGCTGAGCCGTGAAAAGGACATTGAGGTCACGGTCGATAAGCTCCGGAAAACTCGAATTACGGCGCCGTTCGATTGCACGGTTCTCACTCGACCCGTCTCGGTGGGTCAAGCCGTGAGTGGTTCGGGCGGGTTTAATTCCGGCACCGAAATCCTCACCATCGCCAATCTCGACGACCTGATCATCAGCGCCCATATTAATCAGGCCGATATTTCTCGCCTCCAGGTCGAGCAAGAGGTGAGTGTCACTCTGGAAGCGATTCCCGGGCTGACCATTACGGGCAAGGTCGAGCGGATTCAGCCGCAAAGTACCATCAAAAACAACATACGCGGCTATCCTGTGCGGATCTTGCTGAAATCAGTCGATAAAAAAGTCCGCCCAGGCATGACCGCCAATATCTCGATTCCGATTGCCAGTGCCGATAGCGTCGTCGCCGCGCCATTGGCCGCAATTTTCACCGAAACCAACCCTGACACGCGAGCGATGGAACGGTATGTCTACGTGAAAAAAGGAGAAGAATGGGAACGGCATCCGGTTGAAATCGGGGTGAGTGACTACCTGTTTGTGGAGGTCACGAAAGGCCTACAACCCGGTACGGAAGTATCGCTCGAAGATAAGTCCAAGGGCGCAAAACAGGGGACCATCGCCTTCGGGCCGGGCCTGCCCCATCCGCCCGCTGGAACCGGGAACGCTCCCGGTGGCGGCGTCGTCAAATCGACACCTAGCGCGGCCCCCAAGGCGGCCGCCGCCACGCACTAGCTTGACTTTGTCCCTTCCCTAACATGGCGCTACTCGAGCTTCGCCAAGTCAGCAAAATCTATCTCCTCGGCGGCGAGGAAATCCGGGCGCTTGATGACGTGTCACTCGATCTCAGCTCAGGCGAATTTGTCTCGATTATTGGGCCTTCTGGCAGCGGCAAATCGACGCTCATGCACATTTTGGGTTGCCTCGATTTGCCCTCAAAAGGAAGCGTCAAATTGGACGGAATCGAAATTGCCGAAGCCTCTCAACGCCAGCTCGCTCGGATCCGGAATCGCACGATCGGTTTCGTCTTTCAATTTTTCAACCTACTTCCCAAACTCAACGTCGTTCAAAATGTCGAATTGCCCATGATCTATGCCGGCCTGGGCGGCCGCGAACGCCGTGAACGAGCCCTCAAGGCTTTGGATTTAGTTGAACTTGGTAATCGCCTCAAAAACCGCCCCAGCCAGCTTTCCGGCGGCCAACAGCAGCGGGTCGCGATCGCTCGTGCCTTGGTCAATAACCCCAAGATTATCCTCGCCGACGAACCCACCGGAAACTTGGATACCCATACCGGTGAATTGATCCTCGCCCTCTTCCGCAAGCTGGCCGCGGAAGGTCGCACGGTGATCCTCGTCACCCATAACCCAGAAATCGCAGCGGTCACGCCTCGGCGCATCGAGATTCGCAACGGCAAGATCGCGGATCGGGTCGATGCAAAACTAGCGGGCTTGGATCGGTTGGCCGCAACGACCGTGCTGTCCGGTGATCTCTCCAACGGACGCCCCGGCTCGGATCATGAACTTTCTTAATTCGATCGGGGTGGGTCTGAAGGAAATTCTCGCCCATCCCCTGCGAAGTTTGCTCACCCTCTTTGGCATTCTCCTGGGCGTCTCCGCATTGGTCGCTATGTCGGCCATCATTTCTGGAAATGAAAAAGGATTAAAGGAAGGACTGACCGCGATCGGGGGCCTCCAAAAAGTCCGCATTGAGGCTCAGCCCGTGCCGATCGAACAGCGGCATTTACGAGATTTTGCGACCGGTGTGACGATCCGCGACGTCCGGGCATTGGCCGCTGGCGCACCCGAAATCATCGAGTTGTCCCCGAATATACGATTAGATTACTCGCCCGTTTTGTCAGCGAATGGCAAGACGCACCGCACCTTTATGACTGCGGGTTGTCTGCCGGTGCAACTGGGACTGAATGAACACGTCATTGGCCATGGGCGCATGTTCACGGAGATCGACAACGAGCAGGCGCGAGCGGTTTGCGTGATCGGAACCGGGATTCGCGATGAATTGTGGGGCAAACCGGATGACGAGGGCAACGAAGTGATTCCCGTCGGTCAAACGCTGAACATCAACGGAGAGCCGTTCATGGTGATCGGAATGTTCCAGCGTTATGAAGGTGAGCAAGACCGAAAGGCGAGAGAACTCAAGGCCGCTGAACATGCCGCCGAACTGGCGAGCGCACGAGCCGCTGGCGTTACCAACCGCTCCAGCGGTCCAAAGCGCAGCCGCGGCTGGGGGGGCGGGGGCGGGCGCCGCGGGAACTTCGCATTCTGGGTCAAGAACAACACGGTCTATCTTCCGCTCGAAACGATGCGACAACGATTTGTCCTGGGGGATACCAATTCAAATCCCGACCGCATCTCGGTCATTGAAGCGAAGATCCGCGACGTGGAACACCTCGATGCCGCGCTCACCCAAATCCGCAATATTCTCATGGTCACCCACCGCGGGATTGAGGATTTTGCTTTCCGAACCCAAGAAGACTGGGCTGATCGCATCCAAGACACGATGAAAAACGCCCGTATTAGTGGCGGGCTGATCGCGGGGATTAGTCTTTTCGTCGGAGGAATCGGTATTATGAACATTATGCTCGCCAGCATTTCTGAGCGCATCCGCGAAATTGGTATTCGCAAAGCAGTCGGTGCCGCCGCCCCGGATATCTTCACCCAAATTTTGGTCGAAAGCGTGGTGATCGCGGTGCTCGGTGGCCTGTCTGGCTTGGCCGCATCCCAAGCGATGGTGTGGGTTATTTCTCAACTCACACCTACCGAAAACGCGCCCATCATTACCTGGCCCTCCATGGCCATTGCCTTTGGCTTCTCCATCCTCGTCGGCGTCGTTGCCGGGCTTTTCCCAGCACTCAAAGCGGCTCGCCTGAACGTTATTCAGGCGCTTCGCTATGATTGACGCGTCTCCACCCGATGAACCTTTTCAATACCATCGTGATCGGGCTTCGAGAGGTCTGGGCGCATAAATTCCGTTCGTTGCTAACCATGCTCGGCATCGTCCTGGGAGTGGCGGCCCTGGTCGCGATGAGCGCCCTCATCAAAGGCATGGAGAACGGAGCCCAAGAAGCCATGGTGGCCATGGGAGGCGCTGATAAAGTCGTGTTACGCCGCCAACCTGTACCGGTTTATCAAGAGCATCTCGCCGATCAAGCACCCGGACGCACGTTGCGGGACGCGATCGCGCTGCGCCAAGGGGCTCCCTTAATCCGAGTCGTTTCACCTCAGATGGCGGTGGAAGATATCTGGGTCAGCCGCGGCGATAAACGGTGCGACCCGAGTGAGTGCGTCGGCGTCACTCCCGCGGTCCTCGAAATGAATCTCCATACCGTCGCGCATGGCCGTTTTTTCAACGAAATAGATGAAGAAAAAGCCCACGCGGTCTGTGTCATCGGAACCGGGATCCGAGACGAACTTTTTGGTAAACCGGACGTCATCGGACACACCGTCGTTCCCCTGGGAGAAACCATCTACCTCGGCGGCCAACCCTTTGTCATCATCGGCATGTTCCAGGAGTACCTCAGTGAAAAGGACGCGAAAGAACGGGCGCTGAAAGCCAGCGGTGACCCGACCAAAAGCCCCATGGCAGCGGGCCCCAAACGGATGCGAGGGTTTGGGCGCGGCGGCGGTGGTTGGGCTTTTTACCGGAAAAATATGGCAGTCTATATTCCGCTCAACACGGCGTGGATGCGCTTTCGTCTGGCGGGGGATAAGGATGGAATTCCCGATAGCCGTTTATCGGACATTGACTTGAAGGTGAAGGATTTTGAGCGTTTGGAAGATGCCTTGCAACAAGCCCGCAATATCTTGCTCGTTACGCACCAGGGAATTGAGGATTTCTCGTTTGAAACCCAAGAAAACCAGTTAGAGAGCATCCGCGCTCAAGTCAAAAACTACCGGATGACGGGCGGATTTATCGCCGGGATCAGCCTCTTAGTCGGAGGGATTGGGATTATGAATATTATGCTCGCGAGTATCAGTGAGCGCATTCGCGAGATCGGCACCTGCAAAGCACTTGGGGCCACGGGCTGGGATGTGTTTGTACAGATCGTGGTGGAAAGCGTGGTGTTATCTGTACTCGGTGCTGCCGTCGGTATCGGTGCAAGCTATGGACTCGTCGGTTTGTTGACAACGCTCTCGCCCACGGCCAACACCCCAGTCATTAGCATTCCCGCCGTCCTCGTCGGCGTCGGCTTCAGCGCCGCAGTGGGCATGGTCGCCGGAATTCTTCCCGCCTTCAAAGCGGCGAGCCTCCCGCCCATGCAGGCGTTACGGTATGAATAAGTGGCGGTATTCAACTCGCCACTCGCGGAAGACCGACTTGAATTCCGTGCTGCCGACAATAGGCCGCATTGATCACATATTTCTCCGCCCAATGTTTTAGTCCCGCCCGCTCTTCGGGCCGCAAAGCACGAACGACTTTCGCCGGCGATCCCAACACCAGTGAGCCGGGCGGTACTTGGGTTCCTGAAGTGACCAAGGCGTTCGCACCAATGAGTGAT
>JAYVTS010000328.1:0-12027 GCA_043788645.1 Verrucomicrobiota bacterium
AAAAAGGAATACCTATTCGGATGCCGGGAGAACCCGTACTTCAAACGGTTGGCTCGTTACGCTCACAAAAATGTCTTTCGATTTGGCCCTCTCTTCAAACGCCTTCACTTGTTCCACAGCCGCTTTCTTCTGTTTTTCTGCACTTTCCTTTTTGTCGGGTTTCGCTTGAACCACGGCTTCCTCGGCTGTTTTTAGTGCGGCTTTTGCTG
Source organism: Verrucomicrobiota bacterium (assembly GCA_043788645.1). GTDB lineage: Bacteria > Verrucomicrobiota > Verrucomicrobiia > Limisphaerales > UBA9464 > CANIZL01. The sequence goes on from JAYVTS010000328.1 coordinate 210, forward strand.
CTTCGACCGCTTCGGGTTGGTTTCGATATTTGCCCGGAGCCCGGCCATCAAACCAGATCAAATGCGTGCCAACGGGGAGCGCCGTGTCTGCTAAGTTTAACTCCACCGTGGCATTCGTTGCCTTTTCTGGAATGGCTAAATCCTTTGCCTTGTCCAGCTCCGGACGACCATAGGGCTTCAGATTGAAACCCGCGATAAAATCGTTCCGGCGTTCAATACGAAGTGGAATCGTCAGTTTTTTCCCTTGGACGACCTCAAATCGATTCGTCAGGGGCGCGATTGAAATCGGTGCCGTCTCCGCCCCAATGACGCCGACAGCAAATTCATCCGTCAACCTCGCCGGCGAACGTTCTTGATCCCAGTCTGCTACAGACCAGAGATCCGTTCCGGCCCGAGCGTTGACGGTCACTAGATTGGTACCCACCGAAGCACGGCCCATCACGGTGACGGAGGTTACGCTGTTCGAGGCCTCCGATGAAGCGGTGAGCATGAGGAGTCCTACTCGTTGACCTGAAAGAATTCGAGCCTGTGACGCCGTGACTCCGGCTGGAAGCGGAGTCGCCAGGAGTTCAATATCTCCATTGAACCCATCGAAACGAAACGCCAGCACTTTGACACTGGCTGTTTCACCGCGACGAAGATTGGTGGCCACGGCGGCGATGTGGCGGTCATCGTCCTTCTGCCGTGGGAACGGAGTGGGTACGACGAGAAGAGAAAAGCCCGGTGTTTCACCTCGTATACTCAGGTGCCATTCGGATGGGTTGACCGGAGAGGTTTGATGAAATAAATCACGAACGACTACCCGGTAGATCGCTTCCTCCGGTGCCTCAAACCGACCCGCCACATCCCGCGAACCCGTGGGATATTCGGTGCCTCCAATATTAGCATCGAGCTTGGGAAGCTCGACCACATCGGTATATTGAACGATGTCTTTCTTCCCGTGATTGGGGTGAACGCGTTGCACGAGCACGAACGGATCCGTTGGATAGCCCAAACGTTCTGATACTAATTCGAGCCAGAATATCTCTCCCTTTTTTGCGGCAAAGTTGACCCCGACGAGTTCGCCGCGACTCGGGAATCGACCGCGGATTTCGGCCGGAACGGTCACCGTCAGGAGGCTGTTGGTGAGGGAGCGTTGAATTTTGCCGGAGTCGATATCGTCGCGTCGGCTCGCGACCCACAGCGGATTGTAGACTGGAAAGGGTCCACCCGGTGAATGCGTATTAGAACCGATGGGGACGAGAATCAGACGATACCCGAAACTCTCGCCCCCACGAAAGCGGAGATCGTTTAGGGAAAGCACTAGTTCCCCTGATTGAGATCCTGGACAGTGCAAGCGGCCGCCTTGGCGACTGCGCGCCAATTCCTTTCCTGCGTCGTCAAATAAGGCGAGATCTGGCTCCAGACGGGAGTCGAGTTCTAGCCCGAAAACTTGAACCTCCAACCCGGCTGTACTGGGCGACAGTAATCGGAACCAAGTCCGCTTTCCGGCTTCGACGCGGCCACTGACACCCGTTTCGTAGGCGATGTGGGCCGCAGCGTCTCGCGAATGGTTGGTTGACGGTTGGAGGACTTCCGGTCCGGTTCCCACCCAAAACCGGCGAGGATTTGAGACGCCAAATCGACCTACAAAGCGAACCTCTTGTAAACCTGCTGGCACGTTGGTGGGCACGGTCACTCTAAAACCCAAAGAGTTATTTCCGGGTCGCTCGGCGGCTATTCTCGGATCGCTAAAGCGCAACGTTTCGGGTTCATCGAGTTCTGATCCAGAAATCGTAATAATCTGAGTCGAGCCTCGGGCAAGCGCAATCGGATCGATGGCGTTGAGGCGAGGGCGAGGCAATTGTGCGAAGCCGATGCTTGGAAATAGGAGGCCAAGAAACCAAACGCTTCTAGTAGGAATCCGCCACCTGCTGGGTCTGAAGGCCCGGGAAGCCCAAACGACCCGCTGGGCTCGGGCACTCGAGAGGGACGACATGGGTTAGTGGTTGAACAGAAATTCTTTGGTGTTCAACAAGGCCCAGAGGATATCCTCGTAGGCTTGACGGCGGGCTTTCAATTGAGTGGCGACGAAGTCCTTGGGTTCCTGGCCCGGGGCTGCCGGGTTGGTCTTGGATTGAAGATGGTCCAACGCCAGTTGTCGTTCGCTGGAACTCGGCTCACGCGAGAAGGCCAAGCGGTAGAGGTCGCTGATTTTTGCAGGGTCAGAGCGATTCAGTTCACTGGCCATTTGGGCGGCTCGCCCCGTATCCACGGCTAACCGGTCTTGAATATCCTTGGCATTCAGCAGGTGCAAGCTTTGACTGAGCGATGCGTCCGTACTGCGTTCGCATTCACAGGCACTACTGCTTTCAGGCCGACCGAAGACCGTCAAAAAATAGCTCCCCGCATTAAAGCTGTTGTCTGGCAAACAGACTGCACGAATTCCCTCAGGCATTCCTTCAAATTTCGATTGGGACTGAAGCAGCGTATCGATCGAGTCATATAACACTTCGGCGCTGAGTCGATGCGGATAATAGCGCGCAAAATGGTGGCGATCTTTGGCATTATATTCATTCGGTGTCGCGCTGAGTTGATACACGGTTGAACTCGTTAACGTGCGGACGAGTTGTTTTAGATCATATCCGCTCTTCACAAAATTGCTGGCGAGTGCTTCCAATAACTCGGGATTAGTCGGGGGATTCGTGTCTCGTAAATCGTCCTCGGGATCCACGAGGCCGCGATTGAAAAAATGCTTCCAATAGCGATTCACCAACGCCTTCGCAAAATACCGATTGTCGGGTTGAGTCATCCAGTCCGCCAAAGCTTGGCGGGGATCCTCGTCGGGAGTGATCCCTTCGATCCGATCACCGAGCCCGGCAGGATTCACCTGTTTCCCCGTCTTTTTGTTAGTGGCCTGAGCCATTCCGCGACGATGGCCGACGACCTCTTCACCGGGTTGGGTGCCGGGTTTAAAACTCACCTGAGAAAAAAAAGCCCCAAAACTCCAGTAGTCGGCCTGGCTCCACCGCTCATAGGGATGATGATGACATTGAGCACATTGCAACCGTTGGCCGAGGAAAAGCTGGGAGACATCCTCCAATTGATTCTGCATCGTGCGCACCTGGCGATACCACGCCACGGGTGGGTTCTCAAAAAGATCGCCCGAAGCCGCGACAATTTCACGGACGAATTGATCGTAGGGTTGGTTGCGCTGCAGGCTGTCGCGAATCCAAGCATGAAACGCAAAGGTGCCCCGCGTCTGTTTCGCCTCGGCTCGCTTATTGCGCAATAAAGCACTCCACTTATTCGCGAAGTAATCGGCGTATTCGGGACTCGCGAGTAGGCGATCAATGACGGCAATACGCGCGCGATCTCGCCTATCAGATACGGTGGGAGCGTCGGCAGGTCCGATCATCGCCAGGAAAGTGGCCAATTCGACCGGCGTGGGTAGGTGTCCGGCAACATCAACGGTCACCCGACGAAGAAACGTAGCGTCATCGCACACCGGGCTTGGGGGCAAGCCGACCTCTCGGAGTTGCCGATAGATGTGTTCATCCACAAACGTCCGAGCTGGCGGGAGTTGGCCTACCATGGCACCGAGCGGGACCGTCCCTCGAAAGGTGGCCACCTGCCCCTGATACCGGACCATCACGGCTACTTCACCGGGTTGGTTGAAGACCTTCACTCGGCCCACCGCGTCGGTTGTCGCCATCTCTTTATCATTGGATTCATAGAGTGCGCCACGAGTGACATCTTCGGTCGAACCATCGGTGTAATGGGCGGTGACAACGAGTTGTTGCTCGGCATCGAGGGGGAGTTTGCGCTCAGTCGGGAAAACCTCGAGTCGTGCAATGGTTGGTGCGTCTGCACGCCCGACGGGCATTCCTTGGCGGATCCAACGCACGAGATGATTCCAATCGTCGGAATTTGGTTCGAGACGTTTGCCACCGCCATGGGGAAGGATAGCCGCGCCTTTGGTCAGCAACAGACTCCGCTCCGGAGCACTTGGAAAAAGGCGGCGCCCACGCGTTTCCTTGACAAGATGTTCGTAGTCCTCCGCGGGTTCAAAACCCAACAGCGACAGCCGAAAACCATTTTGCCCGGCACTTTTTCCGTGGCAGCCCCCGCCGTTACAACCGTTTTTGGTGAAGATGGGAACGATCTGATTCGCAAAATGGATTGGGGCCGCCAACAACGCGTTCGTTACGACCAATGGCAGGGTTGAGATCGAACCGTCCGCGGCGATTGCCTGTAACGTTCCGGCTCCATTCGCCAACGGAGTCACCCGGCCCGAAGGATCCACTTTTGCCAGGTGGGCAGGAGTCACGGTCCACTTCACTTCGCGCGACCGATCGCGGCAACTCCCGTTCGAAAAATGCTCGGTGGCCAGCACTTGCTGCGCGGCATCCTGACCGACGAGCACCAACCCAGCCTGGGAATTTCCAGCGCGGTACTCAAGGGTCAACGGCGCCGCGATCGCCAAAACCCGATTGCAACCATGACTGAACACCGCCAGCATCCCCAGCATTCGGACTAAATCCGCGGCCCAGCGACGCTTCATCCGACTAACTCCTTCATCGGCTGGCAACCATCCGGTACCAGAAATTGCGGACGTCCGGTTAAATCGGGAATCGTAACCTTATTCACATCGATGCCTAGATTCTGGTAGAGGGTGGCAAAAACCTCACCAAATAGCACGGGTCGCTCGCTCGGTTCGCCCCCCAATCGGTCGGTCGCTCCAATGACCTGACCCATTTTCATCCCGCCACCGGCAATCAACGCACAGTTCGCCCGCGGCCAATGGTCGCGTCCGGCATCTTTGTTAATCGTGGGTGAACGACCAAATTCACTCCACACAATAACACTCACATCTTGCTCTAAACCCCGGTCCCGCAGATCGGCCAACAATGCGCTCAAACCCTGATCGAGTAGCGGCAGATCATTGCGCGCGTTAACGAAGTTGTTCCCGTGGTAGTCCCAGAAACCATAGGCTACGGTCACAAATCGTGCTCCCGCTTCCACCAAGCGCCGGGCGGTCAGGAACTGCTGGTTGAGCATCGGAGCTGCGTCACCATGAACCTTGGCGTCACCCGGACCGTAACGTTCCCGCAAGGCGGCCGGCTCCTGGTCGACGTTGAGCGCCTCCAGCAACCGGCTTGACGTTAACATTCCAAATGCCTGTTCATTGAACCCGTCGAGGCCCGCCATGAGTCCGGAGGCATCGACGTCACGTCGAAAATGGTCAAATGCCCGCAGTAACGCCCGCCGATCGGCCAACCGATCCGTCGTGATCCCATTCAAAACCATGTCCCCTTTGGCGTCTGCCGCCGGCCGAAAAGCATCGTGGGAAACTCCCGCAAAACCGGCCGTCCCAGCATTATACGGCCGATGTTGCATGCGCGGCTCAAGCCCAATAAACGCCGGCACCGCGGGGTCCGCCGACCCCAAAATTCGCGATACGCAAGCGCCTAAGGTCGGCCAACCACCGGGGGGTTGATTTTGCTTCCGTCGCCCCGTCTGACACATGAAATCCGAATGATCATCCACCGCGTCCGCGAGGGAACGGATGAGCGTATATTGGTCGGCCATTTTGGCCAAGCGCGGCAGGTATTCGCAGATCTGGATTCCCGGTACATTAGTCGGGATCGGCCGAAATTCACCACGGATTTCCGAGGGCGCATCGGATTTAAGATCAAAGGTGTCCTGGTGCGGTGGCCCACCTGGCAGGTAGATCATGATGACCGATTTGTGCGAGGATCGAAGTCCCGACGCTTTTTCCGCCCGCAGCAACTGCGGCATCGCCAGTCCACCCATGCCTAGAGCCCCGATTCGGAGAAAATTACGACGGGATAAACCGTCGCAAAAACGATGAGAAGGTCCAGGGATCGTGAGCATGGGACTGACGCGTCGGATTAGCCGACGAGTTCTTTCATGGGCTGCTGTCCCCCGTCGATGAGGAATTGCGGCCGACCAGTCAGATCATTCAAGGTCACTTTGTTGACGTCCAAACCCAAGCAGTGGTACAGGGTCGCGTGAACCTCAGAAAAGGTCACGGGACGCTCCGTCGCCTCTCCGCCGAGCCGATCCGTCGCCCCAATGACTTGCCCGTGCTTCATCCCGCCCCCGGCGAGCAAAGCGCAGGTCACGCGGGGCCAGTGATCACGTCCGGCATCCTTATTAATGGTTGGGGTCCGGCCAAACTCCCCCCATACCACCACGCTCACGTCCTTTTCCAACCCACGATCATGCAAATCTTGAATCAAGGCACTGAGACCCTGATCCAGCAGCGGCAAGTCTTGTCGCAAGGCTCCGAAGTTGTCCCCGTGATGATCCCAGCGGCTAAACGCCAGCGTGACACACCGTGCTCCCGCCTCAACCAAACGGCGGGCGGTGAGGAAATTCTCCATCAGCTTCGGCCCACCATCGTCCCGATTTTTCGGGTCGCCTTTCCCGTAGCGAGCAATCGTCCGGGCATCCTCGCGCTTCAAATCGAGTGCTTCGACTAGTTTGCTGGAAGTCAAAATGCCAAACGCTTGCTGGGTGTAAGCGTCGAGACCATTCATTTGGCCGGAGCTGTCCACATCCCGACGGAACCGGTCCAGAGCGGCCAACAGTGTCCGGCGATCTCCGAGCCGATCCAGCGTGATCCCATTGAGCACCATGTCGTCTTTGCCACCCCCTTTGTTCAATTCCAAGGGGGCATAGGCCGGGCCAAGGAATCCGGGTGTCCCATTGTCGGCCCATTCCATGTGACCCATCTTTGGCGCCAACCCGAGAAAAGCCGGGACGGCCGGATCGGCGGATCCCTGAAGTTTTGCCAAGATCGAACCCATCGCCGGCCATCCCCCGGGTGATTGGTTCCTGACCAGGCGACCCGTTTGGCATTGAAACGCGTCATGTCGATCCTCCGCTCCAACCATCGAGCGAATGAGCGTGTATTTGTCTGCGATTCGTGCGAGTCGGGGGAGGTGTTCACAAATCTGCAATCCGGCCACGTTGGTAGGGATCGGGCGGAATTCACCCCGGACTTCAGCTGGCGCATCCGATTTCAGGTCGAACATATCCTGATGAGACGGGCCGCCTGGAAGGAAGATCATGATGACCGCCTTGTGTTGCCGGTGCGCACTGCGCAACCCCGCATCGGCCTCTGCCCGTAAGACCTGGGGCAAAGCAAGTCCGCCGAGGGCCAGCCCACCAATCTGGAGGAAATTACGCCGCGACACCCCATCGCAGTACCCACTACGACCCGGTGGCTTCGGACTGAGTATTTTTAGCATAGGCCAAAATTTCTGCGCAGAACCCAGCCCTTATCACAAAACCAATGGAGGCCGTCAAGGCGGGAATCACGAGAATCCCAATTTGGACGGAGGCCTCGGTGGGGTGATTCGATTGGAAAGAATAAAACTTGGCGACCGGATGAGGTGTCCTCCGTCTCACCACCGCTCAACCCAGATTTCCCCATCGCTCTCGCTGCGCCTTCACCGATGCACGGGGCGCGGCTTTGGGGCCGGTTCAACCCACGAATAAGCGGAAACCTAGAAAGACACTAGCTTCTGTGTCAAATTGGTCACAAAGCGGGGAGGCGGTAGCTCAACGGTAAAAGATGGCAGACACCCGTTCCGATGGCATGGTACGCAGTGTTTTGAAACAAATGACGCGTGAAGCGCTCTACTCCCGGGCTGGATGGGTGTACACAAGGACCCTCTAGATAACCAAATTGTTGCTGCACAAGCAGATACAACTGGTGGCTGGGGCCGGAATTGAACCGGCGACACTGCGATTTTCAATCGCATGCTCTACCAACTGAGCTACCCAGCCATCGCAGCGATGTAATTACGAAGATTTACCCGCGATTGGCAAGCTGTATTTCAAAATCGGCTGGCCGCATCGTGAATCGGGACACATGCGTTTCATCGCCGTGAGTGTTTCCGTGGACGCTTGTCGTTACCCCCAGAAATGGGCTTCAAGCAAACGGGAATTTCCCAGAACTCCCCGAAACCTGAGTGAGTGCTAGACATCGGTTTGAAGCGGTCAAGGACTGCCGAAGTCCAAGGTGTCTACTACTGCTTTTCCGGACACGAATTTTGCGCCGGACGCCCTTTCCTGTTTCAGTGTTACGCACCTACGTGAACGGGAAAAGTTCAAACTCGGTGCTCCCCGAAAACCTGTGCCTCCAATGCGGCCTTTGCTGCGATGGGACGCTGTTCCGCGACGTCGAACTGCAACCCGCCGATGATCCCGTCGCCCTCACGGCCGCGGGAATTCCGCTGGAACGGTTTCGTCGTCAGGACCACGGCCAGACGATTGCAGGACGCCGCTTTCGGCAACCCTGCACAGCTCTCGGGTCGGATTGCCACTGCCAAGTCTATGCCGACCGACCCCAACATTGTCGTGGTTTCGATTGTGCCCTTTTGCAATCCTTCAAGGCGGGAAGTTTGGAACCTAAAATGGCGCTGAAGACGATTCGGCAAACGCGCCAACGAGCTGATCAAGTGCGGCGGTTACTCACGGAACTCGGCGATACTCATCATGAGTTGTCGCTCACAAAACGATTTCAACGGATGCAACGGGAGGTTTTCAAGGAAGGCTTGCCGACTCATCAAGATCCTGAATGGGCCGCCGAACGTTTTGGTGAACTCGTCGCCGCCGTCGGCGAATTGCAATTGGCCCTACGCCTAGCGTTTTATCCGGACGCCGCCGATTAGTCCGAGCCTGGCTCGTTCATGGTTTCCCGGATTTTGAAACGCGAAGAATAAACCAAACTTCTTCCGGAGTGAACCACGTCGCAAAAAACCGCTCGTAAAGCACCGGCTCCAAATTAATCAATCCGCCCAACCAGCGTAGCGCCGCAAAATTCGACACATGGAACCGCTTCGATTCCACCACAAACCGAGCTGGGCTCTGGTAGTTCGTTCGTTGCCCTAGTTTCCACTTTTCGTAAAACCGCAGTGAACGATTCGTAATATCTTCATAGTTATCAAACGAGCGGATCCCGAACGGGATTCGGTGATCGGGCTCGGAAAAAAACTTGGTGCTCAAGAAAAACGGAACTCGAACCTCAATCCGCGCCCCAGCCCGGCATACTCGCCAAAGCTCCGTGATGACCCGATTGAAGTTTCCCATGTGCTCTAGCACATGGGAGGCGTAAACCTCCTCGAAATAGTCGTCAGGAAACGGCCAGGGAAATTGGTTCAGATCACACACCGTATTTCCGCCGTAGTCACAGATGTCGAGGTTCACCCAGTCGGAGCGAAGGTCTGTGCCGCAGCCGAAATTAAGTCGGCGCGGCAACGATGTCGAAGACGAGGAGTTGATCGACTGCACGAAACCAAAGCTGGCGGGCAAACGACCCACTGCCACTAGGATTTCGGAGTTCAATCCAATTCGGATTCAAGCGGAGACGATCGCGCGCCGGCGTTTTCTACTGGACGAAAGTGCTGCCGTTGTTTTTGGAATCATCTCCATCCAACCCCTTCATCTAGTCGAACATTTTCGGTTTGACAGTAACTGTGCTACTGTTATCATACACCCAGGAAATATCGACTATGACTGCCCAGCTTCATCTTCAAATCGACGACCGAACCGGCGTGCCGGTGTACCGCCAGATGATGGATCAGATGAAGTACTACGTGGCCGGGGGCACGTTGCGGCCCGGGGATCAGTTGCCCTCAATCCGTGAATTGGCAGGCGCCCTCGCCGTGAATCCGACGACGGTCGTTAAGGCCTATACCGAACTCGAACGCGAAGGCGTGATTGAAATGCGGCATGGTAAAGGGGCGTTTGTGGCGGAGCACCCCACCGCTTTGCCGCCTGCGGAGCAGGAACTCGCGCTACGCCGTACGGCCCGCCAACTCGCCATGGAAGCCGCCCAGCTCAATGTTCCCGGCCCGCGAGTCTTGGCGGTGGTGCGCAGCGAAATGAATCTGCTGGAACAAGATCGGGGCGATTCACCGGCCGAACCCCAACGATTCCGCATTGTCACCGGGGGTGCGGCCTAGGACTTCATTCGTGACTCAAAGTCATGGTCCCAATTTACGCACAGCATCTGTCCAAAACTTTTCGGGGTGTGTTCGGCCCGAGCGTGGTGGCGGTCAATGGCTTCGACCTCAAAGTCGAAGCGGGTTCGGTCTATGGTCTCATCGGCCGCAATGGCGCAGGCAAAACGACTGCTTTGCGACTGTTACTCGGGCTCCTGCATGCCGACGCCGGCAAGGCGAAACTTCTAGAGCACGATTTTTGGACCGCTGATCGCTCGGTTCGACAACGGGTGGCCTATGTCGCTCAAGCGGCGTCGGCGCCCGACTGGATGAGCCTCCACGATCTCTGCCGCTATGCCGCCCATTTTTATGATCGATGGGATACTGACCTAGCCACTTCGCTGGCGCGACGGTGGGAGATTCCACCAAAACGACCACTGGGGCGACTCTCGGGAGGAACCCGGCGATTGGCTTCGTTGCTGATCGCTTTAGCGGTGCGACCGGCGGTGTTGATCTTGGATGAACCGGCCGCCGGTCTGGATCCCATTGCGCGTCATGAGGTGTTGGGATGCTTGGTTCAAGCACTTTTGGGTACGGATGATTGCACGATCCTACTCTCGACTCATCTGCTCGGTGACCTGGAGCGCATCGCCAGCCATGTGGGCATGATGGAGCGGGGCCGGGTGGTCGCCGAAGGTTCGGTCGAAGAGTGGAAGCGAACGATGCGGCGTGTGCAGGTGGTCTTTCCGGGCAAGGAAGTCCCGGCAGAAGCGGCAATTCCGGGTGCGCTTCGAAGTCACGCCCTGGGACCCGTGATGACCGCACTCACACGCGTTGCCGATGAGGCGCAGCTCGATGGCCTGCGATCCTTGGTTGGGGTGCGGGTCAATGTATTTCCACTCTCGCTCGAGGAACTTTTTGTGGAACTTTTCCAGCCGGATCCGACCGAGGTGGCACCCACCGAGGAACTGGCAGGAGCCCCGGACCGGCCTGGTGGCCGCGCCGCCGTGGAGCCGAAATATCGTGTGGGCAGAGGCCCCGCGGTGGCAGTCGTTCCCGCCTCGCGGGATCACGACGCCTGAGGCACCAGGCCGGTCCATCGGTTCTTCCCTACTTTTTATCTGACCCAAGATCTGGGCAAGGATGACTTTCAGACCTCAGAAATACGGGGAATAAACCCCGAAAAAAGAGTGTCCAGTTCAATTCCCTCGATTCTAGTGGGATTTGGAAAGCGCCGCGTTCAGCGTCCAATCCGCACTTTCAGATCCAGCTCGGAACGTTGGACGAGGCGAAAGCGCAGGCGGCGGCCCGGGAGTTTCGGACGTTCCAGCTTCGCCTCGTTCACCTTCTCCAGGATCTCGATTACGATCCGTCGTAGTACGCGCTCCCTATTGGGCGCGCGGAAAAAGGTGGATCAGGATTTCGTCCGCACTGACTTCCAAGATGCCCGGATTTTGGGTGAGTTGCCGGAAAAACCCGTGGTCGTCATCTGCATTTCGTCATGCGCTCGATCCCCTCGGCATCCTGAATCCGGGAAAGATGTTTGATTAATGGCGACCCCGGTGGGTTGGAGGGCGGACCGGCCTGGTGACCGACCTTAGGGGGATCCTATTCGAATTGGATCGCTCGCGCTCGAGTCCTAGAAAACAATGACCGCTACTATAAAAATCTTGCATTATTATATCGAGGGTAGTTATTCAATCCGCCTGTCCCTCCAATTTAAAGCGGCCGCTTCGTGCGGCCAGTGCAGGCACCGACCGGTCCGAAATTCCCCCGGAGTGAGTGCCGCCCCGGCACCCACGCGCGACGTAGGGAGCGCGTCCCTGCGACCAAAGCCTAACTCACAAAAATCGGTTTGA
>JAYVTS010000329.1:0-13655 GCA_043788645.1 Verrucomicrobiota bacterium
CGAAAAGGCGGCGGCGTTTGGTGCTGATCGAGAGGCGAGAACCTAGTGGAGTGAGTTCGGGTAGCCCGATTCTTATATGTCGATTGTTCGTCCTTGGCCGTTGGTGAGTTCCCGTTCGCTGGGTGACTACCGCGTTTTCAAACTACGTTCGGATGTTCGTGTCAGTCCGCGGACGGGGCGGGAGCACGATTTTTATGTGATCGAAGCTCGGCCGTGGGTGACGGTCGTGGCGACGACTTTACAGGATGAATTGGTGCTCGTGGAACAGTTTCGTCACGGAACCGGAACCATCGAGTTGGAGACGCCTGCCGGGATTATGGAAGCGACGGAGACCGACCCCGTGGCGGCGGCCGTCCGCGAACTGCGCGAAGAAACCGGCTTTGAGGGGCATTCGGCACAGGCGATTGGGCGCGTGTACCCGAACCCGCCGCTCTTCAATAATACGTGTACGACAATTTTGATCGAGGGCTGCGAACGGAAACACCCACTCGATTTAGACGCGAGTGAGGATATTTCGGTGCGGATTGTGCCGTTTGCCGAATTACCCGGGCTGGTGGCTCGGTTTGAAATTCGCCACGCCCTTGCGGTGGTGGCTTTGCATCATCACGAACTTTGGCGCCGAGGGTTGCGGCCATAAAGCCCAGGACTCCTGGCACCCGTCCGTCAGCATTCTACCGGTTGTCTGGGACAAATCGGCGATGCATGCCCCACACGGCGCATAGGCCGATGGCGGCAATTGCCGCGTAGGTGGATGACTCTGGAACGGCCGTCGGATTGCCGAAAATAAAATCGTCGGCCACGACTAAGTCTCGGAAATCAGGCGAAACCGGACTATCGGTCACGCCGAACCCGAGATCCGTATTTCCGTAGGTCATACGGATCCTACCAATTTGGCTACTCCCGTCATTCAGGAACATGCCCAAGAATGAAAATCCGGTGGCACCGGACTGCGGTGGCGCTGCGAACGCACCCAACGATACCCCCGACACGTCAAAAAACTCCATCGCGGTGGTGCCCGCTTGTTCGACATCGCTGAACACCACCCCGAACCCTCTCGTGCCCGCGGGTGTGCTGGTACCGGGCACGAAAAAGGTGACGTCCATCTGATGGGCGCCAATGGGGGTAAAGAGCCGCTGGGCACTAAAAGGAAGAAACGTGGCGGAGTAGGATGGGTCGATGTTGCCAAAATTGGTCGAGGTTCCGCTGGCGGCCGTCGCGCTGACTTGAAATCCTGTTCCCGGCGTGCTGAAGACGGCACCTCGGGGCGAATTCGAGTTGAAGAAATTCGCTGGTAGACCATTCGGGGCGGAAAATCCATCAGGAACACCGTCCCAATTGATTTCGCGACGCTGGCGGGTGAGATCGTCGAAAAGTCCATTGGCTCCGACCGACGTTCCGCCGCCCAAATCGGTTCGGAATTGATTACGAACCGTGGCAATCCCGGCGGCGTCGGCCGCCGATCCGCTTCGGACGGTGATCTGCGCGGAAAGCGGGTCGGCCAGGAGGCCGAGCACCAAGAGTGCAGAACCCATGTGGATCGGCTTAGGGTTGTGGCGACCGTGGGTCTGACCGCGTTGAACGCGGCTTGAGTCCGTTGAATTCGTGTATTTCATAGATTTATCAGATAGTTCCGAATGTTCGCTTCCGGTGACGCACCAGCTTAGGAATCCATTACCAAGATTCAATGACCTTTGACGGAACTGCCCGGGAGCAATCGGTTCGAAATTTGGCCGTCAACCGCGTTTTTTGGGTGTAATAACACTAAAAACCACCGATTCCCGGCGCAACTCTGGGGGGTTCCTCCTAGTAAAATGAGGGGTGACACCTAGAACGGGTTTTTTGAATAAACTGGGTCGGAACGACGATCGATCGAGGCTGCCATTCGATTCTTCGGCAGGGCATTTTGCTGGGTTGACGCTGACGTCCGCCAGTCGATAGTGGGTTTGTTCGGGGAGCCGGTTGATCCTGGCTGAGAGTCCTGCCGAAGCAGGTCACCCGTAGAACCTGCCCGGATTATGCCGGCGAAGGAAAACACCTTCCCTGGCTCTTCTGACTTCTGTTCCGGAACTGATTTTTTGATGGGGTCGCTTTGCCAAACGTCGCGGAGGCGTTGGCGGAGCGGCCGAGTGGAAATAATGATGTTGATGGAACTGAGCCTTTTATCATGATTGCCAAGCCAGAGTTTTTTGAGCCACACAGTAGCCAACCGCTGCCGGGCAGTTCCCGCGTTTATCTTCCGGGCAGTTTACACCCGGAACTACGGGTTCCCGTGCGTGAAATCGCACTGAGTTCCACCAAGGATTTCAATGGCGCCAGCCAACCGAACGCGCCCGTGCAGGTGTATGATTGTTCAGGGCCGTGGGGGGATCCCCAGTTCACTGGGACTTCTGACGAAGGGCTGCCGCCGCTTCGTCGGGATTGGATTTTACGCCGCCTGGATGTGGCCGAATATGACGGTCGAGCGGTGAAGCCTCAGGACAATGGCTATCTCTCCGGCAAACACGCCGAGTACGCGAGTCGTGCGGAGAAAAACCGGCTGGTCGAATTTCCCGGTTTGAAGGGGCAACGGCGGCGCCCGTTGCGTGGTTCCGCCGGTCATCCCGTCACCCAGCTCTGGTATGCCCAACAAGGGATGATCACTGCGGAAATGGAGTTCATCGCCCTACGCGAAAACCAGGGTCTTGAAAAGCGGCGCACGACGGAACGAGGTGAGCGAGACTCCTTACATCACCGCCATGAAGGGACCCAAGAGACGGTGTTACGGAACCCGAGTTCGGAGTTTGTGCCGTCGGTTTTTCGTCAATTTCCCCAACGTATTCCGAAGGAAATCACGGCTGAATTTGTCCGCGCAGAAGTGTTGGCGGGTCGGGCGATTATTCCGGCGAACATCAATCATCCGGAATCCGAGCCGATGATTATCGGCCGGAATTTCCTAGTTAAAATCAATGCGAACATCGGAAATTCCGCCGTCGCCTCGAGTATTGAGGAAGAGGTTGAAAAAATGCGTTGGGCGACCAAATGGGGCGCCGATACGGTCATGGATTTGAGCACCGGCAAAAATATTCATGCCACTCGGGAATGGATTCTTCGGAATTCTCCGGTACCCATCGGCACGGTCCCGATTTATCAGGCCTTGGAAAAAGTAGGTGGAAAAGCCGAAGACCTGACCTGGGAACTTTTTCGCGATACGCTGTTGGAGCAGGCGGAGCAGGGCGTGGACTATTTTACGATTCACGCGGGCGTCTTATTGCGTTTTATTCCCCTGACGGCGCGGCGGATGACGGGGATTGTTTCCCGCGGCGGCAGTATTATGGCCAAGTGGTGTTTGGCTCATCATCAAGAGAATTTTCTTTATACGCATTGGGATGAGATCTGCGTGCTGATGGCGGCGTATGATGTGAGTTTTAGCATTGGAGATGGGCTGCGACCGGGCTCGATCGCCGACGCGAATGATGAGGCCCAGTTTGGGGAGCTAAAAGCCCAGGGGGAATTGACCACGCGCGCCTGGGCGCATGGTGTGCAGGTGATGAATGAGGGCCCGGGCCATGTCCCGCTGCATTTGATCGAGGAAAATATGCAGAAACAACTAGAATGGTGCCACGAAGCTCCGTTCTACACGCTAGGACCTCTTACCACGGATATTGCACCGGGCTACGATCATATTACGAGCGGCATTGGAGCGGCTATGATCGGCTGGTATGGCTGTGCGATGCTCTGCTATGTTACGCCCAAGGAACATCTGGGGCTTCCCAACAAAAAGGATGTGAAGGACGGGGTCATTGCTTATAAGATCGCCGCCCATGCGGCGGATTTGGCCAAGGGGCATCCCGGGGCTCAATATCGAGATAATGCCCTCAGCAAAGCCCGATTTGAGTTTCGGTGGGAGGATCAATTTAACTTGAGCCTGGATCCCGTCACTGCCCGCGAATTTCACGACGAAACTTTACCGCAAGAAGGGGCTAAATCTGCGCATTTTTGTTCCATGTGCGGCCCCCATTTCTGTTCGATGAAGATTACCGAAGATGTTCGGAAGTATGCATTGGAACAGGGCATTGCCGAAGAGGCCGCTTTGAAAAAGGGCCTGGAAGCGAAATCGAAGGAATTCGTCGCCCAGGGTGCGGAGGTCTATACCAAGGCGCACTAGCCTGCAAAATTCAGCGAGTGGAGCGAGGACTTTGTGATGTGGAAGGCGGGTTTTCAAGGAGACTTTCGCACCACCTCGGCCCACTGCGGTGGGCTTTGGTGGTGCGAGGCGACCGACGAATTAACGCCACCGTCCCGGGGCGGCCTGCCGTCGGCTCCAGAGCGTATCGCCTCCGGCTTTAACGTAGACTTCGAGCGTGCCGTCGGCGTTGAGACCTGCGGCGGGAGTACCATGCACCCCCGTGCCCCCCAGGGATTCCCAGGTGCCCCACGGGCCGTTCGGCGCGGATTGAGCGAGGTGTTGCACCGTGCTATCCGAGGTGGCAACGAGGGCATCCAAACGGCCATCTCGATTGGCTAATAAGGCCGGTTTTCCCTGGGTAAAACTGCCAAGAGGGGTCCAAGCGGACTCCCAGTTGCCGTCCGAATCTTGCGCTCGGCGGTGGACTGAGCCATCGGCCCACCGGATCATGACCTCCAGGCGGCCATCGGCATTTTGCGCCACGGCCGGGTCGTCGGTAGAGTTGCCGCCCAAGGATTCCCAGGCGGTCCATTCGCCATTGGGGGTGCGTTGGGCAAGGTGATCGATCCCGCCAAACACAGATCCCGGCGCGCCTGCGCCGCGGACGAATACATGGAGCCGACCATCGAAACCTCGCAGCACCGTGGGTGCGCCATTGGGAAGGCCGCTGGTCCCCGCTCCCAATCCAAACCATAGCCCCCAAATCCCTCCCGGAAATAGCTGCCAACGATGGACTAGCTCACCACTCGGATTGGTCCCGAATACTTCGAGGCGACCGTCGGAATTCGCCGCCAGAGTGGGCTCCCCGAAAGGAAATTGGGGATCGATAATTCCGCTAAACCGCTCTAACCCGGACCATTCGGATCGGCGCACAGCATTCGGCGTCGTTTGCCAAAGATGCCCACTGTGATCGGAGAGCAGTCGGCCGAATACTTCCAGGCGATCATCCGAGTTACGGGCGACCGCAAAGGTGCCGCCATTGTTGAACACGCCGTTGTCCGAGAGTGCCTCCCACCCGGAGTAATCACCGCCCGGCGTTAATTGGTGGAGGTGGAGCAACTGATTATTTAACCCGTGCGCGAACACCTCAAGTCGGCCATCCCGGTTCGCTCCGACCGCTGGATTTCCGGTGAGGCGCGTGTCGCCGCCTAATTGGTGAAAGCTGGGGGGTGCACCCACAAATATCGATACATTCGGACTTTGATCCCCAAACCATTCAACGAAATCCTGGACCATGCGCCATTGGAAATTATAGACGCCGGGAACCGCAGGCGCCTGGATCTCAAAATGGAACTCTGCATCCTCGCCGGGAGCCACGGTGGCGCGGGGCAACGCGACGCGATCATGATCGAGCCAAATCGTGTTGTTGTCGGGATTTTGAGAACTTAATGCATGGCGTAAGCCATTTGGATCGGTCTCTCTCCAGGTGGTGTGGCCGATGTTTCGCATGACGATGGTTACTACGATTCGTTGGTTCACGGTCATCTCGGTGGGCACCGATGATCCGATAAATTGCGCGTCTTGTTCGAGGAATGTGTGAAGGGCCGCCCGCAGGTTCGGTTGTTGTCCAATGAACTTGGTTTCCGTGCTGGGCTGCGGGCTACCCGTGCTTTGCAGCAACGTTCGCATTTCATCTGGGCCGAGAGGCGCCAGACCTCTCGCACGACGGGCGCCTTGAATGGACAAGACAGCCCCGGCGACGATCGGCGAGGCACTCGAGGTGCCGGAAAAGTTTAACTCATACCATTGCCGAGCATCGTCCCCATTGGCCCGTCGAACACCATAGCCGAGGGTGGCCACGCTATTTCCCCAACCGTTCGCGTCCACGCCTGAACCAAAGTTAGAGAAGCACGCCGTACGGAGATCGCCTCGGCCGTTGCTCGCACCAACCAATATGGCGCGGGTGCGCCCACGTTGGCCCACCGGAGGTGTGTGAGAAAAGACCGAACCATAAATGGGATTGTCGAGATTCATCGACCCGTTGCCGGCTGCTTCGACCACGATAATGCCGTGGCTGGCTGCGGTCTGAATGGCATCCCAATCGGCCTGAAAAAATTCCTGAGGGACGAACTCAAACTGCCCACAGTTGCAGAAGTTAGGGGAATTCGTTAGGCAAATTTGACCGGTTCGCGGTCCGGGGGAATGAGCCTCAATGACCATGACATCACCGGCTCGAAGAATATCGACTGCGTTTAATATGGCTGCGGGAATTCCAAAGAGAAGGGTTCGCTCTAAGCGGGCCGTCACAAATGAACTCACGCCATAGCTTGCTCTTGAAGCGATACCGGTCACACCGAACTCATTATCTTGAGCGACCATGACGCCGAGCACTGCGGTCCCATGTTCCGCTAGGTTGTTGACCGTGTAGTTTCCGGGAAGGCCCCCGACGAAGAAGGGTGGCCCAGGCAGGTCTTCATGGTCTAAGTGCCAATTGCCTTCCACATCCACGACGCGGACGCCATCGCCTCGGCCACCCGGATAGGTCCAGGCGTAGCGCGCATCGATCCCAACCGGTGCGCGATTGAGATAACCTTGGTTGGCAACCAAATTGATATCGGTCCGTGGCGGCAAATCGGGCACCATGACGACCGGGGTCGCGTAGGCGATTTCTACCGAGGCCAGCGCATTGAGGTGATTGATTAGAATAGAAGCCTCAGCGGCCGCCGCGGCGCCATCACCGGTCGGGGTGGGGCGTGCGAGGTAGTAGTAGAGATCGAGATCCGCTAACTCATCGCCACTCAGGGATTCCCCCTGGCGCTTTTTCTCCGATAGATTGGCTTCGTCCTGATCTTGGAAGGCTCGCAGGAGGGTGGTGTCGGACGTGGCGGCCAAGAGGGCTTGGACCGAGATCACGTCGTCGGCTACCTGAGTTTCGGTCAAACTCACCCGACGCAGCAAATGGTGCGAGCGTGGAGTGAGTCGCGCCGGATCAAATTGTAGGCGGCCATCGCGCAGACGAATCCCAGTTCCTTCGTGGAACTTCAGCATGATCTGCTCTGGACGGGCTCGCGTGGGATCCACGGTCGTGAGGATTGGTTTAGAAACAATCGGACGTTCGTTGAGCGACTGCGCCAGGCGGTAGAATCCAGAACTGCTAGGATCAGCAATGATGATAATGCGGTTGACCCCGCCGGCGTGCTCGACGGGTTGAGTCGCCAGTTGCCAAGCGGAGTCATTGCCCAGCGCGGACGCCGTTTGAACCGTGTATCGCCCGCTGTCGTCGGGCCAAGAGAATTGAAGTTCGGGTCCGGTAGTGCCGCCGTTATGAGTAATCGGAGTTAATACGCCGCGCGGAGTGCAGTCACCCACCACGGTGATGTGAAAGCGACATTCAACGACTTGCCCGCCTGCGATGGCTTTGCAGATTACTTCCGTAACACCCGGCGCAAACTGACTACCCGAGGGTGGCGTGCAAATGGTAATCATTGGCTGTCCGCAGTTATTTTTTGCGCTGAAGAGATAGTGGACAACCGTGCCATTGAGTCCTTCACACGGTATCGTTTTATCGGGCGGACACTCGGAGGAGATGCACGACCCGGGCGGTGTTGGGCAAGTGCCTGAAACGGTGACGGTAAACTCACAATAGGCGGCTTCACCGCTGTCTAACAGGGGGCCCCAGCATCGGACTAATGTAGTCCCGCGTTGGAATAGGCCTGGTAGCGGGAAACATTTCCAATCGAGTGGCTGACCCGTGCAACGATTCTGGCCGCCGGGCGTGGCATAATTCACTACGGCGCCCTCCGGTTGTTCGCAAGGAACCACGATATTAGGTGGGCGCAGAAATTTTAAGCACGATGAATCGGACTGGCAATTGTCCCGAACGGTGACGGTAAATTTGCACTCGGCGACCTTGCCGGAAGCATCTTTCGCCACGCACCGCACAATGGTCAGGCCTACGGGGAACAGACTGCCCGACGGCGGACTGCACTCGACGGTGATCGCTCCGCAACCACCGGCGGTGCTGACGTCGTACTTAAAGCTCGTTCCATTGGTCCCCGCGCAATCCAGGACGAAGTCGCTGCGGCACTTCACCTGAAGGGCTGGCCCGGCGGAAACCGTGACGGTGAACTTACACTCCGCTACCAGTTGGCCGCCTAGATCTAAAGCCTTGCACATGACAATACTGAGGCCCACAGGGAAGACACTCCCCGACGCCGGATTGCATTCTACCTGGGCACCCTTGGGACAATCGGCGCCCAAGGTGGGCAGAGGGAATACGACGGTTGCCCCGGCCGAAGTGGCACAGTCCACCACCTGATCTGGCGGACAGATCAGTGAACACGTGGTTGGCGGGGCACATTTTACCGTGACGGTGAACTTGCAATCCACCAGCAGTTGTCCGCCTAGATCTAAGACCTTGCAGGCGACGATACTGAGGCCCACAGGGAATACGCTCCCCGACGCCGGATTGCATTCTACATGGGCACCCTTGGGACAATCGGCACCCAAGGTGGGCAGGGGGAAAACGACGGTTGCTCCGGCCGGAATGGTGCAATCCACGACCTGATCTGGCGGACAGGTTAGTGAACACGTCGTTGGGGGGGCGCAGTTCACGGTGACGGTGAAAGCGCAGGTCGCGACCACCTTACCGTCAGGACCGGTCGCAGTGCATTGCACGGTGGTGGTGCCCAATGGGAAAAACGATCCGCTCGGCGGCTGGCATTGCACTTGCGCGCCTTTAACACAATCACCGCTGAGTATCGGCTCGTTGAATGAGACAGTGGCCCCGTTGGGGGTGTCGCAGGGGGCGGTCAGATCTGCGGGACAAGACAGCAGGCAGAGCTTGCCTTGAGCTCTACTGGTCCCGGCCAGCAGGGCGATTAGGGCCAAAGTGAGGAGGATCAGTTGGCGTGCGGCTCGTCCGAGGGAATCGGGCATTGAAGTCAGGGGTGGAAATGGACTCATAGGAAGATCTCCAAATAAATGCGTGGAATGCCGCCTTCCGATCTGTTGATTCAGATCCGAGGGCTCATACAGATAAGTCCGTGGGCACCCCGGAGGATCTTTCAATCTTTCAGAAAGAGTTTCCGGTGATCGTCCCCCTGAACGATCGGTTGGTTAATGCACCATCCGGACTTTGGTCGGCGGGCGGACCTGTAAAGTTCCCGACGATTTAGACGGTGCGTAGGGTGCTTGTTCCCAGTCCAAGTTGAGTTCCACCAGTTGTTGCCGCAGCCGACGCAAATCCCAAAGTTGAATCGAGTGAGCCTCGGTCGCTACGGCCAACTGCGTGTCCGAGGGACTAAATGCAATCCAGGAAATAATATGGGGAAAGGGGCTATCGAGCAGGCCCAACTCGGCACCCGTCTTTGCGTCCAGTAATTGCACCTGACGCCGGGAAAGGGCGACTGCGAGAACCCTTCCATCGTGGGAAAAAGCGGTTGGCCCGGGCAAGCCGGCCACGTTTCTTCGGGGAATGCGGCGCGTGGGTTGCCGTGTTTCCAGGTCCCAATAGCAAAACTCGGTCTCGGATCCAGTGACCAGCCAGTGACTATCGGGTGAAAAAATCAGGGTGGCGCCACCGGGCAGGCGATTCGTCCAAACCGCCTGCTGCTGATCGAGGTCCCACAACATGACTCGATCCGCCGGGCTAGGCCCGCGGCTGCCGATCGCCAACCAATGGGAATCGGGACTCATGGCCAGGAAAAGTGCGGCCCCAAAATGTATGGGATAGGGAGTTTTCTCTCCGCGTTGGACTAGGACTTGATCTTGATGCACGTAAGCGAACAACTGTCCGTCCCGGCTGAGTGCGCCCCGATAGGTGCCGCCGAGTTCACTGATGCGGTGCGGCGGACCCCACACGTCGGGGTTTTGATTGGTTCCGGGCGTCAGTTGCCAACGATGCACCCCATAATCATCGCCGGTAATCAGTTCCCGTCCGGACGGAGCAAAGGTGGCATAGCAGGAATGAGCGGTGGGTAACAGCGCCTCCTCCGTGCCGCGCTTCCAATCCCACAGTCGCACCCCATCCTGGCCGGCGGCGGCCAGTAAGTGTTCATCTGGACTAAACTCGATCTGGCACGGGCTAACCCACGATGGATTGCGAGAGGGGGGCTCCTGAAGAAACTGGCAGACGCGCTCTCCGGCGGACTCGATGAGGAGCACATTATAGTCATTTCCGGTAAGCATTCCCAACCGTTGTCCCGTGTCACTAAATCGCAAGTCCGACCCGTTTTCCATCAGGGTGGTCAGCAAGCCACCGGTCGCCACATCCCAAAGTCGGGTCGTGCCGTCCCAACTGGTTGAGGCAAGGATTTGGCCGTTTGGGTGAAACGCCACGGCGGTGGGCAAGGCTTCGTGTCCGGCGAGCGTCTGCCGGGGTTCGCCCGTAGTAGGATTCCACAGCCAGATCTGAAAATCCCAACAGGCCGTCGCTAAGGTATCGCCGTTGGTTCGCCAAGCCAGGTCCTGCACCTGGGCGGGGTGATGCAGGCGTTTTGTCTCAAGACCGGTTGCAATATTAATCAGCACGACATCATTCACTTCGGCAAACGTCATGGCCAAGGTGCTCGCATCCGGGCTGAACCAGATTCCGGCGGGTTGATGGGCACTGAGTGCAATCTGTTTGAGGGGTTGTCCGGTTTCCATTTCGTAGAGCGCGATCTGGTGATTCAGGACGACGGCTAAAAGACGATTATCTGCGGAAAATTCCAATGAAAACCGGGGCGGTACGTGGTCCACTCGGAGCGCGACACTGCGGGACAATAGGTCCCAAATGACGAGCTGCTGGTTGTCATAGCGGACCGCCAGATAGCGATTCCGCGGCGTGGCCGGATAGACCGAACTAATTGGAAGCCCTTGATGGGGCAACACAAAGTCATCTCGCCCGTCTTCCACTCGCCGGAAGTGGATACCCCCCTCTCGATCGGTGGCCAGGGTATATTTCAGATCTCCACCAAAAAAGAGATTGCGGAGCGGCGAAGGCTCGGTAGGAGCGGTCGGCAAGGGGCGTAGATCGGCGAGGGCCAGGGCTGCGATGGCTTCGTTGCGTAATTCGACGTGATTGCTCAGGGCCGCGGCCGTGCGGATCGCGGTGAGGGTTTCCAGGCGGCAACCGCTCAACCGACTTTGCCGCCCAAGCCGCGCTTGGGCTAGGAGTGAATTCCACAATTCTTGCCGCGCCTTACGTTCGGCTAGCTGTACTTGCCTCAAGTTTTCCCGATCTAGGTTGGCTCGATGCGCGGCCAATAAGTACAGGCCAAAGACTATCACGGCGATGCCGATGGCGGCGGCCCCGACCTTCGTGGTGATGACCAATCGCCGTTCGAGCGAACGCAGGCGGCGCACGGATTTACCGCTTTGGAGGAGCGCGAGATCGGCGAGTAATTCCTCGGCTTTCTGATATCGCTTTTCGACCCGGCCTTCACACGATTTCAGCAACAGTTCGTGAAACTCCAATTCGTTCGCTTCATGCGATAATTCCAGCCATTCGTCCGGGATTGCCGGAAACAATTCCCGATCTCGCCCGGTGCTGGCTTCATAGAAGAGTTTGCCCAAACTATAGAGATCCGCTTGCGGTGATCCCGGGCCTTCCGGCGGAATAAATCCCGCCGTGCCGACGAAGGATCGGGATTCGCCGAGTTCCGAAACGAGACCGAGGTCGGCAATCTTCGGTCGTCCTGCTACAAAGATAATGTTCGATGGCTTGAGATCGCGATGGACTAAACCTTTTCGATGTAAATGCCCGACTGCGGAAGTGAGAGAAAGGCTGAGCGGGATTAACTGCTCGAATGAGAATCGGCCCAAGGCCTTAATTTCACTGCTGATCGTTCGCGGTCGATAGGTGTCCGGTTGAATGACTGAGCCCGCCGCTACGTCGTCAGCGAGTTCCATCACGTAGAAAAAACAGTTTACCGACTCATTTCGACCGACGTGGAGCACTTGAACGAATCCGTCGTGGGAGCGGGAAATGGGTTCGTAGCGTTGGATGCCGGCGAATTCACGTTCAAAGGGGCGATCATTTTCGAAGGTGTGACGATAGATGATTTTTACGGCGCGGTAGGCGCCCATGAGACTGCGGGCGAGCCACACCTCACCATAGCTGCCCCGCCCGATGAGGCGCAGCAGGACATGGTCAGGGATCGGTGGTGGCGGATGGTCGCCGTTCACCGCTGAGGCCGACTCCTTCCATCTCAGTGAATCACTCATTCATGCTTTTTCGGACCTTGGTGATTTCTGCTTTCAACAAACGCGAAACCCGATGTTTGGCAAGGTAGACTTGGCCGATGTTGACGCCCATGGTCCGGGTGATTTTCGCCATCGGCACCTGTTTGAGTGTGGCGAGTTCAAAGAGGAGAAACTGTTTTGCGCTCATCTTCCCTTTCACCTGTTCTAGCGCGAGCTCGAGAATGTTCTTCTCCCATTCGGCATCCCAAGATGCTTCCAGTTGACTGATCGCGGGATCGGCCAGCGCCTCGAAAAAGTCCGTGTCTTGGGTGTCGGCGGAGTACAGGATTTTCCCTTTGTGCGAGGCCTTTTTCCGCAAGTGCTCGGTGATGCGCGAGCGGATGTTCAATCGGAGCCAGGCTTTGAATGACCCGATGGCTGGATCGTACTTGAAGCCGCGCATTTTACGGGCGACGCCGATCACCGTTTCCTGTAAAACATCCTGAGCTTCGGCGTCGGACAGGCCGGCTTGGAGGGCGGCACCATAAATCAGCTTCCAATAGGTATCGAAGAACTCGCGCCAACCTTCCTGGTCGTCCCAATTTTTGAGACGTGTGAGCAGGCTCTTGCGGGTGGGCAGGAACGGATCCGGCGTGTCATTCATAAGCTCGCATGCAACCAAGGTAAGTCCGCCCATCGAAGCCGCTTCTTTCAAACTTTATTCCGAATTCGGCTGTGGGTGCCTAGAGCCAAGGGTTCGGAAGGACGAGTGACCCGAGTTCCGCCAAGGTGGCGCGAGGCGCTCGACGAGCTAGTCTGGATCGTTTAA
The DNA here is from genome assembly GCA_043788645.1 of Verrucomicrobiota bacterium. Classification (GTDB taxonomy): domain Bacteria; phylum Verrucomicrobiota; class Verrucomicrobiia; order Limisphaerales; family UBA9464; genus CANIZL01. The sequence goes on from JAYVTS010000329.1 coordinate 13,101, forward strand.
ATCCTGGCGGCTGCGACTTGCTGAGAGCCCGTCTGGCAGCGTTGGCCTCGCGTACAGGCGGCCCTTGCCGCGTTGCGTCGGACCGTCATTCTGCGGGCAACAAAACATGTCCTGGTTGCTCGCTTTTTTTTGGATCCACGGCAAATTCCTGGGGGTCGAATGGGGGTTATGGAAGGTCGTCGGTTGGCTCGGTAACGTGGTGTTTACGGCGCGATTTTTGGTGCAATGGCGGGCTTCGGAGAAACGCAAACAGGTTGTGGTGCCCTCGCTTTTTTGGTGGTTGAGCATTGTCGGCTCCCTGTTGCTCTTAGCTTATGCCGTGTTTTACCGACGGGATTCAGTCATGATTGCGGCGTACGCCTTCAATTGGATTCCCTACGTGCGCAATTTGCTGCTCCATCACCGAACGAAAAACGCTCGTATTCTTTGCCCGGGAATCGACTGCGGCGCAGCGAGCCCGCCCGAAGCCAAATTCTGTGCCGCCTGCGGACGCTCCCTGAGGCGCTGAGTACTCCTTCGAGCCATGCTATTTCATCGGCTTCGGGTGTCAGGTGT
>JAYVTS010000330.1:0-8986 GCA_043788645.1 Verrucomicrobiota bacterium
CAGTTTTACATACAGGCGTATTTGTTTGTCGGTAAGAAAGATTTTCAATCTAGTGTGACACCGTTGTAATTGGTTTCCAATATTGCTTAGGTGTGTTCACGATTCATACCCGGTCGTGACGGGGCGTGAGCATCCGAGGTGTGCCGATAAAATTCTCATCTGTGAGAATTTCGAGGTGGGCAGAATTTTTTCACCGCGGCTTGCGTGGCCCGGGCTCGTCCGCTTCTATCGTGAGGCCAGGGCCCATGGAACGCGGACTTGTGAACCCCGCCAGGGCCGGAAGGCAGCAACGGTAACTTGCTCCCGTCTGCCGTGGTCACCCTGGCATTTTCTTTTGTTCTCATGGTTAAGTTCCAGTTCGCTCATTGTGGACTGTGGACTGGACATCGCCTTCCTCCAGAGCCGACGAACATCGATACCAAGACATTTGCTTGAATCAAGCTCAGTGGCGCCATGGAATTATCGACCTGAACGGCACGGAGCCGAGCGAAACGGCGTGCCGGATTGATGCCGCCTCGACGCCTCGCCCCGCGTCCATTGACAGGCGATTGAGTTTCTCTGGGCTTTCGCTTGTTCGTACATTGAAACGGCCCGAATGCAGAAATTGTGGGATGGAAGTCACCGTCTGGTGAACGGTTTGCCCGCTTGTCAGCGAAAACGTTTGCGTCCTGAAGACAGGAGATCCGAAGTGTCAAAGTCTTTGCTTACTTGAAACCTGCTTCCCCCCACCACTCCCGCACCCTCATTTGCGGGGCAGAAGTTTTGTCGACTAGTGAAGTGGCGCCAGCGCGGCTTTGACGGCGTCAAAGTTGGGCAGATCCTTGGGCGTTGCCGTCTGTTCGGCGTACTTAATGATTCCGTCTTTGCCAATCACAAACGCCGCCCGCGCCGACGTGTCGCCGACCCCGGCTAACATGGGGAACAAGACGCCATAGGCCTTCGTGACATCTTTGTTCAAATCGCTGACCAATTTAATCCCAATCTTGTGTTGGTTGGCCCAGGCTTCCTGAGCGAATGGACTATCGACACTGATCCCGATCACGTCGGCGCCCATCCCCGCGTATTGGCCAAGGCCGGCGGTGATGTCGCACATTTCTTGGGTGCAGACGCCGGTGAAGGCAAGCGGGAAAAAGAGGAGAACGGTGTTTTTTGAGCCGAAATTGGCAGAAAGTTTGACGTCCGCGAGTCCGGTGGCGCTCTTCGATTTAAGCGTGAAATCAGGGGCTTTGGTGCCGACAGAAATAGGCATGGCAGGATTTTTTAATTTTTATGTGATCACTTAACCGAGGAAGGCGTAGCGGCGATGGCATGAAGTGTCAAAATCTGGCGCGATCACCGGCTCAACGGGATTCGGATAGAAATCAATGACCGAACTCGCTTGTTTGTTCGCCGCCAGCCTTCGTTGCGCCGCCGTAACCGATCACGGCGGAAGTGTTTCTTCATCGCGTCTCGGCTGACGCCGAAAACCCGGCGCGCTATCGGTGAGTTATTTCTGTCCGAGCCCCTTACCCAAGGCTGCTAGGACTTCTGCGGCGTGGATTTCCGGTTTCACTTCGGGCCAAATATGAGCGATTTTGCCATCCGGCCCGATGTGAAACGTCACCCGGGACACCCCGAAATATTTGCGACCCATAAAGCTCTTTTCGCCCCAGACTCCGTAGCTTTCGGCGATTTTTTTGTCCGTGTCCGCCAGGAGTGGGAAGGGGAGTTTGAATTTCTCCGTGAACTTTCCGTGAGATTTTACATCATCGGGACTGACCCCGAGCACGATCGCCCCGCGTTGTTTGAATTCTGCGTAGACGTCCCGGAAAGCGCAGGCCTCTTTGGTACAGCCCGGGGTGTCGTCCCGAGGATAAAAATAGAGGATAACGTGTTTCTTCTTCAGTCCGGTTAGTTTTATCGACGTACCGTCGGTGGCGAGCGCCGTGAAGTCGGGCGCAACATCGCCCACTTTCAGTGCAAGTTCTGGAATTTTAGCCATGTCGAACTGCAAGGAAGCGCGGGATCGCCGAATGGCAACCTCCGTTCGAGGGGGGGAAAGGCCTCTTTACTGCCTGAGTTTCCGGGTTTCGGTCATCGGTTCCTTCTTTCATCTTGAAAGGTGATCGCATTTGGTTCGCTCACCCTGAAATCGAATCTCTTTCTCTCGCCGCTTGCGGGATATACGAACTTGCCTTTTCGCCTCGTCGCACGAGAGGTCGGAGGACTGGATCTTGCCACGACGGATTTGGTCAATGCTCGGTCATTGCTGGAACGGAATCCCAAGGCTTTTAAATTAGTCGAGACCAACGACCAAGATCGTCCTCTGGCCGTGCAACTGTTTGGGTCGGTGCCTGAGGAGATGCGGGACGCCGCGCTTTTCCTTCAGGACCGCGGAGTGAGTTCGATCGATATCAACATGGGCTGCCCCGTGAAAAAGGTGTGCCGTGTGGGCGGCGGTTCGGCAATGATGACCGAGCACGCACGGACGGCCCAGCTCGTGAGGACGATGGTCGACGCTTTACGAATTCCGGTGACAGCAAAAATGCGGCTCGGGTGGGATGAGGAGAATCTGACGGCCCCCGAACTGGCTCGTGCTCTCGAAGACGCGGGGATCGCTGCAGTGTTTGTGCATGGCCGCACTCGCGAGCAGGGATTTTCTGGACGGGTCAATCTCGCTGGAATTCGAGCGGTGGCTCAAGCGGTTCGTTCTATTCCAGTGATTGGCAACGGGGACGTCACGACGCCCGAGGCGGCTCGTCATATGTTTGAAGAGACGGGCTGCACCGGGGTGAGTATCGGTCGGGGAGCATTTTATGATCCGTGGATTTTTGTCCGAACTCGCGAGTACCTTGACACGGGGAAACTTCCGCCAGAACCGTCCTTTGCCGACCGGGTCCGTGTGATGTGTCGGCATCTCGATTTGATGATCGAGGTATTCGGTGAAAAATTCGGCTGTATGATGTTTCGAAAGGTCGCGCCGTGGTACGCCAAACGATTTGGTCCCGTGAGCGAGTTTAATAAGCCGGTCGTGCAATTGTCGTCCCACGCTCAGTTTCATGAACTCTTGGAGAAGTACCTTCGTTGGCGGGCGCAATTTTGTGACGACGCCGGAGAGTTGCTTCCTCGTTATCGACAAGCGCCCATGGTCGCGAGTTTTATGGAGCCAGATGACGGCCCCGCCAGTACGCGACGCGAGGCGATTCCCGTACCCAAAGGTCCGGTCGAAGTGTGGTGATGCATTCACTCGACCAAGTTATTCGCGCAACGTCGCTGACAACTGTACTTTGAAGGCCTCGACGAGTTTGGAGTGAGCCAAATTGATTTCTTCGTCTTTCAGCGTGCGATCAGACCCTCGATAGGTGAAGGCGTAGGCCAGACTTTTTTGCCCGCTGGGTGCATGTTTGCCCCTGAAAACATCGAACAATTCCACCGCCTCAAGATGGGCTGGCTTGACCTGCCGGATGACTGCCTGCACCGCTTCGTGAGTGATCGATTCAGCGACGAACATGGCGACGTCTCGGCGGGAACTTGGAAACGGAGGCAGGGACCTAAACGTCTTGGTTCCACTCCGACGTTGGAGCAGCGCGTCGAGATCAACTTCTGCGAGCAGAACCGGGTCGCGAAGATCGTATTGCTTGGCGAGTTTGGGTTGGAGTTGACCCAATTGGCCGAGCAGAAGTTTACCACCCAAATTCAGCGTGGCGGATTCTAGAAATAGGAAAGTGCTTTCCGGGCGTTTGAGGTAGCTGATTCCTCGAAGCCCGAGGTGAGTGAATAGCTCTTCGAGGATGCCTTTGAGGTCGAACACATCGCATTTGGCCTCCCGTTCATCTCCGGACCAGAAACTCGGATTGCGCAAACCGGTCAGGGCGATTGCCAACCGCCAACCTTCACGCGTTTGGCCATTGGTTTGAGTGAACACGCGTCCAAGTTCAAACACCTGTACCTCGCGAAGGCCGCGAGAGAAATTGTGCCGAAGGGTATCGAGGAGCCCGGGTAAGAGCGACGGCCGCAGGGCACTCATGTCAGCACTTAACGGGTTGGCCAATTGAACGATCTCCGCGGTAACCAGGCGAGCGGCGGGATCGCTAATCAATGTTTGCCCTTGGGCCTCGTCGAGCCCCAGCCCCGTGAGGAGCGCGCGGAGTTCTGCAAATTGATCGTAAATCGCATCGAACGGATGCTGGCCAATCACACACCGGGGTGGCGTAGCGGGGAGTTTGTCAACGCCATAAAGGCGTCCGAGTTCTTCCACCAAATCGACTTCTCGTTTGAGGTCGACGCGCCAACTGGGGACGGCCCAGATGGAGTGGGCACCGCGCATGGCGGGGGAAGTGATTTCTCGCAAACCCAATCGGGTCAGCAGGGAGACCTGCACTTCATCGGGCAAATTGATCCCGAGCAAAATCAAACTGCGATCATGCCGAAGTTTGATTTCTTTCGCTTTGACTGGCGCCGGATAGGCATCTGTGACGCCCTGGATCAGGGTGCCGCCGGCTGTTTCCAAAAGAAGCTGAGCACAGCGTCGGCTGGCGTAGTCGCACATTTCTATATCCGCACCGCGCTCAAATCGGTAGCTGGCGTCGGTACGCAAGCCGAGGGCTTTGCTCGTCCGCCGAATCGGGGTGGGTGCGAAATAGGCGGATTCGATCAGAACATCGACCGTGTGTTCGTTAATTTCTGTGTTCTGGCCACCCATGACTCCTGCGAGAGCGATTCCTCGGTACTCGTCGGCAATCAATAGCTGTTCGTTCGTCAGCGTGTGGGAGTGACCGTCCAGAGTGACGAACGATTCTCCTGCCGCTGCTCGTCGAATGACCAGAGCAGGCCGGGTCGTCACCGACGTTCCATCCGGATTTTTCCCGATTGATTGATAGTCGAACGTGTGTAATGGCTGCCCCGTTTCGAGCATCACATAGTTCGAAACATCGACCACGTTGTTGATGCTTCGCAGTCCTACTTTTTCCAGCGTGGTTCGTAACCAGTTGGGGCTAGGCCCGACTTTTACTCCTTGAACGATCCGCGCAGTGTAGCGTGGACAGAGGTCGGGAGCCTCCAATCGAACGGCCACCAAACTTTCGACTGTCGGTCCGCCGGAAGTGCCCGGCTTTGATTCCACCGCTGGAATCTTGAGCGGGTTCCCCGTGAGCGCCGAGACTTCGCGGGCAATGCCGATTAGAGAATTTAGATCCGGTCGGTTCGGGGTGACTTCGAGATCATAGACCACATCGCTGCCCGAATGGCCAAGGTATTCTGCGAACGATTGACCGACCCGGGCCTCGGCGCGGAGAATGAGCAGCCCGTCTTCTTTTCGGTGCCCTATGGCCTCGGGATCGACTCCTAACTCATCGGCCGAACACATCATTCCGTGAGATTCAACGCTCCGAATTTTCCCAATTTTAATGAGGAACGGCGCGGTATCACCGAGTTTCGGTGGCAGGGTGGCGCCGGGAAGGATGAGCGGGACTTTATCGCCCGGCTTAAAATTCTGCGCGCCACAAACGATTTGGCGTTCGCCTTGTCCATCGGCGACTCGGCAGACCGACAGTTTGTCCGCATTCGGGTGGCGGTCGCAGGAAAGGACCTGGGCGACGACGATTCCGGCGAATTCACCGCCGAGCTTTTGCACGCCCTCCACTTCGAGGCCGAGCAGGGTTAGACGCTCAGTGAGTTCTTCGGGCGACCACGGGAAATCCACGTATTGCTGGAGCCAATTCAGGGTAATTTTCATGAAGTCGAGGGGGAGAAGAGGTGTACGGGTAAGAATTCGCCTTAGAATTGGCGTAAGAACCGGGCGTCGTTTTCGTAGAACAGCCGAATGTCTGTGATGCCATAGCGAAGCATGGCAATCCGTTCGATTCCGAAGCCGAAGGCCCAACCGCTCCAAACTTCCGGATCGTAGCCCACATTTTCAAACACCTGTGGATGAACCATGCCGCACCCGGCAATTTCGAGCCATTCTTTGCCGAGTTTTTTGACGAGTGCATTGGAAAAATCGATCTCCAAACTCGGTTCGGTATAACTAAAATAGTGCGGGCGAAAACGCAGTTTGACGTCGCTACCGAGCAGATCTTTGAACACCGCTTCGACGGTGCCTTTGAGGTCACCGACTGTGACGCCCCGATCAACGTATAGGCCTTCGATCTGGTGGAACGTGGGATTGTGGGTGGCATCCGCGTTGTCCCGTCGAAAAACGCGACCAGGGACGATGATCCGAATCGGGGGAGGCGTTTTTTCCATGACCCTAATTTGCACGGAGCTGGTATGGGTCCGCAGCAACGGGCGAGTGGGAACATCTAGGAAAAAGGTGTCCTGACTGTCTCGGGCTGGGTGGTCGGCGGGGGTGTTGAGCGCATCGAAACAATGTCGTTCGTCTTCGATTTCTGGGCCATCGGCCACGGCAAACCCGAGCTTCCTAAACGCTTTGACAATATCGGCGGTCACTTGGGTTAGCGGATGGAGCTTACCGGTCAGACGGCGTCGGCCTGGAAGTGTGAAATCGGTAGGTTCCGCGGGGAACGAGGCGCGAAGTTCGAGCTCGTCGCGGCGTGCGGTGAGTTGGATTTCCAGTTCTTGCTTCGCTGCATTGACGGCTTTGCCGGCGAGGGGACGCAGTTCTTTGGCCAGCGTGCCCAATTCTTTCATGAGCGCGGTGAAGTGCCCTTCGGTCCCCAAAAAGGCACCCTTGGCACGATCAAGGGCGTTGAGTTCGCGGGCCGCTCGCAGTTCGTTGAGGGCGGCCTGTTTCACGGACTCGATTCGGTCAAGGAGTGACGACATAATGAGAAGATTGGCGGGTGGGCTGGGCTATGGAAAAAAGAGAACGTGGAATCAGGCTCTACGATTAACCGAGAGGAGGCGGTGTTTCATGAAGGTGGAACGTGGGTGGAATCCGGGATTTCATTGGTGACCAAATGAAAAGCGGGCGATCCGGTAAAGGATGCCCGCTTCAGAAATTCGGTTAAAAAGCAATGCTTAAGCCTTGACTGGGGCGGCCTTGCTCTTCAAGCCGCCCTGGGCGAGCTCGATGAGCTTGGTAAATGCGGCGGCATCCGTCGCGGCGAGGTCGGCGAGTGCCTTGCGGTCGAGCGTGATTTGAGCGGCCTTGAGTCCTTCGATGAAGCGGCTGTAGGTCAAGCCCGCCGCCCGAGTGGCGGCGTTGATGCGGATCTGCCAAAGCCCGCGGAAATTCCGCTTCTTGGTCTTACGATCACGAAATGCGTATTGGAGGCCGTGATCTACGGCATCGCTGGCATATCGGTACAGCTTGGAACGTTTAAGCCGGAAACCTTTGGCCAGCTTCAGCATCCTTTTACGACGTTTGCGGGAAGCGGGAGCGTTAGTGACGCGCATGACTTGCTAGAAGTTGAGAGTTAGTTGAAGCGGAACGACCTGTGTTCGACCATTGATCAGCGGGTGAACGGCAGGCTTTGTTTGATCTTGTAGACGTCCGTGTGGTGAACGACTGCGAGTTCTCCCAAACGACGTCGCCGTTTGGAGGACTTGCCAGAAAGCAGATGGCGCTTACCAGCATGGCTCCTGAGAACCTTGCCGGTTGCGGTGATCTTAAACCGCTTGATCACGGACTTTTTAGTCTTGATACCCTTCGGACGACGCATGTGAAATGGGCCTTTGCCCTATGCAAAGGAGCGGGGAGTATGCGGGCGAGTTGGGATCTGGCAAGGAACAGTTCTCAAAAAACATCCAATCCGTTTTTCGGGCCTGTTGTTCGTTTTATCCCCCTGTGGCGGGACGCGTTCCATCCGCCACCCAATCGAGCAGCGAAAGGACCGGGGACACGAGAGAACTCGGTTTCGCAATCAGCGAGGGTTGGTGAAAACATGCTAAAGTTCCCCTGACTCGGCGCTTTTTTGCGCTTCAATTCCCCGCCCATGAGTATCCGATCGTCACTCGGCACCGCATTGCTCGTTCTATGGTTTGGCTGCTTCCTCAATTCGGGGGCGCTTCGGGCGGCGACGCCGGAACCGGAACTTTCCGAGTCGGAACGGAAGGCAAAAGTGGAGGCAGCCGTCAACCGTTTGCCGTGGATTAAGGGGCCGGGCCAGAGCCAACTGGGGACCCGGGCCGCGCTGAAGTATTCCGGTGACTACCGGTTTCTCGAAGCGGCGGGCGCTAAGAAATACCTGAAGATGTCCGGTAACGAAGTAGACCAGAGTGACATTTTGGGCATGGTCGAGCAGGTGACCGATAGGTGGTGGGTGGTGTTTGAGTTTGAAAACATCGGCTACGTCAAAGACGATGAAAAAAACAAGCTCGACGCGGAGAAGATCCTTAAATCGTACGAAGAAAGCATCGCGGCTCGGAACGAAAGCCGGGGCGGTCCCCCGACTCGTGTCGTCGGATGGCACACGAAGCCGAACTACAACGAGAAAACACACAATCTGGAGTGGGCACTGATCTTCGAGAATTCCGGATCGAAGTATGTGAATTACAAAGTGAAACTTCTCGGACGCCACGGCGTGATTGAGGGCACTTGGGTGGGAGATTTGGAGCAGTTGGACGTTGCCGCACCGGCTTTTCGCCAGGTTTTGAATGATTTTAGCTATGGTGGCGGCGAGACCTACGCCGAATATCGGGCCGGTGATAAGGTGGCAAAATACGGTCTCGGCGCGTTGGTGCTTGGGGGAGCGGTCTTAGGGGCTGCCAAGTTCGGGCTCCTGGCCAAGTTCGTTCTGTTCTTCAAGAAAGGCATCAAGTTTGTCGTTCTTGGCGTCGTGGCTTTGGGTGCTTGGATCAAAAAACTTTTCACTGAAAAAAAACGCAAGGATGATTTTTAATTCGGCTACGGCTGACGGAAAATTCATCTTGTCAAGACGCTCGAATCATCGCAGCGATGTCAGAACGTGAAGAATTTTTACTCGTCCTCGGGTTGATTTATCTCGCGGAATGTCTCCGTTGGGTGCGGCGGGGAGGGGTGGTTTTCCGCCGAATTCTAGGCCCCCAGTGGTTTCGTCAGGATCACTCCGCATTTCTTGCCAACGAC
>JAYVTS010000331.1:0-9372 GCA_043788645.1 Verrucomicrobiota bacterium
CGGATTATAACCCCAGCCTTTTCTGCTTCCGGATATCTCATCGTCGGGATACTGAAGTCCGCCGAACACCAGGCCATCGAGTTCGTACTCCGCAGCGAGTTCGGTAACGACCGTCGCCAGGTAGTCCGAAACCCCGGGATGTCCGGGATCTAATAGATAGGCACGACCGAAATTGGTTCCGTTTTGGTGTCGAGTCACCCACTCGGGATGCTGGCGAAATACGTGCAGCGCCGAGGGCGGAGTGACCGATCGCTGGTCCCAGGCGGGAAGCAGGTCGACCCATCCATGCACTTCCAGCCGTGGACCGCTCTTCGTGTCATGGGCCTGACGCAGCACCTCGGACAGTGGATCATACGAATCATCACTCCAGGGCGCGTGCGGTTCGATGTTGGATCGCCAGTAGGTTTCGCCATTTTTGCGAATTTCGATCCACAGCGCGTTGAAATGGGCGGCTCGGGTGGCTTGAACGAGCTGAGTGACTTCAGCCACTGATCGGATCCCAGGCTGCGAGGCGTCCACCTGCAGGGCGCGTAGTTCGCCACCTGGCTTGGTCGAAGTCTGTGCGACGGCATTGTTCGCGCCCAACCATCCCAGCAGCACGCTGAGCGTCCAGACGCCACGGTGAAAATTCATCAGCCACAAAGAAGCCGCCCGACAGCGTTGCGCAAACCGCGCCTCACAAAATTTTCGTCCAGATTTTGGGTTGATCACCCGAGAAACAACGCGCGGGCGGGACGCGTCCATCCGAGAGGTTTCGGCGGTGCGAATCCCACGCGGGTGGAGCGAGGCTCCCGACGAGCTTGTTTAGCGAGCAGGATTCCCAGCTCGCGGATCGAACCGCTCCACCGCCCCGAACCTGCGTTGTCGCACTCCACCATGCTAAAAGCGTTCCTGGATTAACCGCAGAACAGCTCATGGCCGTAGAACACGCTAGCCAGTCGATTACGACCGAACTGACCCGCCGTGCGGAAGAGGGTGATCCACAAGCTCGCGCTGATCTGCAAAGGATTGAGCGAACTCGCTCGCAATAAACCGTCCAGCCACCACGATTCCACGATGAACGTGTCCGAAATCTCCGGATTTGTCCTGGCACTCTTAGTGATGTTGTTGGGGCTGATCGGCGCTGTCGTACCCGCCTTGCCGGGAACACCGCTCATCTTCCTCGCCGCTTTGGGACACAAGCTTTGGTTGGGTGATCGGAGCGTCTCCTGGTGGATAGTCGCCCTGCTCGGCATCGTGACCGCCCTCACGCTGCTCGTCGACTATCTTGCGACGGCCTATGGAGCCAAGAAAATGGGCGCAACGTGGCGCGGGATATTAGGTGCGGCTCTGGGTGCGATGCTGGGGATGCTCTGGCTACCCTTTGGCCTCATCGTTGGGCCGTTCCTCGGGGCCACTCTCCTTGAAATTGCCACGGGCAAAGAATGGCGCGAAGCCGGCAAAGCGGGCGTTGGGGCGACCCTCGGCTTTTTAGCGGGTACGATCGGCAAAGTCGCTGCGTGCCTGGGCATGATCGGCCTCTGGACGCTCTTAACTCTCTGGCACGGCCTTGCTGGAAAATAAGGGGTAATCCCGCGCTCAAACATATCCCAAAGCCTGCATGACCTGGGTCGTCGAATGAGCTTTGTTAAGGGTGTAAAAATGGACACCCGCGGCGCCACCGGCCAGGAGACCGCGGATTTGTTGCGCACAATAGTCAATGCCAAACGCGGTCACGGCGTCATCGTCATCGCCCAACGCTTCGAGTCGGGCGAGAAACGGAGTCGGCAAGGCAGCCCCACACAGAGCCGTAAATCTCTTCGTCTGATTCCGGGAGACGACTGGCAGTAAACCCGCGATAATATTTACTGATCGACCCAGTTTCTTATAGACGTGATCGCGCATCCGGAAATAATCGTCGTTATCAAAAAATAACTGAGTCACGACAAAATCCGCACCGGCCGAAACTTTGTCGGCCAAAAAATCCCAATCCACCAGCCGCCCCTCCTTTTGGGCAATGTGCCCCTCGGGAAAACCCGCGGTGCCAATGGTTAAAGAACCGTGGGTCTTGAGGTACGCGATCAATTCACGGCTGAATTCAAATCCTCCCGCCGTCTTTTGGAAATCGCCGGTCCCGCCGGGCGGATCACCGCGGAGCGCTAGGATATTTCTAACTCCTCGCGTAAAGGCGTCGCGGACAACCGCGGCGAGTTCCGCTTGGGTCGCATTGACGCACGTCAGATGCATCATGGCCGTCATCTTAAAATCCCGCTGGATCCGTTCGACGATTCCGAGCGTTTTGTCTCGCGTGGTCCCACCCGCCCCATAAGTCACGGAACAGTAGTCAATCGGGAGCCGGCTGAGGGCAGGAAGTACCTCAGCGAACAATTTCGCTTCGCCTTCCTCCGTCTTGGGCGGGAAAAACTCGATCGAGAAATTGGGCCGTCCAACGGCAGAATTAGCCTGTTGTAGGTCGCGGATCTGACGGATCACAGCCCCAGAGTGCAACGAAATCCGTCAGAATCAAGCATCAAATCAACGCATCATGATTTATTGATTTGATATTTTGATCTCATTCACTGCGCGCTATCTCGCCGAGGACGGATGAGCCCCGAGAATTCCCACCCATTTTGACGGATCTTCGGCGAAATCCGCGAGCATGGCAGCGTGGCGGGCTTCAGGGATGGGGAGGTATTTTCCAGTCGCTTCCGCCAACACCCTGCCGGTTGCCTCCCGCAACTCGCTCCGGATAAGAAACAATCGACCTTTCTTATTTTCGACGATTTCGGCGCTGGCGACCAACTCCACGCCGGGGGCGGCAGGCGCAAGAAACCGGGTGTTGAGTTCCGCACAATACGCAAAACTTCGGGCGTGAACACCAATCACCCACGCCATCGCTTCATCGAGCACCGTGGCGATCAGACCGCCGTGGATGGTTCCGCGAAAACCGCAGTGTTCCGTCCGAAAACAAAACCGACATTCCACAATCCTGGAATCGGTGGCCAAGTCCAAACCAAGACCGAGGGGGTTCCGCACCCCGCATACAAAGCAACCCAAGGCATGGGGTAGAATTTCCATCGCCACAAGCTTGCACTATTCCAGGAGGTGTCGAATCGGCTCAAGACTCCTGACCCCGATTCACTTCACGCACGTTTTCCGTTTCACCTCCTGCCCACGGTTCTCTACCGTTTCGTCATGCTCGATATCAAGTTGCTGCGCGAACGCGCCGACTTTGTCCGTGAACGCCTCGCCACTCGAAACACTGGCGAAGAAGCAAAAGTGACTGAGGTACTGAACCTCGACGCCCGCCGCCGCGATGCCATCGCCGAGGCTGAACAGCTGAAAGCCCGCCGCAATAGCACCTCCAAGGAGATCGGCGCGCTCATGGCCCAGAAAAAAAACACCGAAGCCGAATCAAAGAAAGCCGAGGTCCGAACGTACGGTGATCGCATCGCCGAACTCGACCAAACCGCAGCCGCGGCCGAATCGGCCCGCGACACCCTGCTCCTCACCCTTCCCAATCTTCCTCACGCCTCCGTCCCACCGGGACGCGACGCGGCCGACAATCCGGAAATCCGCATTCACGGGGTCAAACCCACGTTCGCTTTCAACCCAGCTCATCACATCGAAATTTGCGAACGATTAAAGCTGGTCGATTTCGCCCGTGGCACGAAACTCAGTGGCTCAGGATTTCTGCTTTATACCGGCTGGGGAGCGTGCCTGGAAAGGGCTTTGATCAATTTTCTGTTGGATTTGCATACCACTCAACATGGGTATTCTGAAGTCGCTCCGCCCTACATTGTCGGCGAACACTGCATGGTCGGCGTAGGCCAATTTCCGAAGTTCAAAGACCAAGCGTACGCGGTGCAAGAGGGCCTGGATGGGACGACCCTCGGAAAACTCTATTTGCTTCCCACGGCCGAGGCGCCGGTCGCTAATATTCACCGGGAGGAATTGCTCGCCGTGGAGCAACTGCCGATCCGGTATGTCGCCTATTCGCCCTGCTTTCGAGCCGAAGCCGGCGCCGCTGGTCTCGGCACTCGTGGCATGATCCGGATCCATCAATTCGACAAGGTTGAACTCATCAAAGTAGTCGAGCCCGAACAGGGTTATGTGGAACTGGAATCCTTGGTGGGCCACGCGGAAAAGGTTCTTCAACTGCTCGGCCTTCATTACCGCGTCATCTGTCTTTGCACCGGGGACATGGGCTTTGCGTCGGCAAAAACCTACGACATTGAGGTGTGGGCACCGGGCCAAAACCATTTCCTAGAAGTCTCCAGCTGTTCAAATTGCGAAGATTTCCAAGCTCGCCGAATGAATTTGCGGTACAAGACGGCCGCGGGTGAAAACCGTTTCCCCCACATTCTCAATGGGTCCGGCACGGCCTTGGCTCGCCTCTTCGTAGCCTTGCTGGAGACGCACCAACAAGCGGATGGGAGCATCCTTGTACCCGAACCGTTGCGCCCGTATCTGCACGCCGAACGGATTACTTTGTAGCACTCCCCAATCGCTATGCCGGACGCACCCCTAGGACTGATTGCGGGCCGCTTTACCCTGCCCTTTCAATTCGCCCGAGAGGCCCGAAAACGTGGCCAACGAGTGGTCGCGATTGGTTTCCCGGGCGAAACCGATCCGGCCCTTGCCAAGGAGGTGGATGAACTCATTTGGCTGCGGGTCGGACAGGTCGGAGGGTTAATCAAGGCGTTTTCGCAACGTGGCGTTCAGCAATACGTTATGCTCGGGCAAATCGCTCCTAAAAATCTCTTTAATTTTCGACCGGACCTTCGAGCGATGAAACTTCTCCTCCGCCTCAAGGAAAAGAATGCGCACACCCTTTTTGGAGCGATCGGCGATGAGCTTGCGCAAGAGGGAATGGTGCTGATCCCAGCCATCCCCTGGCTCCAAGACTGGATGCCAGGCGCGGGATTCCACGTCGGACCGAAACTCACCGATGCACAAAAAGCCGACGTCGAGTTGGGTCATCGAATCGCAAAAGAAATCTCCCGACTGGAGATTGGCCAAACGGTCGTGGTGAAAGACGGTACGGTATTGGCGGTAGAGGGCTTTGAGGGCACCGATGCTTGCCTGACTCGGGGCGGGCAACTGGCGGGAAAAAAGGGCGGCGCAGTAGTCGTAAAAGTTGCAAAATTCAACCACGACCTCCGCTTCGATCTCCCCTGTTTGGGTCTGAAGACTCTTGAAGTAATGAAAAACTCGGGGTTACCTGTCTTCAGTTTTGAAGCGGACCACACCCTTCTGATTGATCGGCCGGAAGTCGAGCGCGAGGCCGCTAAAGCCCAGCTCGCTTTGTTGACCGTTTGAAGCAAAAAAAGAGGCACCCGAAGGTGCCTCTTTACAAAAGGAAGTTTAGACGAGACTGGAATTAGAGAGAGCCATCGTTATTCGGAAACAAGAAACCCGTGCTGATCGTCGTCGTGTTCTGGTAATCCCGCATGGCTTCTTTGAACTTGCCGGAAGTGACGCCTTGCACGGAGCCGTCACCCAAGAGGATGTTGCCCGAGTTTTGGTGGGTGCTGTTGTCGTAGCCAATCTTGTTGGTAGCATCAACGAGCTTGAAGTCACCGACCTTGGGAATGTATGCCTTGTCAGCGGTTTTATCACCGATCAACTTGACTGTCGGCAAAGTTACATCGAGCGAGATGTTGCGATCACCCGAAAGAACCGAGACCGGGTTCTCTTCGGTCGCATCCATGCCGATGAAGTACCCGACGGCTTTGTTGTAGCTGTAGTCAGCAATCTTAATGCTCGGGTTTTTCGGGTCCGCAATGCCGGCAATGACCTGGAAGTTCGGCGCCAGCTTGGACCGAGTCTTGTCGGCCGGGCAAAGGATGATCTTGGGTGCGCTCAGTTCGTTGGACATCGCGACAAAGTGGCGATACGTGTGGCCCGCATCGAACCAAGTGTTGGTGGAAGATCCACCCTGTGCGGGATCGATACCCCACGGATAAATCCCGCCGTTGTCATTGCTGAAAACACGCAATGCCAAACCGGTCTGGCGGAGGTTGTTGACGCAGGTGATTTTGACCGCCTTGGCCTTCGCTTTGGCGAGGGCAGGCAGCAACATGCCGGCGAGAATCGCAATAATTGCGATTACGACGAGGAGTTCGATCAGCGTAAAGGCGCTGAGACGTTTAGAATAGAGACGATTCATAGGTGTACTGTGTGTAAACTTCGGGATTGCGTGGCGCCAACTCTAGAAATCCCACTCTAGCTGTCAACGCCTTTCGTCAAAGAACCTAGCATCGCATGTGCCACCTCGGGGAAAAGACCCAGCCGCACCTCACACCGGCTTTCAATCCTCAAACTTTACCAGAAAACCACGCAGATTCGCGTGAAACTCCCGCAGCCCAGCGCGAAAGCCACGCACCCACCAACCTAATTTCCACCCAGGTTGCGTGAAACACACTCTCGCAATCCATGAATCCGCTTCTGGTTGAAAAAAGTAAACATGCGCAAAAATCGCCAGTAGATCTGCCTCAATCCCTCCTTAAAAAAAAGAAAATTAGATCCTAACAATCTATCCATTAACAAATTACGACGTGCCTGAGCGTTGGCGACGAATCGAATGGCATCCCGGCTGCCCTCTGAGGTTGCGCCATGGGAATTTGTTCCGAAATGGCCATTTCAGGCCGGCCGGCCGTCCTGAGAATGTCACGAAGCCGGATGATCCAGCTCTCATGAAGAAAATCGAAGCGATAATCAAACCCTTCAAACTTGAAGAAGTGAAAGACGCCCTCCACGACGTGGGTATTGAAGGAATGACGGTCACGGAAGTCAAAGGCTTCGGCCGCCAAAAAGGTCACACCGAAATCTACCGTGGCAGCGAGTACACGGTGGATTTTCTTCCAAAAATCAAACTCGAACTCGTCGTCGCCGATCAGAAACTCGCCGATGCCGTCAAGGCCATTATCGGCGCTGCTAAAACGGGAAAAATCGGCGATGGTAAAATCTTCGTTTCCGCCGTGGACGAAGCCATCCGAATTCGAACCGAAGAAAAGGGTGAATCCGCTGTCTGAATTCGCCCTCCCTCCCCGCAACCTATCTGACAAGAAAAATTGTTCATGAAAAAACTCTTCCTCTCTCTGCTGTGCGCGGCAACGGCGTTCACCGGTCTGCTCCTGGCGCCTTCCGCCATCCAAGCGGCGGACGCACCCGCGGCGGCGGCGGCGGCCGTACCCGCCAAAGCCGATCCTAATATCGAACAACGGGTCACCGACCTCGAATCCTACGTCAACAATGGCGCTCGGGGTGCCGATGCGGCCGACGCAAAAATTACCAGTAAAATCCCGAGTTCAGGCCCAGGTCACAATGGTTTCCAAATGATCTGCGCCGCCCTCGTTTTGTTCATGACGTTGCCCGGATTGTTCCTTTTCTACGGCGGGCTCGTCCGCAAAAAGAACATCCTCTCGGTGGTCGCACAGTGCTATGGCATCGCCGGATTGGTCACCATCCTTTGGGTCCTGTTTGGGTATAGCTATGTTTTTGGTGACGGTTCCGGGCCGTGGGTCGGGAGTTATTCAAAATTTGCCTTCCTGAAAGACGTCGCCAGCGATCCCAATACCAACTATTCCTACTGGGTCAGCCAGAACGTCTTCTCGATGTATCAGCTGATGTTCGCAATCATCACGCCCGCGCTCATCATCGGCGCCATCGCCGAACGGATGAAGTTCTCCGCGATTCTACTGTTTGTCGGCCTGTGGATGGTCGTGGTTTATTTCCCGCTCGCTCACTGGGTCTGGGGCATCGACGGAGCCATGAACGGTGTTTGGAATCCGACGGCCAAAATCAGGGCGATTGACTTCGCCGGCGGAACCGTCGTGCATATGAGTTCTGGTTGGTCGGCCTTGGTCCTCTGTCTCATTCTTGGCCCCCGCATCGGTTTCGGCAAACAGCCCATGACCCCGCACAGCATGACCCTCTGCGCCGTCGGTACGGGCATGCTCTGGGTCGGTTGGTACGGATTTAACGCCGGTTCGGCCGTCGCCGCCGACGGCATCGCGGCGAATGCATTCGCCACCACGACCATTGCCGCAGCCGTGGCCTCCTTCGTGTGGGCGGTGGTCGAATGGTTCCACCGCGGCAAGCCGTCCATCCTCGGCTTTTGCTCGGGCGTCGTCGCCGGCCTCGTCGTCATCACGCCGGCTTGCGGTTTCGTTACCATGAAAAGCGCCTTCATTATCGGCATTCTGGCGGGGACCATCCCCTACTTCGCCTGCGCCTTCTTAAAGCCCATGCTGAAGTACGACGATGCCTTGGATACCTTCGGCGTCCACGCGGTGGGCGGGACGCTCGGCGCGTTTGTCACCGGTATTTTTGCCGACGCCAGCGTCAACGGCAATCTCAGCTTGATTAAGGACGCGGCTACCGCAAATCCGGCGACCAAGAATGGTCTCGCCCAACTCATCGCCGAAGGCGGACTCTATCTGGAGCAACTCAAAGCGATCGTCATTACGATCATTCTCTCGGTGGTGGCCACAACCGTTCTGGCCTTGATCATCAAGGCAGTCCTTGGCCTGCGTCCCACGGAAGAGAATGAAACCGCGGGGCTCGACCTCACCGACCACGGCGAGGAAGGCTATAACGGCTAAGCTTGCCGCCGTTTCAGAACGACGCGACCGCGCCCGGGCAACCGAGCGCGGTCGTTTTTTTGAACGGTTGGTAAAAAGTATCTCGCTGGACGGGTTCCCGACCCGCGTCCCGAATGGCTTTCACCAAATCTTTTTCGGTCTGGAGTTGGGGGGTTTTCGCTCCCGCCATATGAAAAATATGCTCCTCGATAATCGTACCATGCAAATCGTCCGCGCCATAACTCAGCGCGATTTGTGCCAATTTGACACCCAACCCCACCCAATAGGCCGTGATATGCTCGAAATTATCCAAGAACAACCGGGCCACCGCGATCGTTCGTAACGAATCGAACCCCGTCGGCGGTGTCTTCACTGGAATCGAGTTGTTCTCCGGCTGATACGGCAACGGGATGAAGCCCGTGAACCCGTGGGTTTCGTCCTGCAACGCTCGCAATTGGCGCAAGTGATCGACCCGATCTTCCAAACTCTCGACCTGACCGTACAACATCGTGCAGGTGCTTTGACCCCCCAATCGGTGCCACTGGCGATGCACGTCGAGATATTCCGCGCCGCTCTCTTTCCCCTTGGCAATGATGCTTCGCACTTCCTTGCGAAAAATTTCCGCACCTCCGCCCGTGAGCGAGGTCAACCCGGCGGCCCGCAATTCGGTGAGCGTCTCCGGTACGGATTTCTTAGCGAGCCACGCCAAGTGCAAAATCTCAATCGCCGTAAAACACTTCAATTGTAGCCGCGCATCCAGGGCTTGTAAGGCGCGCAGAAAGCCTGTGTAATAGCTAAACGGCAG
>JAYVTS010000332.1:0-28983 GCA_043788645.1 Verrucomicrobiota bacterium
CCCAGCGGCTTTGACTCAACCTGGCGTAGTAAGAATTCACAACGGCCCCGCCAGAAAATCAGCGCAGCTTCGCGGCCACCGGGTTTACCGAATGTTTACTACTCCAAAGCGCGTGACCTCCTGCCCCATTTAGGGCACCCAGGGAATCGACCAGAGACCACTTTGTCCGCGTGGAATCCACAGGCCAGTCGTGGTCGAAGCGTCGGCCTTGGACCAGTCAAAGTAGAGCCCGCACGGACGTTCAACGACCCCGGGAGACGTCAGCTCGGGAAGGTGGCTTAGGTCGAAGTGAAAATATTGGTCGCTCGCAGGCACGATCAGTAGTTCGCCAAAGGAATGAAATTCCTCCGCCGTCGCTGCGAGCGTGGTGCTGCCATATTTTGAGAAGGTGCCCGCTCGATTGACCGCCCAGGTTTCCAAGGCCGGAAGGTCATTGGTCGTGGCCGCCGCCCGGCCGAGGAGGATTTTGCCATCTTCACGAATGAGTAACGGGCGTGACCCGTTGGTCGGGAGCGGCAAGGATGTGATGTAGCTGGCGGTCAGTCCGTCATAGGCCAGGGCGTGCAATTCAGGTGTCGTCGCTTTCGGGTCCGCCAAGCTGATGCCTTCGACGTATACGAGTTGACCACCGTGTGAGACTCCCTGAAGCGTGCCGGGCACATTCACTGGGGTACGGATGACCGGATTAGCCGCATCGGCGAAATCAACGGCGTCCAGGTAATGCCGATATTCCCAAACGCCCACCTGAACCTCGACAATGGGTTTGAACGCGACGTCGTTCCCGGTTGGCGGGAGCGGTTTGTCCCCTTCGGGAGTCGAAAGATACTTCGATTCATCGTGTCCCAAGAACAGTTTTCCATCGGCTAGGAAGGGACCTCTAAAGCCATTCCAATCGAGTCCATCACCCATTCGTGTAATGGAAGCGAGGGTGGGTGCGGTGGCCGTGCTGAGGTCATATGCCAAAAGTGTTCGAGACCCACGACCAAACCAGGGGTTCCAAAAATAGGGGAGGTTTCTAGTAAAGCTTCCAATTTGAACGTTGTCGCTAACAAATGAGATTCCACCGCGGAAAAAAGGAACGGAATCGTTCCATCCGAAACCATTATATCCGTTGGCCGTCTCAGTCCAAACAAGGAGGTCCGGTCGCGGCCAAAATGCCTGGAATGCCCCCCCATAAAAGTTGGTTGGAACCTCCGCCCGGACTTGGCTCAAAAGATGAAGCGAGTCATTTTCGACCCCGATAAGACTGAAGATCAACTCGCCCGGTACCCGAACGTAAACATCGACCTTCGTCACCACCGCATTGGTGGTCCACAGCGAGGGTTGTTCAACTTTGGTGAGCGTAATATTGATATTAGTGACAGTGATCGAGGGTTGCGGTGTCGTGACAGTAAAGGTATAAATATTCGTCTCGATTCGGGGAGGATTGGGATCGAGCGGCAGTGGGGGATACGTAATGATGTTGGTCGAAAATCGATAAGAAATCAGCGGTGGCTGTGGGATTTCAATGACGTCGTAATTCGTCGCTGCAACAATGGCCGGGGGTTGGGGTATTTCGGTCGGGACTTGGTTCGTCACGAGCTGTGGATCATTGCGCCATTGGTCGCCGAGTAGTTGCAGGACGGCGAGGTGGTCGTCGTGCCAACTGGCGCCAATCATTGGAACGTTGATCAAACTCAGGATCGACAGCGGCAGCTGGGCGGCGGCCGCGGTGGTCAGGGTTATTTTGGGGGATTTGATACCATTTTCTTGAATTTGTAGCAGCCGATCACCGTTGACCAAGACACGTTCAATGACCGGAGAGAGTTCCAGGTCGGCCGTCACTTGAGGGAGATCGCGATTGGCAACGTTGGCGCTGAGCAAGTCCTGGGACGAAATGGAGATAACGCGGTCGCCGATCAGCGTGGCGCGCCGGGCTTGGAATGCATGATCAATGACGCCGCGCGCCTTGAGTTTCCCGGCGGCGAGGTCAAAGTCTACTAACTGGATTCCTTGGAACCACTTGCCGCCGTTGTCGCCGATCACCCCGCCCTGCCACGGTACGAGCAGCAAGCCCGCCTCGGGAAACACTTGGAACGCTTTTTCATCGCTATTGCCTTCGCTCCACGACCAGCCTTCGCCGAGCGGAACCTTGTCCAGAAGAGCCGGGTGGGCGGCGTCCGCGACGTCGAAGAGTTGGACCATGGTACGATTTCCTTCGACCCCGAGGGCGAGCAAGCGATCCCCCATTGGCTGAAGGTAGCTCGAATACCCAGGTACTTGCAGTTCACCCTTAACGGTCGGTTGGGTTGGGTCGGCGAGGTCGACAATCCAGAGCGGATCGGTGCGGTGAAAAGTCACCACGTACGCACGGTCCCCGACGAGCCGGGTGGCATAGACGTTTTCGTTCGTTACGAGGGTCAGTTTTCCGAGCGGAGCGGGGGTCGATGGATTGCTGAGGTTGAAGGTCTCCAGGACGGCGCGGGGCGGCAACCAATCCCACGACATCCAAACTGAACCATTTTTGTTGGTGTGAACGCTGTTTTGACCCACGCCGTCGGCTTGAGAGACGACGGTGAAAATATTGCCTTCAAGACCCAGTTTGAATTTACTGTCAACGAAACCAGCGATTGCGAGGTTGCCCATCGGTGTGACGGCACCTTTCGGATCACTAATGTCAAAAATCGTCACCGAATGCTGGTTGATCTCGGTCGTTGCGAACGAAGGACGAGCCGTGGTGGCCACGAAGAGAAATTGTTCGGTCGCCATAATAGCGTCTGGATTGGCAGCGAGTTCGACCGTGGGTGAACGACCTGGTTGGGCCGGATCGGCGAGATTGAAGCCTTGGATGATCGTGGCGCTTTCCCAGGGCAAATAGAGATAACTAACGACCGTTCCCTGTTTATAAACGGGTTGGGGGGGCGGCTGGGACCAATCGTAAGTGGCGAGATAGAGCGCGTCGCCGACGAGTCGAGTCTCGCGAATTTGACCGCGGACAGGGAGGCGATTGGCGAGCCGAGGTTGGTTATCCTTCACATTAACGAGCAAGACTTCGCTGCCGTTGCCCGCACACCCCTGCTGGGTGAGGAGCGCAAGCCAGACCGAACCATCGGTGGTGATGGCGGGCAATCGGTACATTTGTTCGCCCCAGACGGCGAGGGGCAGCGTGCCGAGGAGTGCGGGCTGATCGGGGTGGGTGACGTCGATCACTTGGAGGCCGCGTTGCTGGTTAAAAAAATAGAGGGTCGAGCCGTCGAGTTTCCAGATGTCCGACTCGACGACCGCACGAGAGAGATCGGCGGTTCTGGTACTTGGATTGAGGATGAGGGAACTGTTTCCAGCGCTGGGACCCGAAAGCGTTGGTGCACCCGCGGAGTCAAACGAGTATAATCCGCCTCCTGCGCCGCCAGAGTTCGTCTCGGTTCGTGCACTAAAACTGGATGGCCCCGAAAAAAAAGACGCGGGCAGGCCTAGATCGCTTTCCGCATCCCCCAGGGCGCGGAGCAATTCCATGTTTTGCTGCGCGGCGAGCCGGAAGATCAGATCGGCTTCCGTGCCATCACTCCATTGGACGGCACGAGGCGTCCAGGCACCGCGCCCAATTCGCGGTCGGCTTTCGAGTCGCACTCGGCGTTGACCCGCCGACACATGGACGGTGACGATGAGTTCGCCAGCGACGGCGCGGATCTCGCTGATGGCAACGCTTGGCTTTGCGTTGGGCCCAGTGGCTGCCGCAGCGCGAGGAATCAGAATACCGGCTAGCAACAGGGCCGTGAGCCACCAGCAGCAACGCGAGGATTTCATAAGTGAGACGAAGCGACAGGTGAGACTATCCATTTCGTCTGGAAAATCAAGCCGACCAAACGGCCTGACGTGGGAGGAAGTGACGTTGCTATTCATAGGTCAGAGTACCAACAGATTGAGAAAATTTTAAAGGATAAAGTATTTCGAAAAAAAGGGTGATTCAGGGCGATGGCCGGGGCCCGACAATCACCGGCCCGGTGGGCGTGAGGGAACCGCCCATGGGCTCCCGGGTCACCATCAGCGATGGCAGAGTTGTGCCGGTCGATTGAAGCTCAAATTTGAGAACGACCACGGGGCCTTCAGCGTACGCCGTTCCGAGACTTTGGATGATTGAAATTGCGCCGGGGCCTACGGTGCTGCTCCAGACTTGGAACACTTCATTGCGCTCAAGCGGTTGGTGGTTGGAGAGGGCGATGGTGCCAATCCCTGAATCCGGTGAGACAAAACCGTAGGCGACCCCTTCTCCGAAGCTCGGGCTATTCAGGTTATTCGGGCTATTCAGGCTCTGGCCGGAATATTGGAAGGCCGGAGATCCGGAGGATGCTACGACGCTGGCCGGTTCGAGTTCGGCCGGATGAATCGTCGGGGGCGTCACCGAACTCAAAGCTTCGTCGGCGCCGACACTTGAAGACGGGATCGGGGTGTTTCCAGTCAAGAGAGGCGTGGTCTGATCGGGCGTCGGCGTCAGCGTAGTGATCGGCGGAGTCGTGATCGGCAGATTTCTATTCAGAGTGGGTGAGTGGGTGATCGCGGCGATCGGAAGATTCTGGGGTGGAAAGGTCGAGGCGACAGTCCCCGCACTTCCGGAGGGAGTTGTGGCACCGATAGGGAGCGGCTCGACCTGAGGAGAGTCCGAGGGGTTTTGAAGGGTGGTTTTGTTCCCGGGTGTCAAGCGGGTAGCGGCAAGCTGTGCTAGGAGTTCCGGCAAGGGGGCGGTCGCTGGTTCAGCACCGGTTCCGCTGAGCCCCCGCACAACGGAGGGGTGATTGGTAGTAACGAGTTGGAACACATGCAGGCGGGTGACTCCGGGCGGCAGTAGTCGTTCTTGCTGCTGTTGTTCAAGGACCTGGTTCAGAGCGGACAATTGGGCCGCGAGCATTTGCACGCGACCTCGTAGCCGGGCCGCGTCTGCGATGGCGCCGCCGGCGTTGGTGGTATCAGCGGGGACCTTTGCGGTAGGGTCCCCGGTGTTAGAGAACGCATTGGATGCGGGCGCAGGGGGAAAAGGAACTCGAACCTTTGCGAAGTTCTTCCTCGTCTCCGGGATGTTCGGCACCGCACTAGAACCGGAGGGGGATGAGGGTTGCGATTGAACTAAAATCGGCGGCCCATCCGGTGGAAAAATGGATCGAGACCAGGCGCTATGCGCTAGCGCGCCGAGGACCAGACACGCTGCGGCCGCTAAGAGTTGTAGACTCCAAGTGCGTGCCCAAACGGGGAATGCCGGGGCAGAATCCGCCCGGATTTTGCCGGCAATGCGCCCCCAAACCCGGGGCGGAGCAGGCTGCGAAGGCTCGGTCAGCGCGAGGGCTTCCAGATTTCCCTGGAGTTCACGGACGAACTCGCGCAGGGCTGGATCGACGGCGAGACGGCGCTCGAAGTCACGCTGTTCCTCGGACGGGAGCAGTTCCAGCACATGGAGGCTGGCCTGTTCTTCGATCTCTTCTTCAAATACTTTGCGGGAACTATTCATGTCGATCCTTGAGCCGTTGACGTAACACCAGCATCCCTCGGCGAATGCGGGCCTTAATCGTGCCGAGGGGTTCACCCGTCGTTCGGGCGATTTCTTCCTGAGTGCAACCGCTGTAAAACGCCAACTCGATGGCTTGGCGTTGTTCATTCGGCAACTTCGCGAGCGCGTTTTTCAATCGTTGATGGGTCTCGCCTTCCGAGGCGCTTACAAAACCGGTTTCGTGGTTGAACTCGGTGGGATGAGAGGAAAATTTATATTCATCCAAGGTGGCCGTTTGTCGAGTTCGGCGGCGCAACCGATCCAGAGCCAAGCCCCGGGCAACGAGCACCATCCAGGTAAAAGGACTCGCTTTCGCGGCATCGTAATTCTTTGCCCGACGCCACAGCTGAAGGAAGGTATCTTGCAAAGCCTCTTCGGCCTCATGGGGGTCGGTCAAGATTCGCAGGAGCAATCCGAGCAAGACACCTCCTCGGCGCTGGTAGAGCTCGGCCAAAGCTCCTGAGTGACCGGCGGCGATCTCAGCTAATAGCCGCGCGTCGGTCGCCGCGTCATCCGCGCCTTTCGCCAACTCTGCTGTCGGCGTCGGCCGAAGCTCAACCCCGGGAAAGGGGATGGGCTGTTCAGAAGGTGACATGAACGGATGCGCTGGCACTGTTTCGCTCAGTTATCCGTCGTTCGCACCGTTTCGGATGCAACGATCAACGATATTTCAAAGCAGCGGGCGCTGCTCCGCTTCATCGCGGGTCGGAAGGACGAGATCCAAGAGTCCACTTCAACGGCGATGAACCGAATCACCCTTCGGCTGGTCGACGGGGCGCCTAGTCGACATGGGGGGTAGATTTCGTTTGGAATTCCGCCCAAAGGCGTAACCCCAAACGTCCGCTCACGGGCCATCAACGTGCTCAGTTCTCGTTCAAAAACTTCAACAACTCCAATTGCTCACGATCACCAAGTGATTCCAACAGCCCCTCGGGCATCAAGGATTTCTCACTCGTTTCCCGTTTGACGATGTCGCCCGTGGCCAAGACGATCGGACCGGTCGGCGTTCGCAGAGTCAACGATTGGGACGTCCCGCTCCCAATCAGGCCGGTGACCACTTCGCCCTTCTTGGTTTCGACCGTGGTCATTTGAAAGTCGGCGCCAATCACCGCATTCGGGTCGATGACATTTTCTAACAAATAGCGAATTCCTTGTTTGCCGGCGCCCGTGAGTTCTGGCCCGAGTCGCGTTCCTTCCTCACCGAGTCGATGGCACTGCGCGCAGAGTTTCTGAAAATGCCCGTGGCCCTCACTGGCCGAGTAAGCCCACAGCGGGGCTTCATTAAATACCTTTTCTAGTTTCACGATCTGCGTCTGTTTTTCGGCCGGGCTTTGCAGAATTCGCCCCCAAGTCGCGGTCACACGCTGGTCTACTTCCGAATTTTTGAGCCCGGTCAGAGCGCGAATATGAAAGGCCGTCAATTGGTCCCGCGACACCTGTTTGCTCGCCACCGCCTTCAAAAGGGCCAATGCGAATGAGGTCCGCCCAGTCAACGTGTTCAAGGCCGCGGAACGATCAATGGGCGGGAACTGCTCAAAATGGCTCAGTAACGAGGCGGCGACTTTTGGGGAATCAAAGCGGGCGAGCAGGTGAATGGTGGCCGACCGAAAAGCAGATTCATTGAGGAGTCCGAGGAATACGTCCAGGGCATCGGGATCTTGAGCGCGACTCAATACGGCGAAAGCGTGTTGGCGCAACTCGGGGTCAGCCCCCGGATGGCCCAGTGCCTCCCGCAACCGGGGAAACATGGACGCATCGCCGAACACGGCGGCAAGCCGTTCGGCAAGCCGTCGGATCCGCACATCTGCGTGGACGTAAAGTTTGGGTGCCACGGCCTTCCACTCCACCGGTGAGACCCCTTGCGTTTTCGCCTGGAGCGCGAGATCAAGGCCAGCCAATCGGCGTCGTAACGTTTCTCCTTCGGAGTTCTCCAGCTCGGCAATCACGCGGTTCAAGCTCTTTCCTTCGAGGACGGCACCATACCAGTGGATATAATCGGCGATTTGAGGCAATTCGGTAGCGCCCGCTACCGCAAAAGCGCGATCCAGTTGCGTGGGCATTCGTCCCGCCAAACCATCCCATAGGAGCAGTGGGATGTTGCGATCATTCCGGTCCTCACCATGTTGGGCCAACGCTTCAATGAGCGCCCACGCGGTCGCTTCCGGAACGCGTTGAATCGCGGAGGCCAAATACCGCCGCACGACGGGCGAAGGATCGGTCTTAGCCAGACGAATGAATTCCGCTAACTCCTCGGCCCGGGCTGGTAGCGGGTCCGTGGCAAGTTGAACTCCCCACCCCCGAATAAATTCGTCCGGATCTTGCAACGCTCGGCTCGAGACCGCGGCGGTGAAATGGCCGATCGCGTGCAAAGTCCAAAGCGCCCGAAGCCGAATCGACGGATCCGTCTGACGCAGGAAAAGATCGGCCAACCCGGCAATCGCCGTATCCTGGATCGTACGACTTTGGGCACGTTCGTGGAGCAATCGGCGGGACATCCGGACCAACCATTCGTTGCGGTGCCCTTGAAGTGCGACGAGTTCAGCATCGCTCTGATGGCCCAGGTCAACCTTTGCGGGCTGATACGTGGCGGCCCATTCGAGTCGATAAATGCGTCCATTGCTTCGATCCCACTGTTCCGTATTGGGATTGTGGCAATGCTGTGGATCATACCAATCAATGATATAGACGGCGCCATCCGGTCCGTACTGGAGATCGACCGCGACATATTTCGGGTCGCTACAAAACAGTTGATCGCGGCCAGCATGGACGGTATCAAAACCAGATCCTTCGCGACGATTGACCTGCTGATTCATCTGATGGCCGCCCAGGTTGTGGGTGAAAAGGTGGCCGCGAAATTCCTCCGGCCAATTGTCGCCCTGATAGATCATGGTACCCACGTGGGAGTGCCCGCCATAAATGGCATCGCTGCCCCGTGGGCCTGCGCCGCCCGCGCCGTGGTCGTAGCGGGCCGAGGCGAGAAGGTAGTTGCGGAAACCAGGAAAATCCGCAGGTGGATCGCTGATGATAAAGGAGGCGTAGTGGGCGTTAGCTTGATTCCAAAACTGGCC
Organism: Verrucomicrobiota bacterium; assembly: GCA_043788645.1. Classification (GTDB taxonomy): domain Bacteria; phylum Verrucomicrobiota; class Verrucomicrobiia; order Limisphaerales; family UBA9464; genus CANIZL01. Next base: position 8,584 of record JAYVTS010000332.1, read on the forward strand.
CCCTTGCAACACATGGGTGGTTAGGCCGCGCCCGAAATGACTGCGGCAATGGGTCATGAACAGTTGTCCGCGTTCATCATAGTCGAGGCCCCACGGGTTACTGCCCCCGTTCGCGAAGACTTCAAAAGAGTGTCGCACCGGATGATAGCGCCACACCCCGGCGCGGAGTTCGGTTCGTTGATTGTCCGGTGCTCCTGGCTTGCCGATATGGGCGAGGTTGAAGACACCCTGATTGCCGTACAGCCAACCATCGGGCCCCCAAAGAAAACTGTTCAGACACTCATGCGTATCTTGAAACCCAAAACCGTCGAGTAACACCTCAGGCGGGCCATCCGGAAGATCGTCCTGGTTGCGATCAGGGATAAAGAGGAGTTCCGGAGCGGCACCGATCCATACGCCGCCATACCCGACTTCAAACCCGCTAACGAGGTTGAGTCCTTCGGCAAAAACTTTCCGGGTTTCAAATTTACCATCGCCATCGCGGTCTTCAAAGATGACCAATTTATCCAGACCCTGACCGGTCGGCCGTTTCTGGGGATAACTGTAGGCTTCGGCTACCCAGATGCGTCCGCGGTCATCCCACGCAAAGGCGATGGGTTGTTGCAAATCGGGTTCGCCCGCGACCAATTCTGCCCGGAATCCCTCTGGCACATACATCTGGGCCACGGTTCGTTCCGGCTCCGTTTGTGGGGGAGCAGGCATCGGATTGGGCTTGAGATGCCGCAGGACCTGGCTCGATCGCAGCCGATCAACGCTCGGGAGAGGCTCCTCCGCGAGGCCAAGACTCAACGAGCCCAGAAGGCCGAGACACCACCCAGCGACCCGAATCGAGCCCACGGCGGAAGTCATAAGCGAAGCATCCATTTCTGAAGAATCCCTACCTCATAGCCGATGGGCGGTCGGATGCCAATCGGTTGGGGACGAATCCGGTAGATCCTGCCCCAAGGCAGCCCCGGCCACAGCGACTGACAACCTACGACCGGATGAACCGGATGGTCGTATCCGTTCAATGGAGTTTGGACGGAGCGGAGTTGGTAGCTCTCGAAGCATCCTGTTGATGGTCCCAATCCTTGATCAATGGCGTCTTGGCGCGAATTTCATCAGCCACCCGCAAGGCATCATCCGGGGAGCGAATCACCCGCGGCCGGAGAAACACAAACAACTCCACTTCACGCGTCGATTTGTCTTTCTTTTTAAACGCCCACCCCAAACCCGGGACACTCCCCAATATCGGAACCTTACGGACGATATCGGAGACTTGTTTTTGAATGATGCCGCCTAACACCAGCGTTTGACCACTCTTGGCATTCATATCCGTTTTAAACGTACGGGTATTGAGAATGGCCCCGCCGAACAACGTCTGCCCCGGCTCGATGGCCGACGATTCCACCCGGATCTTGAGCGAAACATCCCCCGTCACATTAATGTGTGGAATCACTTCCAATATAATACCCACGTCTTTGTACTTGAAACTCTGATTTAAACTGCCGACCTGAGTGTTCTGACTTTGGGAGATAAAAGGCACCTGCGAGCCCACGAAGAGTTTTCCGGTTTCACCGTCTTCGACATTGATCTGAGGATCGGCCAACACGCTTGCTTCCGTGTTTTTACGCAGAAACTGGATGAGGATATCCAAATTGACAGTGCTAGCTAATACCCCGGAACGGAGGTTGGCCAGCGAAGCGATGACTCCGGCGGCGGCCGGTGTGTTCACGGCGGTCGAACCTCCGAAACCCTTCTGGTAACTGCCCTTTGTGCTGCCCAGAATCGAGTTGTCGTAATCGTCAGCGGTGAACGTCTTATTGCCATCGGGCGACCAGCGGACGCCGTAACGATTCATGAGATCGCTCGAGACTTCGACAATGTGCGCTTCGATGAGGACCTGCGCGGTCGGCGCATCGAGCTCGTCGATTAATTTTAGGACTTGTGGGAAAAAATGGAGGTTAGCCGAAATGAGGAGCGAATTGCTCCGTCGATCTGCGACCACCCGCACGCGGCCGACAAGGTCGCTGACCTGATGGCTGCTGCTTTTGCCATCGCCACTACGGGTATTTTCTGGCTGACCCCCGAGCCACGGAAAATAGAGTTCTTCTTTTGTCTCCTGAGCGAGCGCGGCGGTGTTCTGGCTTTGATCAAAGGGCTGTTGCTCCGACTGCTGCGGCTGTTGATTTTGCGGTCCAGGCGGATTCTGGGGACGTAACGTGGGGGAGCCAACTTTGGCAAAGAGAATATTCAGGTTGTTCGCAACGGTGGTGGCATCGGCAAATTTCAAGCTAATGCGGAAGGTACTTTCGCCCGCCGGCGATTGAACATCGAGTTGCTTGAGGACGTCTTCGACGGCCATCAGGCTCTCTTTGGAATTCGAGGTAATAATGATCGCATTGGCGTAGGGTTCGCTCGTAATGCGCACTTTGCCGTACAATCGGCCGACATCTCGATCCGCGGTCGGCTCGGGCGCCTCATCATAAAAATAGTAGGAACGTTGCTGGGTCTTCTTCAGAAACAGCTCGTTGAGAACATCTTCAATATCGATCGCGCGGACATACTTCAGTGGATAAATCCGAGGGGCTAGGGCGTCACCACCGACCGGTTCGTCGAGCGCCGTGATCATTTTGCCGATACTATCCATTTCCGCGGGTGGTGCTTGGACGATGACCGTATTCCGACGACGATCCGCGACCACATTCATTTTCTTGCCACCTTTATTATTATCCTGTTGCTCGAAGTAAAAATAGCGGCTCCGGTTTGATTTATCCTGGTCTTGAATCAGGTCTTTCAATTGCTTAGCAACGTCCTCTGCATCCGCATTTTTAAGCGGGAAAGAGCGCATAACCTTTTCTTGAGCATCTTCGGTATCCAGCGCGTTGACGAGTTTTTCTAGGGCTTTGTAGTTGGTTTCGCTCGAAAGAATGATCAGGGAATTGGATCGTTCATTGGCGCTGACCTCAATGGGTTCATTGGCGGATTTGCCGCTCATTTTTTGATAGAGAGGAGTGACCTCTTTGGCCAGGTCTCGGGCACTGACGTGTTTCACCGGAATAATGCGCACGGTGAGGTCGCCTTGATGATCGGTGTCAAGCAATCGAATCAGATTCGCCACGAGCACGATGCTGTCATTATAGTCGTTAATAATGAGCTGATTCGAGCGGTCATTGATTTCAACGGTCGCTTTCTCGGACAAGACGCCCTTTACTTTTTCTTTCATCTCGCCGGCGGAGATGGATTTAAGTTGGAATATTTTGACGATTTTTTGACGACCGACCGGTATATCCGTTCGAGTGGAATCAATGAGTTCTGGGCTCATTCGAGGCTCTTTTCCTTCGGGGACGATAAAGATGGAGCTGCTCGATTCCACCGCCGTGAATCCTTCTAAGGAGAGCGCCCGATAAACCAAGTTGAGCGCGTCGCGCACCGGCAGTTTCTTGGTGCTGGTGATGGTGAGTTGACACTGGGCCTGCGGATGTTTGACCACACTTTTGCCGGTGGTTTCTGAGAGCCACTGAACGATGAGATCGATATTGGCGCCCTGAAAGCTCACTTGGATCTCTTCCGTGGGCGAAAGCGGGGCCGGAGCGGTTTTAGCGCCGGGGGTTTCGGGTGGGGCGCCTGGAGCCGGAGGAGCCCCGGCCGAGGGCGTAGGGGGTGCCTGGGCGGCGAGGGGCAAGGAGGCGGGGAATCCCGCTAGCAAGAGCGCCGTGAGACTGAGGAGCGGGGCCGGGTGAACTGGGCCGCAGCGCCGAGAACGGAAGGGCTTCATAGAGACAATAGATTATTTTTTGGGAAGAAGGCTTTCGCTGCCGAAGCCCGAGAAAATGGTAAGTTCTTTCTTTTCACCCGCCTGCTCAATCAGCACCCGATTGGTGCCGAGACGGAGAAGTTTAATGCCGTCGCTCTCGCCGCCTTCACGAAGGAGCGTAGACTGGCCACTCGGCGTACGGATAAATGCGTCTCGACCCGCAATACCCAGCAGAGCCATGGGTGGCGGACGAATAATCGGAGCGAGCAGTTCACTTTGCGTAATGCGATCAATGCGAGCTTGGATCAGTGCTGAAAGCGGTCGCGGAGGGCGTCCCCCTCCCGGTCCACGCATAAAGGGTGGGCCTCCCATGGACATACCCATTCCCATGGGCATTCCCATCGGAGGGGGCATGGAGGCGGGGGCTGAACTCACATTAGTCAACTGGGTCTGGACGAGATTTGTTCCACCCGCTTGGGTGGCGATGAGATTCGTTCCTAGCGTATTCGTGCCGACAAAGTTTGTTCCCAGGACATTCGTTATTAGACCGCCGATGCCCGTGACGTGGGTCCGAGTTCCATTCGTACCCGCAATCGCAGCGCTGGGAAGATTCGTGCTCACCAGATTCGTGGAGGCGCGATTCGTGCTCGGAGGCGGAGTCAGTTTTGCAACCTGATTGGTGACAGGCGGGGCATCGTCACTGGATTGCCATCGAGGGGGCGCGGGAGTCGCCAAATGACCGAGTGGATTCAGGTGAAGAATCATCACGACGACTTCGCCAACTAACGCGACGGCCAATCCCAGGCAGATAACACGGAGAATTTGACCCAGGTTCTTAGGCATTGGGCACCTCCTTCAGATCCCACTGTGGATAGTTCAGTAGGATGAGACCGAGGCTCAATTTGACCAAGCCGGGTCCCCGCGGTTCGGAGGCGAGGTTGAGGGTGTCGATGATGATGGGAAAGCCAAGCGTACGGAGTCGATGAGCAAAGGTCATGACCGCCGGCACCGGCCCCGTGACCTCCAGTTGGATGGAACCTAATTCACGTTCCGAGCCTCGGGTCAATGATTCTCGGATCGGACCCAATTGGAGTCCTCCTTGAGTTGCGGACTGTTGGATGGCGGCGGTGGCTCGGGCGACCAAGGTCGAATTGGTGAGTTGAGCCGGGTCCATCTGGAATGCCTCCATCTGGCGTTTCAAACGGATGACGCGAGCGTCGTACAATTCGTACTTGATCTTAAAATCCGCGCTTTCGCGGAGGAGTTGTCGGTATTCGGTGCGGCGTTGGCCTAGAAAACTGAACGCTCGCCAACCGCCGTAGAGGGCCAGATAGATGGCAATTCCAATGGCGCCGTAGCGAATGGTTTTACGGTCGCGAGGAGTGAGAGCAGGAAAGGTCATGGGTATCGGCAACAACAACGGGGTTAGCGGTTAGGGCGCGGAATGAGAAGCGGATGGCGGCGGCGGTATTAGGGGTGTGCTCGCAGGGGCATTCGAGGTCGTAGAAATATTCGTGGAATTGTTAGAATTCGTGACGATGAGAGGGGCATTGGTCGTCCCGCTGCTGGCCTTGGGTCCAAGGGTGGAATTTGTGATACCCACCTTTCCCGCACCGGGTTCTGGGAGCACCGGACCGAGGGCAAGGGCCTCTCGTTCATTGACGTCTTTCCATTGTGCCGTCATCCGAAAATTAATACGCTGCCGGTCCGGTGTCGGTGTTTGATCTTCGGCCACGACGGAGGAGAAAAAACCTGAATTAACGAGTTTAATTCTAAAATCCCCAATCTGGCTCAGATCACGCAGATAACCGTTCAGAGAGACGTTTCCTTGCCGATTAATACTCACCTGATCGAGGTGAGCGCCCGGTGGAGCAGCCTGGGCGATGACGTAGGCGGCATCGAGATGAGGAGACTGGTTTTGCTCGAAATAACGGAAGAAGCTGAGTTCGCGATCAATCGCTGTCAGCTGCGGTTGTCCCGCTTGAAGGGCAGCAAGACGGCGGGCGAGCCGCGGCTGGAAAAGGAGGGCTTCGAGGTAGGGGAAAAGCAGGACGCCGAGGAGTAGCGCAACGGCGGTGGCAATTTGTCGATGGGGGAGAGAGCGGATCGTCGTGTTGGGGGCCGCGACGGGTTTGATTTGCAGCGTGATCAGCCCCGAAGCACCCAGGATTAACGTCTGCTGGAGGCCAACGGTGGCGGCGGTCCGCCCGGGGCCGGTCGGGACGGGAAAGCTTCGGGTTGAATTGAAGGTTTCCGGTCGTGCCTTGAGCCACGGCGCCAGAGTGGGTGACCCCGCAATCCAGAGCGGCAGGGTGGTGGCCGTCCCGGGTAGCGTGGCGACAAGTTGCCTCATGACTTCGTCTAGGGCCGCTGGCATCGACCGGGCCTGAATGGACTCACCCGTGGTCAGCGAGTTCGCGGAGAGTTTGGCAAGGTGGGCGATCGCTTGCTCGCGATTTTGACCGGAGGCAACGGCTACCTGATCGACAATCCGATTTTCACCCCAAGCCAAAACTTGAACGGAGGGCGCAGCTCCGACTTCGACGAGGGTCAATTCGGAGTGAGTTGGGCCAATATCAAGCACCGCAAACGGCGGCGGCGAATCGGGTATTGCCCCGAGACGGGCCAGCGCCGCCAGAGTAAAAGTTGGGTCGACATCCAATGGCGCGAGCAGTGCGATATATTCTTCGATGACTTCCTTTTTGACGGCGGCTACGAGCACTTCCTGGCGAGCGGAATTGGGGGTGTTCCCGGCGGCCTTTCCGGCGAGGGGAATCCAGCCCCAAGCCAGTGCCTCGGGGGGTAACGGAAATTCGCTTTCAATTTGAAGCTGGACCAAACGGGTCACTTCACTCGACCCCGCCGAGGGTAACAAGAGAGACCGAAGCAGCACCCCGCGGGAGCCAATCGCACAAAAAATCTGGGCTCGCGAAAGCCAGGATTTGCCAACGAGGAGACCTTGAAGGGCGGCGGTGGCACCCGCCGCCGAGGTCGGCAGTAGGCGGCCGTCCGCACTTCGTTCGAGCGGGATATCAAGGCCAGTATCGCCGGCCCAAGCGTGAAGGGAAGTCGGTCGAATTTCGACCAAGACTCGCGTCAATTCCAGGGCACTGAGCCGTTTCATAAGTCGTCCTCCCGATAAGCTAAAATGGTGACACTGCGCAGGCCGACGTGAACGACGGCTTCAATCCGTTGTCGCGTTCCAGTCGAACCGGCTCGACCCTCACTGAGAATACGGAAAGTTTCGGATCGAGCCGTTACTCGGGGAACCAGTTGTTTAAAGAGGTCCCGATTCAGACCGGGCACTTCGAGGAGGGCCGCGATGTTAGGGAAAAAGCCTTGAGCACGCCGTTGGGCAACTATTGCTTGCGCGAGTTGTCGGTTGAGCCCCGGCAGGCACATGAGGACTTCGACGGTGGCGGTATTTATATTAATCACTCCGGACAAAGTACTGCCTTCCTCCACGGTGAAACGATCGGCAATTTCCCGAAATAGAGTTTCGTTAATCACTTTAGGACCGGTGGGCTGGTTGTTCGCTCGCCCGCGTCCGCCCGGTGGGGTCGAGGTCACGTCGAGTAAATCAGCCACGCTTTGGAACTGGTTCTGCCCTCGGTAAGCCACGATCGCCCGCGCTATTTCAGCGGTCACGCCTTGAACTCCGGTCAAAACTCCGACTTCCGCCGTTTGTATATTGATGCGATCATTCCCTGAGGCATCGATATTCGCCACCGAAGAAAACGCGGTCAGCCAAGGAGCCCAGCCGGCTTCGGGCAAAAGATCCGAATCTTCTTCGGGCGATAAAATCCCTCCGGCCGCCGGGGCAGAGGGGATCGGCGTCGCGAGATTCGGCGGAGGATTCAAAGGTTCGCCAAAAAGTTGTTCGCGTGAGATTCCGCGCACCATCAGCAACTCGCGAACCGTCGGAAACGGGCCGTTACGAGGGCGATACGGAGGTTGTAACGAAGCGTAATAAGGAGCCTCGGCGCCGAGCGGGGTCACGGTATTGTCCCCATCGCGCCAATCGACAATCGCCGCCGCAATATCAGGCGTTAGGCCCACGAGCTTGGTCAGTTCCGTCGGGGCGGCGGAATTGATATTTAACCGACTTTCTTCGTCGATAACACCGTAGACAATACCCCCGCCTTCATCGGCTCGTCCGGCGCGGAACACCCGGAATTTGCCCCGCCCCAGCGCGACATCTCGAAATTGAGCCGGTGCGTCTAAAAGTTCCGCACTATCATGGAGACCGGAACGACTCCGCTGCACCGCATTTTGGTGGAGCAAGGCTTTTGCTTTTTCAATTCCAGCTAATGCGAGATAGTGGGCTTGGAGACGATCCCCGTGGTATTTCCCGACCATGAGATCGAGTCGGGAGGTGTGCAGGAGGCCGATGACGATCACTGCGAGGAGCACCACGCACCAAAGGACACCGATCAAAATCGAGCCAGAATCCGAGCGATTGGACCGGTCGATCGGGCGGGTGACTGGGTCAGGAAAGCGCACGAGATTAATGCCCGAGTATTGGCCCCGGAGACGCGTTGGGGGTGCTGGGCGTGGAAGTGACTGCCGCCTCGCTGGAGGGGACATTGATCCGCGCGACGGTTTGGAACACCAGCGGCGGAGCCGAAATGGGCGTTTCCCGACCAGGGACAGAGGGAACCGGTGGCGAGGTGTCAAAGTAGAGAGTGATCCGGACCGCTTCCGGCATACCGTCGGAGTTGGGTTTGGCCAAGGTTAGCTGCGATTTCGTCGAGCCCGCTTTGGGATCGCCCCAAGAATCGTACCAGTCGAAACCGTCATAATACTCCAGCCGAAGTCCGGCGAGACCGGTCGCCAGCTCTTCTCGCGAGCCGCCCGAAAGCGGGTCGAACGCCAGCGCCGGGTTGCGTCTGCGCCAAAGTGTATAACGCCCGGACTTCAGGTCTTTCTCCACAAAAAAACTTTCCTCGCAAAAATCACCTTCACTCCGATTCTTTGGGGTATAGTTGTGAGTAGAGAAATCGAGATTGTCTGCAGAAACCGCGCCGAGGAGGCGTCGAACACCCAAAAACGGAGCCCCTTGAGGCAGGGGACAGGCACAACGCAAATCGGCACTCATAAGGGTCAAGGCGACGCGTGCGCTTTGAATCAGATCCGTGCGAGGTTCGACGATTTTTTGGCCAGAGAACCCGGCATTGAGGCAGGCATAGGTGCTAACGAGAACCATGGCCATCAGTGCCGAACTAATGACCAACTCAATCAGCGTGAAGCCTCGAGCTTTGGTGATCCGTACTCCCTGCAAGTGGATCATTGAGCACCCCTTCGGGACCCGCGGCGGCGGGACGATTTCTCGTTGAGATCTGCTCGGTTGGTAAACGAACCGGCCGGCGGATCAAAGAGCAAGGTGCGCAGTTCGAAAATCGGTTTGGTGGTGGAGGTATGTCGTACTTCTACGGCAACCTCGTGCAGGCCCGGAATTGCGGTGGGGCTCACCGTTTGCTTCCATTGGTACGCGGTTAAACCGGCGGGACCTTTGCCTTCGGTCACGCCGTCGTCCCGAAATCCTTCCGCACGGAGTATTTCAATTTGACCCGCTGCGAAGAAGGCGGCCGTCGTTTGGAGTTCGGAATCTTTGGTGGACCGCAGCGCCGTCGTGATGCCCTGAACGAGCCCGGTAATCGCGACACTCAAGATCAGGACCGCAATCATGACCTCAATCAGGGAGAATCCGGCCGTGGTACTGCGCAATTTCATGGGCGGTCCGGAACGGTGACACGGACGCGGGCGGTGACTGGATTGAGCCTCAACGAGAGGCGAAAGCCCGCGTCATCTCGAAGCACGAGTTCAGCCGCATCGGCGGTTCCATCGGGATAAAAAGTAATGGCTTCAAGCGTACGGCCGATCGAGGTCTCGCTTCGGCGCACGGCCGGTTCCGAGGCCGCGGGAGCCGCGGGGTCGGAAAGAGTGGGGTGAAGCTCGAAGGTAACGTGAGGGTTGAGCGTTCCTTCACCTCCCGAGATTTCGCGAACCGGCACGAACCGGGCAGTGCGGCCGCCGCGAGTGGTCTGTCGTTCTAATACAAATTGTCCCTTGAGACGTTCTAGTCGGACGCGGTGGATTTGATGAAGAGCCACCGCCCGCCCGTTCGCCAGGCCGAAGACGTCGATGAATTTACGACTGGCTCCTCGCAGCACGGCGTCCTTAAAACTTCCGCGCATCTCGGGTATAATAACTGCAGACAAAATAGCAATGAGGCTGATCACCACCATCAATTCAATGAGAGTGAACCCGGCGGTTTTCGAAACTTGCAAACGAGAGGACCCCATGAGTTGGGCAGATCCGGTGGTTACCAATTTCCGATGTCAGCGTTGGCGCCTTCGCCGCCGTCCGCCTTGTCCGCACCCCGCGACCAAAGATCGAAGCCCGAGGGATGGTGAATCCCGGGCCGTCGGTACTGGTATGGGATACCCCAGGGATCGGGCCTGATTTGTTTTAAATAAGGTCCGCGCCAACTCTTAGCGTCGGTGGTCGGCGAATCGACCAGAATTTTTAAGCCTTCTTCCGCAGTTGGGTAACGGTCCATATGGACGTTGAGACGTTCCAGAGCGGATTCGAGTTCGGCCACCTGGGATTTGGCGGTGCTAATTTTTGCATCGGTCGTGGTACCGGTAAAGAGCGGCACGACCGTGACCGCCAAGACCGCGAGGATGATGACCACCACAATCAGTTCGATCAGGGTGAAGGCAGATGAGCGACGGAGTGGGCGGCCAACTGGATATTGGGCGTAGCGAGGAGGTGAGAGTTTCACGGGAGCACAGGAGTTGGTAGGAACTGGGTTCGTGTGGAGCATTGCAGGGCATTATTGAAACCCGCGGGACATTTTGAAAATCGGTAACAGGATGGCCAGCACCATAAAGCCAACCAGAGCGCCCACGGCCAGAATGAGGATGGGGGCGAGCAGCGAAATAACGGTCTTCGTTCGAGAACGCAGGTGTCGTTCTTCGATCAGAGCCACCTTTAATAGCATCTCATCGAGTTTGCCGGTTTCTTCACCCACCGCGATCATCTGAATAACGCTCTTCGGAAAAATTCCAAGTTTCCGCAAAGATCCGGCGAGGGACGCGCCGCTTCGTGTTTCTTCCGCGGCTTGGGCGATCTGGCGGGCCATGATGAGATTTCCAATGGTGGCTTCGACGATCTTTAGCGCGGGGAGTAAGGAAATACCGCTTTTCACAAGAGTTCCGAGCGTTCGCGCAAAACGGCCCAGTGCCGCGGCTCGAAACATTCCACCCAGAATCGGAATCCGGAGCTTGAGGAAGTCAAACATCTCGGCACCGGCCGCTGTACGGATGTAGGCCCGCAATCCAACCGCACCCCCGATCCCCCCAAGCAGAACGACCCACCAATACCGGTTGAAGAAACCGCTCACGGAGAGCAGAATTAAAGTGGGCAGAGGCAGGACCTGAATCATTTCCTGAAGCATGGTGAACAGCTTCGGTAAAACGACCGTGATCAAAATCACGACGGTTAGAATCCCGAATGTTAAGACAAATAACGGGTAGGAAACGGCGGCAACGACCTCGCTTTGGACTTCGGCTTCATTTTCCAACAGATCGGCCAGATCATTCATGACTCCTGGTAACGCACCGGCTTCTTCGCCGACTCGGACCATGCTGACATAGAGGCTACTAAAATGCCGGGGTTGCGCGGCCAAGGCTCCGGAAAACGATGCCCCGGTTCGGACGGCTGAAGAGAGTTCCCGGAGCACGGCGCGGAGGTTTGGATTTTCTTCCTCGTCTCCCAGACCTTCCAGGGCTTGGGGAATAGGAATTGAAGCACCGACGAGCGATGCCATTTGACGGGAAAATGCGGTAATATCTTTTCGCCGGACGCTCCCGCCGAAAGGCCACCCAGAAATCCTAGCCGACGCAGGCGATGCCAGGGGAGTTGTGGCGGAGGAGGAAAGGGGCTTGGGACTGGGCGCCGCGGCCGCCGGGCCCGAAACGGGGCTGCGGCTGGATTCAAGTTGCGAAGGATAGAGTCCGCGTCGGCCCAATAGCTGAAGGGCTGATCGCCGATCATCGGCTTCGATCACGCCGTTCACCGGGGCGCCATCACCCGCAATTGCTTGATACCGGAAGGCACTCATTCTTGGGCATCACTCGCACAGACGCGGACGATCTCCTCCAAAGTAGTTAACCCTTCACCGGCTTTGCGGAGGGCATCTTGCTGCATCGTAATCATGCTCCGTTGAGCCGTTGATTTGAGTTCAGCATTGGAACGTTTTTGTAGGATGAGTTCTCGTAAAGCGGGGTTAATCGCTAGCAATTCAAAGATGCCGATCCGTCCGCGGTAACCACTGCGACACTCGTCGCAGCCGACTCCTTGGAAAAATTTGCCGTCGAGGGATTTACCGCTCAGGGCTTCGAGCTTTTCTCGCAGGGCGAGAGAAACGGGGGTCGGACGGCGACAGACGGGGCAAATCCGGCGAACCAAGCGTTGCGCCAGGACCCCTTCCAGCGAGGACGAGATGAGAAATGGCTCAATCCCCATATCAATCAAACGCGTGACCGCACTTGGGGCGTCGTTCGTGTGCAGGGTGCTAAAGACTTGATGCCCGGTGAGCGCGGCACGGATCGCGATTTCGGCAGTCTCCGCATCGCGAATTTCACCGACCATAATCACATCGGGGTCTTGCCGCAGGATGGCGCGCAGACCATTCGCAAAGGTGAATCCGCGGCTCGGCCGAACGGGAATCTGCGAAACCCCGGCCAATTCGTATTCCACCGGATCTTCAATGGTAACAATTTTCTTTTCCGGGGCATAAACCCCTTGGAGAATGGAATAGAGCGTGGTTGTTTTACCACTGCCAGTCGGGCCGGTGGTGAGAAATAATCCATGGGGCTTTTCCACCAAATGTTCGAGCTGAATGGCCCGTTCGGTATCGAGCCCCAATTCCCTGGGGTGGAGCAGCCGCTCATCTTTGACCAGAAGTCGCATGACGAGACTTTCACCATGGATATTAGGCATGGTGCCGACGCGGATGTCGACCCGGGCACCGCGGTGATTGATTTGAATATGGCCGTCCTGAGGCATGAATCGCTCAGCGATGTTCATGTCGGCCATGATCTTAATACGAGAAACCAGCGCGGCGTGGAGCGGCTTCGGCGGCGGCGGTTTTTCTTGCAACAAACCATCAATCCGATAGCGCAATTGGAGGGTGCTTTCGAAGGGGAGTAGATGAATATCGCTAGCGCGTTCTCGGAGAGCCGTCGAGACGATGAGATTGACGAGATTCACGACGGTCGGCTCGTTCGCCATCACCTCGATATCATGAAGATTCTTGGGGTCGCTGCCCCCCTTGGCCGTCGGATCGAGATTTTCGATCATCTTCTCGACCGTGAGTTGGTAACATTCAGCGATTTTTTCAGCGATTTCGGCGGCGGGCGCGAGGTGCTCTTCGACTTCAAACCCGCTGAGTAACCGAATGTCGTCCCGAACGCGACGATCCCCCAACGTGGCGGTGGCGATCACCAAATTCCCATCCTTTAAGGCCACCGGGATCAAGTGGTGCCGATGGACAAACTCAGCGGGTAACGCCCGCAATGCTTCCGCTGGGATGATCACGCGGGCCAAATTCCCGAACGGCATCACAGCGTTTGCTTGGCCAGTGGAGACGGGCAACGGCTCGTCAGGAAGGGCGATGGATGTCGGGGCGTCGTTCATTTTTAAAACGGCCAGCGTGGAGTCATTCGTCTTTAGCCGACTGGCCTAATCGCGGAACAGCCCGGGAACAGGAACAAAGTGTCATCATGGTGCGACGTCTTCTAGATTACAGGCAAGATAAACCGAGCCAAAGGCAAAAAGTTTTGGAATAACTCCAGGAAAAATTCAAGCGATGGAGGGAGGAACACGCAAAGTGTTCAAAATGAAGTTAAAAAATCGCTTGCAGACTGCGCCTGTCTCCACGTGACAAATGGGTGTCACTCTCGTTCCGGAACGGCAGCGATCTGAGTCATTACTTTATCAGCCACCTCTTGGTAAAGAATTTTGAGTCTTGGTTTTTCGCAGATCAGGGCTTCGGCACGCTCGACCTCAAATAACAAAGGCTGACCAAATCGTAAAATGATCTTTTTCGGTCGAGGAAAAATCCGGTGCCGACCCCACGCCGCAAACGCTCCATCCAGTCGCACCGGCACCACCGGCGCCGCCGTTCGTAACACGGTGAGTCCTACCCCGGCCTTCGCCCGCATCGGCCGTCCGTCTGGCGAGCGAGTTCCTTCAGGAAACACAATAATTGCGCCTCCGGCCTGGAGCCGATCCAGGATGGCCTTCAGTCCCGACGCTCCGCTATTGCGATCAACGGGCACCGCATTCACCTGTCGGAACAACCAACCCAAAACCGGTACACGCAACAGCGATTCCCGGGCGAGGAAATTAACGACCCGCGGTACCATCGAACCAATGATCGGTGGGTCGATAAAACTGACGTGGTTCGACGCCAGAATCAGTGGTCCTTGCCGGGGGATATGCTCCAACCCCTCGACCCGAACCCGAAAATACACCCGACAAGCCCCATGAGTGAGCCACCACAGGGACCGATAGACCCAGGTCATCCGATTCAACTGATGCGAATTATCCGCGTTCATGGACTCGTGAAGCGCAGTCCATCGTACGCTAACCAGACCCCATCCGGCAGTTCCGCTTGATCCACGTCATGATCGTAGTCATGGGTCAGATGGGTAAAATAGGTACGTTCGGCCTGCAAGCGACGAGCGGTCGTCAGGGCTTCATCCAGACACATGTGGGTGGGATGCAATTCTCGGCGGAGCGCGTCGAGAACGGCCACCTCACACCCGCGAGCCGCCGTGATCGCACCCTCGGGTACTTCCTTGCAATCGCTGTAATAAGCGAGGCGCTTGCGGCCGCCTTGTTCAAAGACCAATCCGGTAGTGGTGATGCTTCCATGCGGTAATTGAAAGGGAGTAATCCGTAAATCCCCAATTTCAAAGGGACCACTGATAACGTGTGGCGCAGGATGAAAATAACCGCGAGGAATCTTCCGTCCGTCAAAAGCGTAGCTGAAGATTCGGCCTAGATGTCCCAAGGTTTCCTCGGTCGCGTACAGGGGCAATGGACCGCCGCGAAGATCGCAGACCCGGCGGCAATCATCGAGCCCCAGGATGTGATCGGCGTGAGCGTGAGTAATGATCACCGCATCTAAATAGCCCAACCCTTCTCGGAGCATTTGTGATCGAAAATCCGGCGTCGTATCGACCACGAGTTTGACCATCGGTGTTTCGACAAAGATCGAAGCGCGGAACCGGTGGTTCTTCGCGTTGGCCAGAAACGCCGCGGGATAATCCCGACCAATCATCGGCACACCTTGCGACGTGCCCGTACCTAGAAAGCGGAGCCCAAACGACATCGGCCGGAAGCATGAACGGTCCCCGGCAAACTGCCACTGCTGGTTTGGCCAACCGGAAACGGGCCCAACCCGTTTTATCGGAGTTCGGAGGGGCAAATTCCACGAGTACCGTCAAATTCAGAGATTGGAAACTCCGTGGGTTGTGGTTTTGTTTACACCTTGCTCGCGGTGATGGGGTTTCTCGGCTAGACTTCGCGCCATGCGCGCCGCGGTTCTGCACGGAAAAGAAGATATTCGCATCGAAAGTCTGCCCGAGCCGAGTTTGGCGGCTGGCGAAGTGCGCGTTGAAATCAGGGCGGCGCTAACCTGCGGCACCGATCTCAAGGTTTTCAAGCGCGGATACCACGCTCGCATGCTCAAGCCGCCGTGTACCTTTGGCCACGAGTTCGCCGGTGTTATCTCCGAAGTCACTCCGGAGGCAACCACCTGGCGGGTTGGTGACCGGGTTGTGGCCGCGAATTCTGCACCGTGCGGCCTCTGTCCAGCCTGCATTCGGGGGCAGGAACAATTGTGCGATGACCTTTTGTTTCTCAACGGAGCGTATGCCGAATCGATTGTGATTCCCGCCCGACTGGTCGAGGCCAACCTCATCAAATTGCGGACCGGCACTGAATTTGCCGACGCCGCCCTGACCGAGCCGCTGGCCTGTGTCGTACAAGGCGTGCATGACCTGAGCCTCCAGCCCTGCGAACGGATCCTCGTCTTGGGCGCAGGACCCATCGGCCTGATGTTCGTCGCTTTGGCAAAGGAAGCCCATTGCGACGTGACGATAGCGGGCCGGGGCGAGCTTCGATTGAAGAAAGCCTGGCGCCTCGGGGCCACCGCCATCGTCGATGTCACCGGTCGTGACGATTTGGCCGCCGCCGTCCGCGAAAGTGCTGTGGGGCCATTCGATGTGGTCATCGAATGCATCGGACAACCCGAAACGTGGCAGGCCGCGGTCGGACTTGTGCGGAAAGGTGGCCGGGTCAACCTATTCGGCGGTTGCCCAAGCGGGACGACCGTCAATTTCGACACCACGTTGTTGCACTATTCCGCCCTCACGCTTCTGGCTTCGTTTCACCATACTCCACGAACGATTCGGCGTGCGCTCCAACACATTGAAAGCGGGACCGTACGGGCCGCCGATTTCGTCGATGGGTTGAATGGTCTTAGCGAATTACCAGCCCTCTTCCGGGCCATGGCCACCGGAAACAGGGCCGTCAAAACGCTGATAAACGTCAAAGGCTAGCGCTCGACCCAAACGCCTACTCTTTTTCGTGTTCCCGACTGAAATCGAGCACGAGTTGGCGCAGTTCCCCGTTGCGCAACAGGGACACCACCAAACGATGCTTGTCCGCAACCTTTGAAAGGGCCGCCGTATGAATCGCTTTGACCTCGGCCAACGTTTTCACCTCTTTCCCGTCAATTTTTAACAAAATGTCTTCGCGGATGAGTCCTGCGCTGGCGGCGTTCCCGGGGAATTTGACTCCGTATATAAAGACCCCTTCCTGGCGTTGAAAATAGAGGTCGGGATTGTCGAATTGATTGATCGCTTTGACGGAGAAATCCCAGCGACGACACGCGAGTTCCTCACCCTCGACCCTGCCTTTGGCCCGGGGCGTCAACTCAGCCGTTTTCATTACGCCTTTCCGCACAAACTCGAGACGAGCAACCGTGCCCTTGGCCAGTAACCCCAACCTGCGATTAACTGCCGGAATCTCTTCTTGGGTCAGGGCATTCAAGACATCCCCGTTGAGTTTGACGAGGCGGTCACCCGTCTCCAATCCCGCCCGACGTGCGGGACTGCCCGGATCGGTCTCGGCAATTATCACGCCCGCGGACTCGGGAAAATAGACATTGCGATTGAAATCCCGCAGGGGCTGCAACTGGATCCCCGTCCAACTCCATTCCATTTTACCGTGGCGCCGCATCTGGTCGGCGACCTCTCGCACGACCTCAATCGGCACCGTAAAGCCTAGGTCACCACCGCCGCCGCCCATTCCGCGGGTGTTCAAACCCACCACTTCACCCGCGGTATTGACTAGCGGCCCCCCGGAATTTCCCGGCGAGATGGACGCATCCGTTTGGAGCCACGCCGAGTACTCACTGGCGCCGGGGAGATAGCGGCGGGTGCAAGAAATAATTCCAATACTAACACTGCGACTCATACCCCAAGGAGCCCCCATCGCCATCACGAAGTCGCCTTCTGTTAGTGAGCTGGACTCGCCCAATCGAGCAAAGGGTAGATTGGGTGCTTCTTTTCCGATGTCGAGCTTGATCAAAGCGACATCCACATCTTTGTCCGACCCAATCACCTTGGCCGGAAAAGCACGTCCATCGCTCAAGAGACACCGCACCTCCGTCGCCTTATCAACGACATGCCAATTCGAGAGCACTTCGCCGTCCGCACTAATGAGTACGCCCGAGCCGGAAACTTCCTGACTGCGTTTTTCTCCACGCTCATTGTCTTCGCGCACTACTTTGATGAAGACGACCGCTGGAAAAACTCGAGTCTTGGCTTCCCGGACCACGGAACGGAAGTCGAGCCGATCCAGTCCGCGCAATTCATCGGCCCGACTTGAGAAGACGGGCAAGACGGCCGTGACGAGAAACAGGATGAAACGGAAAAGAGTTGGACGAACGAACACCCCGGAAGAATGACCACGGGAATGCCAATGTCGAACCCGAGCTGCATTTCTCGTCCGATGAAAACTGGCCAATGGTTTGGCGGGTTAGGAGCCGTCCATTTATTCACGTTACGAGATCGCGCCGGAATTTTGACCGCGGAAGAGGCGCGATCGTCGCTCATATCCGGGGGATCCGTAACAAATGAGCAACGAAACCAACGGATAGAAGGCCCCGCCAGGGCAGTTTCAAGAAAAACAGAGATCAGAAAGGGTCAAAAGAGTGGCGGAGGCGGCGTGTTATCGCATCGGTGGGATTTGTGAAAACGGGAGGCGTTTAGACGAGGGGAGTCTGTGAAGAGATCCCCGCGGGTTCAAAAGCATGGATTCAGGGCATGGGCTTGGGTGTTTCGCACGGGGATGGATCCGCACGGATTGATCGCTCCAATAATCCCTTCAGGGGATCTGGCTTAGGCTTGGGCGACTTGCCGGATCCTGTTCCAACGGTTGGCTGCCTGCAAGGCTTGCCAGGTCCGAAAGGTGCGATCCCGCACCGAGCCACATTGAAGGGGTAAAGACTTTTCATACTGGCACCACGGCTCAGGTAAAAGCGCGCCAGAAAGCAGCGCTGGTCCAGCTTTCTCCAGTGACTTAACCCAGAGTTTCATTGAGAATGGACGGTTGCTCCCGCTTCGGCAGCTCATCGGACTCGGACATGCCAGAAGTAAAACAGAGTCAGTGCCCTTTGCTCAGATTTATCTCACTACTTTCCTCACCTGATTCATCAACCCTGTTTTATTGAAACCGCCCTGTGGCCCCGCGGCGTGTAAAATTAATCTATTGACGGCTCCTGAATGACGGGGGCTCTTACTGGCTTACTGGTGAAAAAAGGTCGCTAACTCAACTGTGGGTGTCTTGATCCCGTCTTCGTCAAAAACGATTGCGCCCAGAAATCGCAACGGCTGGGTGTCATCACGATCCAGTCGGAAAATTACGCCGTAGCGCTGATAAACCTCATCCGGATTGGTCCCCACGGTACCAGCAAAAGTGATGGGCGCTTCGAGAATCGCTCCGTCAGGACCCACCAGCGAACACTGGCGACCAATCCCGTACACCACGAAAATCTCATTGCTTGTTCCCTTTCGAGTACCCGGACCGAACATGGAGTCGACGTCAATTTTGTTCGGATCAAGGGCTGCGACGTCGTCCGATATCGTGCTACCAGCCAGTGCATCGAAGGCTTTGATCGTCGTGAGCGGGCGAAAGGTCACCCCGATGGGTCCATTCGTATCGTGTCGCCACGTCGTCTTGATACCCGCTCGACGCAAAAATGGACGATCTGCGTTGTCGAGGTCTTTCGGTTTTAGTTGGTGATAGCTCCCTCTAGGCAAGGCCCTGAGGAGCCGATAGGGGCCCTCCAATAAGGAATCGTAGCCATCTGGATACTGACCCTTGGCCGTGCGATAGCTGAGCATCGCACGGGCAATTTGGGTCGCACCCGCCGCTCCGGTCGCAAGTGCCGAACGGCGCGTCATACTGGGCATTGAAGCGGATACCAGACCGGCCACAGCCGCTAAAACGGCGAGGACAAGGACTAGCTCGACGAGTGTCAGGCCGGCTAAACGCCGAAGACTGATGGATCGGTTCAACCGAAAAGCAGCAAGGTTCATACACCTGCTGCTTCGTAATAAAACTGGCGGAGTTACATTCGATCCTAAAACTAATCGCGAAAATTCACAAAACTCAGCGATACCGGAAAATCCTTGCCTTGCAACGCTTGGATCACGCCCTGCAGATCGTCTCGATTCTTACCGGTCACCCGCAGTTCATCCCCCTGAATAGACGCGGTTACTTTAATCCCCAGACCACGCACAAAAGTGCTAATTTCCTTCGCCACGGGCCCTTCAATGCCCTGCTTAATTTTGACGATCTGGCGTGCATGACCCAGCGGCGAGAGTTCGGCTTCACCGGCGTCGACGCTTTTCATGGAAATCCCCCGCTTCGTCAGCTTCCCAATGACGATTTCAACGAGCGCTCGGATTTTGAAGTGGTCGACGGCTCTGAGCTTGATCTCATTTTTTTCGAGAAGGATCTCAGCGCCAGCGCCCTTAAAGTCGAAGCGGCTCAGTAGTTCTTTCTGCGCCTGGTTTATGGCGTTCTCAACTTCCATGGAGTTGACCTTGGAGACAATATCGAAGCTCGGCATAGATCCACAAAAGTGAAGTGTGAAATCGGCAGAGTGAAATCAATATGGCCCAGTCTTGCGCTAAGGCGTCGAAATTTAGTTGGAATTGTTCGTCGAAAAGCCCCCTTTTGGGAACCAACTTGGCGCGCCATTCGGGCGAGCAGAAG
Source organism: Verrucomicrobiota bacterium (assembly GCA_043788645.1). Lineage (GTDB taxonomy): Bacteria > Verrucomicrobiota > Verrucomicrobiia > Limisphaerales > UBA9464 > CANIZL01. Next base: position 28,685 of record JAYVTS010000332.1, read on the forward strand.
GTGGCTCGTCTTTGTGTTTTGCAAATTAAATTCACCAGCACATTTATATTGACAACTTAAAAACTCATAGAATTTATGTCATGATATTTATTTTAACCTGGCGGTTCGACACATTAATTAATATGCCATCATAAACACTTTACAAATAAATTTATCATTTTGACTGCATAAATGTGTTGACGGGGGTGAAGGGGTGAAGGGGTGTGGCAGCGTGGATGTCTAGCTTATGACACGGATCAAGTTGAGTGGGGCGACGGCGGTTTATCACTGCATCTCGCGGGTGGTCGGAGCACAGCTGC
>JAYVTS010000333.1:0-4533 GCA_043788645.1 Verrucomicrobiota bacterium
AAGGTTTTGGTAAGCGGATGCCGACGGAGAAGATTCGAAGGGTGAAATTGTGAAATACCTGTTGGATACCAACATCGTCTGTGAGCCCCACCGCAAGCACCCGGATGCCGGATGCTTACAGTGGCTCCAGTCGCAGCTTCTCGGAGCGATGGCGACCAGTACAATCACGTTGGCCGAGGTCTGGCAGGGCGTCATGGATCTTGATGTTGCGGATAAGCGCCGGCCGATTCTCACCCGATTTGCCGAGCACTTGCCTCAAGCATTTCGGCTGCTGCGCTTCGATGAACGTGCTGCGAAAGCATGGGGAGAAATCACCCGGCGCGGTCAGCAACCCCTGCCGGTGCGGGATTCATTGATTGCTGCCATCGCCCAGAGTCAAAGGCTGACCGTGGTCACTCGTGACGATGCCCCGTTCAAACGCGTCGGTTGTCGGACCCTGAATCCTTTTGCAGGGTAGCGGGTCTTTGTGCCGAGTCCGCTGCGGCTGCTCTTGTCCCCTCACAGCCCAAACTACAACGCGAGCCCGTAGCTCCTCGACGGCAGGAGGGCCATCTCCTTTGGGGACGCAACTCGGGGAGACCAAGCGATTCTACCTGCTCCCTTAATTCACAAACCTCGGTGCCTTCGCCATTCCGCAAAGGTCCTCGACCAGCATCGTCTGGCACCGCCCCGGCCGTTTTGTTCAGCTGCCCCGTCCCTTTGTATTCCCCTTGCACGGCGGAGGAACGGGCAAGCGTTGAAGTTCGGGAAAAGTCGAAAACACCCGCAGATTGTTGAAGTTGACCTTCATTCCATTCAGCCAATCGCGAGCACTTAATCGACGTAACTACTTTCTGTTTAGGGCTAATTGTTTAGTGATTCCGTTAACCTCGCGAGCGACTCCATCTGCATCCGGAAAAAGAAAACTTGGTGTGATCCCGTAGAGTTGGAGGATTTTCCTTAGTTCTTCTTTAAATGAATTTTTGATCAGGAGAGAGTAGAATTCAGGTTTATATTCCTCATTAGGTGTGAGTGACTGACCCACGCCAATCGGACTGTCCGGAGGAGAATGAACCGTGAAAACCCCTTTCTGATTGGTGATTCGTGCGGTAACGCAAGAGGGAACGAGTCCATATCCATTGCAAATCGTGTCCTCCAGATTGTGTATGCCTTCATTGACGAAACTTCTTGGCCTATAACAGTAAATGACTCCGTCAACGTAAGGGCATATTGGCTCATCTTGCGCCGCGAAGTAGGCGGCAACCAGCGGATTACCGGTCCAGTCGAGCAATCTAGTGGCAAGCCCATGGTGTTGCGCGTACGCTAATTCGTTCCACGGATTGGGAATTTCAAGATTAAAGTAGGGTAAAGCTTGGCGTTTCCAGTTTTGAAAACGTTCCAGGTCTCCGTTTTCCGTAAGCAAGTATTCGGGTCGGCCGGCCGTTGGAATAGGAATCCACTTCGAATTCGCTTCTCCGCGATACCACAATTGTTGTTTTGACTCTGATCCGATAATCTTGAGGGCACTGTGAAAAGATTCGAGGTTTTGGATCGGATAGGCGGGCGGCATTATGTCGAAAATGTGGGTATGGGTCCAAGCCATTGCAAGCAAATTCGAGCCTATCGACAAGGTGGGTGTCGGCGAGGAGACAACCTTCCGGGGCTCAAAATTTTGGAGTGCTAGCTTCAAAAGTAACTCGATTTCAGGGTGATCGCGAACGCCGGCGCAGATTGCCTCGTTGGAACGTTAGGAGTTACCGAGAGGCACCCCTACATTTGGCCGCCTCGAGTTTTACCTCAGCTCACTGATAGCAGGAATTTGAATGTTCAACGCGTGCGCCAGGGAAGTGGCTGGGTTCGCGGGTGAAAGTCCCGCCGGTCAAGTTAAACGGTTCGGGACCGAATCACTGTACCCGGGATGAAGAACAGAAGTGGCCGGGGATGGCCGGGAAACCGGATATTAACCCAAAGATGCAACGTTCTGATCACGGGCGCTCTGGTGGATGCCGCCAGGCGTCTTCTGAATGGCTCTCGGAGAGCTGTCGGTTGGAAAACCGCCTGTACAGTTCGATGGGGGGCGAGATTGGGATCGGAAACTAACAGCTACGGTCTATTTAACTCCGTTCTTCCAGTCTCGCCTACTGTAACTACTTGTCGTAATTTGGAAGCTACTTATTTTTGAGAGGCGCCGCTGGACATTTTGCGGTTTTGCTTTCTTCCTTTCCTTATTTATCACAACGAGCGGGAATGTAAAAGCCTACCTAAACCCCGGATCTAAATTTTTGGATCCGTTTCCCTGCTCAGGCATCGGCCTCCCTAAATGATCTTCGTCGCCGTCGGGTTAGCCAATTCACTAATTTCTCCTGCCAACCTTTTCGCCTTAGCCTCTAGCTCGGTGTTCTCTTTGTCCAAAAGCTCGCGCCTCTTGGTCGCGATTTCTTGAAGGAATCCCGGGCGCTTTTCCACCAAATCGTACAACTCGTAGTCCGGGCTTGCCCTGAGCCGGTTCAACGAATCCAGCACCGACAGGATTTCCATTTGCAGAGTATCGTGCAGCGCCCGCAATTCGGCCAGTTCCGTTTCCTCGCAAAAGTCCAGCGACTTCCAGCCCTGGCGGCGAATGAACCCTTCGGCATCATTGGCAATTTCCCGCAACGTCGCGAGGTTGCCCTCGTCTTTGGCCCGGTTGAGGGCGCTAGTTAGCTTCACGTAGGTTTCCGACTTGTCTGGCTCATTGGCGAAGCGGTCGGGGTGATACAGTTTAACCAACTTGCGCCACAGCCGCCCCAATTCAGCCTCCTCTTCTGGGGTCAACGCGGCCTTCTGAGCAACCGCCGCCTCTGCCTCCTCGTATTCCCGATCAGACTTTGCACGTGCGTGCTCGTAACTCGATTCGGTTTGCTGCGCTTCGTCTTCACCGGCGTGGAGCAACGATTCGAGATAGAGCCGACGGTATTCAACCAGCAGCCGGAAACGATCGCGCTTTTGGTAGAGTTCCCGAAGCAGCCGAAACAGTTTCGCGGCTACGGAATCCACCCGCGCTCTGATCTTCGCGTGTTCAACCTCCAACTCTGCAAGCCGGGTCTGGGCTTCTCCGACCAACCGCCGCAGTAGCTTGATTTCAGGGTGGTGGTAAAGAATGACGGCCACCGTGTCATGGCGGCGGAAGGACGGGTTTGGTGACGGTGATTCTTCGGCGTCGCTCGCGGAAAACAGCATGGGTTCCGGTTCGAGCCACCGTTCGGAGAGCACGCGGTCCAAATACCACCTTCCCATGCGGGCACTTTGTGAGTTGGAAGAGTCGGCCAGCCATTTCAGCCAGCCGAGCAATTCGGAATCGCGGCGGGCCTCCAAATACAGCCGGCCCTTGTGTTTGCCGAAGCTGAGCCGCGACGGATACCACTCTTCGCGCGTATAGGCCAACACCTTGGCCCACGAAACCAAACCCTGGTCCTCAGCCAACGGGCGTAGCACTTGTCCGCAAAGGTCAACTACGGACTGTACATCACCCAGGGCAGTGTGTGCGCCCCGTTCCGGCAGCCGGTAAAACTGGCGCAAAGTCTGCAACTTGCAGTTGCCGGCTGGAACCGGATCCAATAGCCGCTGGGCGAACCGCAATGCGCAAAATCCCTCGGTTCCGATCGGGCAAAGACCCAACCGCTTCCACTCAGGAAGCAGCACATCGTCAAGATCGTAGCGCAGGTTAAAGGCGACGAGCGGCATACAGCCTACATAGGCGGCAAAATCTTGGTAGACCTGTAGTGCCGCATCGCCATCCCGCTCCAAAATCTCCCGGGTGTATCCGTGCACGCGAGACGCCTCAGGTGGAATCTCCGCATTTTGGTTGATTAACCGCCGAAACGGTTGTCCTTCCGGCTCCCACCCCCGCATACGTTGGGCGGCCAAGTCCACCACAAAAATCGGGGCAGAAAGGCCCGTCGTTTCGGTATCAATAATAACCCAGGCGAAGTCGTTCATTCGTCATGGCGGAAGTTGGAGAGCATCCTAAAATGGAAGGAAGGAGTGGATAAATTCTCCATTCAGGCTTGGTGTTTCATCATTTCCAAGAGGCTGTTGTAGTCCGCAATGGCCGTTTTGTTTCCGCCGTCAGCAGCTTTGCGAAACCAGCGCAACGCCTCGAAATGATCCATTGGCAAACCAGACCCATCCCGATAGGCGCCCCCCAAGTGATGTTGAGCCCATTTGTTTCCTTGGTCCGCCGCGCGGCGATACCACTTGGCCGCCTCTACCAAATCTTTGGAAACACCAGCGCCGTTGCGACAGGCGTCCCCAAGGTTCAATTGCGCCCACTCATCTCCTTGGTCTGCCGCGCGGCGATACCACTTGGCCGACTCAACCAAATCTTTGGGAACACCAGCGCCGTTTTCGTAAGCCCAACCGAGACTCGTCTGTGCGGGTGCATATCCTTGGTCTGCTGCCCGCTGATACCACCTCGCGGCCTCTACCAAGTCTTTGGAAACACCCGATCCATTCGCGTAGGCCCAGCCGAGATTCGATTGAGCGAAGTCGTCCCCTTGGTCCGCCGCACGGCGA
>JAYVTS010000334.1:0-2096 GCA_043788645.1 Verrucomicrobiota bacterium
TTGTGGAATGTGCGGCCATCCGGCAAGGCACCGCCGGCATCGACCGGCAGGGCTGCGTGAAAGGCGAATTTTTGCCCGCCTTTGCCCAAGCCTTTCTCGGGTACTCCGTCACCTTGGGCCCGGTATCGGTCGCGCCAGCCGCCCATGACATCGAAGTTTTCTAGGGCGAAACCGGCCGGGTCCATTTTCTGATGACAACTGGAACACGAGGGCTGAGTCCGATGCCGTTCGAGTTGCTGACGGATGGTCACGGCTCCGCGGATGTCGGGCTCGACCGACGGGACGCTGGGTGGCGGGGGCGGAGGGGGCTTGCCGAGTAGACGTTCCATAATCCAGGCGCCACGTAGAACGGGCGATGTCGTGGTGCCGTTGGCGGTGACTTTTAAGATGCTGGCCTGGGTCATGAGCCCTCCGCGCGGACTGTTCAAAGGCAGGGCCACGCGCCGGAAAGCGGCCCCTTCAACGTTAGGAATTTCGTAGTGACGAGCGAGGCGTTCATTTAGAATAGCAAAATCCGACGCAACGAGGTTTTTTGCGGGCAGGTTGCCACGAACGAGTTCCGCAAAAAATTGTTGCGTCTCTTCTTGGGCGGATTCTGTCAGCAGGTCGTCCAGGTAATAGTCGGGATAGAGGACCGGGTCGGGAGCGGTCACCCACATCCGGCGGAGATCAAGCCAACAATCCAAAAATGAATCAATAAATTGGCGGGATTTCGGGTCATTTAGCAGGCGCACAGTCTCCGCCTGGAGGACTCTGGAGTGGTGCAATTCGCCACGTCGGGCGGCGGTCCGCAGGGTTTCATCGGGTGAAGAGTTCTGCAGAAAACAGGAGAGTCGAGTTGCGAGGGCAAAGTCGTCCAAACGCCCTGCCTTTTCTTGCAGTCGAACAAATCCCGGTGAGCACAAGACGGCGGTGTATCCGGCGATCATTGCTTCAGTGAAGCTGCTGCCGGAACTCAAAGCTGCCTCGATGACGGGCAGGAAACGACGAATCTCTTGAGTGGTCGTAGGTCGGCGATAGGCCTTCCGGACGAATTTACTGAGCAAACGTTCCGCGTCCTGAGGGGTATCGTGGGGAATCACTTCCACCTTGAGTCCGGCACGATTCGTCTCTTGGAGTGGCAAATGACCAAAGAGTAATTGGTGTCCGGCGGGTGGCCATTGGTCGTAGATGGGTCCTTCGACTTCCAACCAGCGAAAGACGACTCCTGGTTGACCATCGGATTCTGCCAGGGGATTTTGCCAGCGATCAGGGCCGGGGCGGGATCGAAAAAGCCGGGCGGGATCCGGGCGAATCGTTTCTCCCGCCAGCAACCAGGTATCTAGTTCTTTGACCTTCGGCTCCGGGGTGACATCAAAACTGCCGAGTCGGCGCAATAGTTGGGGCGGCGTTTCCGAATAGATCGTAATGGGCTCGGATCGTCTCCCGACCTCGACGTGGTCGAGATTTGGGATGAACCATTTATTGCTCGGTCCGGCGCCCACCCAGATCGAGTAGCCACTGAAACGAAGCCGATAATGGCCGGCCACGGGCGCTCTGAATCGGTTGAATTTTGGTTCCAGCGGTTCGTAACTGCCGGCGACTACTCCGATTCCTTCTAACTCCCGTAATTCCGAATTTGTGGAGCCAACGGTGAGGTTCGCGACCCCGGCGCGGACATCCGGTTGCGCGACAAAACCGAGTACTGGAAAGGTCGCTCGTTCGGGTGCGGTATTGAATTCCGAGAATTTCATCGGCCCGGTATAACTCTCTTGGTCCCGTGTGGAGTAGCGTACGATCCGGCTGGGCGGACGGGCTACCTGTTGGGCGACGACTTGGTGCAATGCGTCATCGGCGGCCGTGAGGTAGCGGGCCATCTGGACATGGGATACATCGAGCGCGTCTCCAATTTTATTAAAACGATACGCCAACCCGTCCTCGGGGAGTGCGTCCTTGATTTGCAACCAGGGCGCCTGGAGCAGATCGCGCAGGGCGTTTTCATATTCGTAGCGGTTCAGCCGACGTTCGGTTGAACGGCCTTCGCGGGCGATCCGGATTCGATCTGCCGCCGTGAGCGCAGCCGAGAGCGCCGTGGTGAAGGGGGCGAGTTCGATGGC
>JAYVTS010000335.1:0-22230 GCA_043788645.1 Verrucomicrobiota bacterium
CCGTCTGGCGGCGTTGGCCTCGCGTTCCGAGCCGGACAGTATGTACTCATACAGTCCGGCTCGGAATCGCTTCGGCCGCCTTGCCAGACGGGCTCTCGCTGCGTCTCGCGACGAAAGACTATGAAATATCCGGGCTAGGAAATCGCGACAAAACCAAGATACGACCGGTTCGCCCACAAATCCCAGCTCGGAGCCAAAAAAATATCCGCAAACTCGGGCTCTCCCTCACATTCTCTTTGCGTTCCCCACCTTTTCGGTTGCATATCCGGGCGCGACCGATGAAGGAACTCTCCCCTTTACCCCCACCACCGCCGCCACCGCTGGTTCACAACCAGTATGCGGAGGTCCGCGCACTCTTCGACCGCTACGTCATCCCGACTTACGGCCGCTTTGAAATCGCGCTGAGTCACGGGACGGGCTCGTATGTCTGGGACGTTTCCGGGAAGCGCTATTTGGATTTAGGCGGTGGCATCGCGGTCTGCTCGCTGGGCCATGCGCATCCCGAGATTACGGCCGCGCTCATTGAGCAATCTCGCAAACTGGTTCACGTATCGAATCTGTACTTCCAGGAGCCCCAAGGTCGCCTCGCGGAAACCATTGTGCGCCACCTCGCTCCGGGCAAAGTCTTCTTCTGTAATTCCGGCGCCGAAGCCAACGAGGGCCTCTACAAACTGGCCCGAAAATTCGGTCATGCAGAAGGTCGCTTTGAAGTCCTGACGGCCGTGAATTCGTTCCACGGTCGCACCCTCGCTGGCATCGCCGCTACAGGACAAGAGAAGGTGAAAAAGGGGTTTGAGCCTCTGATTCCTGGTTTTCGACATGTGCCGTTTAACGACCTAGCGGCCGTTTGTGCCGCTCTCTCGCCAGCCACGGTCGCAATTCTAGTCGAAGGAATTCAGGGTGAAGGTGGAATCACAGCAGCCACGGTCGAGTACTTGCTCGGCCTCCGGCAATTATGCGATGAACAACGTCTCTTGCTACTAATCGATGGGGTTCAATGTGGCCATTTTCGGACCGGCCGATTCCAAAGTTTTCAACGTATTCTAGCCGGTGTACCGGGGGCTGAGTCCTTTCTGCCCGACGGTGTTTCGATGGCGAAATCCCTCGGTGGCGGTTTTCCAATGGCCGCGTTCTGGGTTCGAAACGATGCCCATGGCATCAAACTCTCGGACCTCCTCGGACCCGGTTCGCACGGCACCACTTATGGCGGAACTCCCTTAGGGTGCGCCGTTGCGCTCAAGGTCTTTGAAGTGATCGAACGCGACAAACTTGCTGCTCATGTCTCTAAGACTGGAGAATTCATGAAGGCAGGACTCGAAAGCCTCGTGCGCACTTACCCGACCGTGTTGAGAAGTGCCCGAGGGATGGGTTTCATGCTCGGGATTGAAGTCCTAGATCGGACCCAAATCCCTGCGTTTAAGGCCTCCGATCAAGTGGCGAGCTTGCAGCTGGTGAATCGATTGCACGCTGCGGGCATGTTGACCGTTCCCAGTGGCAACCAAATCGTCCGCTTTCTTCCCGCCTTGAATCTCGGGCGGGTCCAGGTCGAAGAGGGGCTCGATCTCTTGGAACGGGTCGTAAAATCTTTGGCGTAGTCGGGATTCGTCCCTCAGCTGGGCTCGGAAACCGTCACGACCACTTTCAGTGATTCGGGCGTTGGGTTTGCCGCCAACGCCACGGCCGCCGCCGTCTGCTCCAACGGAAACGTGTTCGTAACCAGCGAGCGAACATCTAACTTGCGAGAGAATACGAGTCGCGCCACCCGCCGCTGAAGCGTGGCGTCACTGCTATAACTTCCGATCAGGTTCTTCTCTTCTACACAGACGACACCGAGATCGACCGGGGCAGTTTTTCCGCGGACCGTATGCGCAAACAACAGGATCGTGCCACCTCCTCGGATCGCTGCCTGCGCCTGAGTCACCACGCCGTCGACCGGTACACAGACCACCGCGGCATCCAAGCCCCGGCCACCGGTGTACCGTCGTAGATCTTCGACCCAATCCACCGCGGCTCCATCGAGTACGTGTTTCGCGCCATATTTTCGGGCCAAATTTCGCCGAGTCTCTAAGAGGTCGGTCGCAATCACTTTGATCCCTCGCAGCTTCAATAGTTGAATGAACAAAAGTCCAATCGGACCCGCCCCCGCTACGAGCACGGTGTCTCCCGGCAACAACGGCAAAAGCTCCACCCCTTTTAGAACCGTGTTCACCGGCTCCAACAGCGCCCCTTCCACGAACGAATTGCGAGTCGGAATTTTCACCATTCCCGGCAAACAAAAATCCATCACCCGAACATATTCCGCGTAGCCACCCCCAGCCGGTTCAAATCCAGCCGTGATCCCAGTCCGCTTATACGTCTCGCATTGGGCAAAGGCGCGGTGCTGACAAGAGTGGCAATTCAAACAGGGAATATGATGGTGCAGGCCCACCCGCTCACCCACGCGAAATCCTTGGACCGCCGCGCCGACTCTAACAATCGTCCCAGCCGTCTCATGCCCATAAATGCGAGGGGCCTCCAAGGTCCCGTTTTGAATTTTCTTAATATCAGTGGGGCACACGCCGCACGCCGCGACCTTCACCAAAATTTCACCCCGCCGAATCCCGGGCACCGGCACTTCTTCGACGCGCATGTCATTGATGCCCCGATAGACCACCGCCCGCATCGTCGAGGGTAACGCCGTTCCCGTCGCCATCGTGTTCAAACGCTTCACCAAAGCGACGTTAGCGAACAATTGCCCCCATGGAAATGAGCGGAATCGACGCCCCGGACCGGTCCACGATAAATTGGGTCCCGAGCAGACCCTTCCGGCCCTTGGCTCACGAGATGGGGAGCGATTGTAAAAATATCCGGGCTGGCCATCGCCCCATTTCCGTCGAAACCTTTCCGGCATGAAGTTCCGCGCTCTGATCTGGGCTTCGGCGTTACTGGTCGCAACCTTTGTATCCGCTGACTTTCGCGTCGGCATTGCGACGCGCATCGTCACCCCGAACCCTCTGCTTCCGATTTCCGGCGGCGTGGGTCCTAGCAATCCGGCGACCGAAAAACGCGGCGACCTCACCGTCCGCGCGTTGGTCTTGGATCAAGCCCCCCAACGCGTGGCCTTCGTGAGCGTCGATTTTCTTGGTTTCCCAAAAGTGTTAGGGGATCGGGTCCGCGCCCTCGTCCAAGGACTACCGGGCACCAACATTCTCATCGGAGCCACTCATACTCATAGCGCACCCGATTGCTACGGCTTCCCCGATGGTCATGGTGGTATGGCGTCCGATCCCAAATACCTTGAACTTGTCGTCACTCGCACCGCGGAGGCGATCAACGAAGCCATCGCTCAGTTACAATCCGCTGGGCTCCGCACGGCCTCGGGTGAAGCACACGGCCGTATTGCGTATAATTACTACGCGCCAGAACTGTACGATCCCCGAGTCAATATCCTTCAAGCAATTGGGTTAAACGGTCAGGTGATGGCTACCCTGGTGAACTACGCCGTCCACCCGGAGGTCATCGGTTCCGATCGTGGGATTTGCTCGCCGGACCTCATCGGCCCCCTTTACGAGCGGCTGGCCGAACGCGGTGGCGGGATCGGGATCTTCATGAATTCTGCGGAAGGCGGGATGGTGACCGCTGACAATCGGTTACCCGGAGGCAAGGGCGAAGTGAACAATTGGGAAGAATGTCAACGGATTGGTCGTCTATTGGCCGATGAAGCCCTCCGAATCGTTGGCCCAGCCGCGCTCCAAATAAATCCCCCGCTCCAAGTTTTCGCCCGTGAGATTCGGTTTCCACTCGCCTCCCCGCTGATGCGTGAAATTCTCAAAAAAAGCCCGCTCGGCTATCGTACCGAAGCCGATGGCCAAGTATCCACAACGTTAAACCTAGTCAATATTGGCCCGGCCCAAATCGCGACGATTCCGGGCGAAGCGTTGCCCAACATTGGCTATTATCTCAAACGCAAATTGCGCGGGCAGCCGAATCTCCTATTCGGACTCACCAACGATGGTTTCGGGTATATCCTCACCCGGGTCGATTGGAGCAGCTTCAAGCGATATGATTACGTCTCCCGCACCAGTCTTGGTGAAGAGACCGGCGAGATTTTGATCCGAGAAATTCTTCAATTTGCGAACGAAATACCCGCTCCAGCCCGGCCGTAGCGCGGCCTCTATTCATTTCGTACCAAAGCAATAAAGCGCCTTCGCCGAGCGAACAAACACATGCCCGTGCGCCAGCGCCACGCTCCCGAAGCACGGGACTTCGTCGGAGGGCAATTGATACCGACTCAAGACCTTAAATTCATCGCCCGCGGAACAGACCAAGACGGTGCCGGCTTCGCTCCGAAGATAGATCTTCCCGTCGCCCGCATTGGGCGAACTCCAGATCAAGCCCGCGACCTCTAAGCGGCCAGACCACTTGACTGTGCCCGTAGTCGAATCCAAGCGTGAAAGCACCCGTTTATCCCCATCGAGCACAAACAGGTTTCCGTCATAGATCAACGGGGTCGCCCAATCCGTGGGATTTTCCTTGAATTCCCAGGCCTTGTGGGTCGAGGTGACATCCCCTTGACCACCATCCCGAAAGGCGACGACCGGCTGGCCTTTTGGACCACTCGCATAGATTAATCCATCCTGAGCCACTGCGGAAGTCACAATTCGATACCAATCATCGCGCTTCTCATACAAGCGTGCGCGCCATAACTCCGTGCCATCTTTGGGACTGTGAGCCGAGACATGGTCCCCGCCGACGACGATGATTTCCGAGCCATTCTTGCCGACGTTGGGAATAGGCGTCGCGTAGGACTCATGGCTTTCTTTCGTCGAATCCGTTGCTCGGATCTGGCGCCAGATCGTCTTTCCGTCCGTCGGATTTAAGCACAGGAGGAAAGATTCGCGTTTCGGCTTCCCATCAAACAACGGGTAATCCGCCGGCATTTCGTCCCGTTGAAACACCTGGATGTAAAGCTTCCCGTCGTAGAGCAGTGGGCTCGATCCGTAGATCCACATCACGGCAAACCGGCCAAACTCTTGGTGCAAAGAGCGTTTCCACAGCAACCGACCAGAAACATGCAAAGCAACCAGGTCTCCTGAGCCAAAGAGCGCGTAAAGAGCGGTCCCATCGGTCACCGGGCTGGGCGCACACAAGTTGTTCCGTTGCTTCTCCTTATCCGGAACTCCGGTATCATACGCCCAATGTTGCGCGCCCGTGCGCCGATCCAAGGCCACGATTGAAAGATTTTTTTCCTCGTTCGGCGTGGTGAGAATCACTTGTTCGTTCCACACAATCGGGGTCGATCCGGCCCGGCCGGGCAAGGGCGTTCGCCAAGCCAAGTTTTCCGCCGAAACCGTCGCTGGCAGCCCGACATCTTTCGTGGAGCCATTGAAAGCGGGTCCGCGCCATTGGGGCCAATTTTCGCCGGCGTAGACTTCCGAGACCAAGGTCGCCAATAACGAAGACCAGCGAGCGAGCCCAAAAAAAAGAGAGCGCATTGAATACATAAATGACTGGAGGAGACGCCGAGAGTTACGTCCATAACCGACGGGGAGGCCAGCGAGGAATTCAACTGAGGGTAACTAGCCCGGTCACGGTTTCTCCGCGGAATCCGTCCGGGCCGTCGCCCTTCTTGATGGCCACCCACTCATCGTCGAGGATGCGGCCTGAATTCAATTGCGTTGCGCGACTGCGAATGAGTAACTACTGACGTCGAAAATATGACGTCACGGCAAATTCGAAGTAGCCCATGGAACTCCTGACAATTCAACAAAAGATCCAGATTTCTCTTTCTGCTGGGGAGAGCCATTTCCGTGAATTCAAAAGCGCGCACCAAGGAATTCCCGGGCACAAGACGGCGCGACCGGTTAAGGAAATATGCGAGGATATTGCCGAGGCCATGGTTGCCTTTGCGAACGCCGACGGCGGCGAGTTGATTGTAGGCGTCGAAGACAACGGTGAAATCACCGGAATGCCTCATTCGGAAGCGAATATCCTAGAGATTCTTTCGGATTGGAAGTTACGGGTGCAAATGAATCCGGCGGACCCACGAACACACTTGCCCATCCAACATTCTGAATGGGTATCCCTGCCTCAGGGCAAGGTGTTGTTTTTCTCCGTCAGCAAAGGCACTCGGCAAATCTTCCAACTGACGAGCGGACGATGTCTTCGGAGAAGGGACAAATCCACCGAGCCCGGGAACGTCAACCAGATGTTGTTTGATGCCCAGGAGTCCGATTCACGGTCATTCGATCAGCAGTTCATCGACGGAGCGTCCGTCGCCGACCTCGATCATGGCCGAATTTCGATGGTTGCGGGTCAATACCTGTCTGGAATGACTCCGGAATTCTATGTCCAACAAGTTGGCCTCGGCGAGTATGGAATCGGAAGCCTTCGCCTTCGGCGCGCCGCACTGCTCTTGTTCGCCAAAGACATTCAACGCTGGCATCCGAGATCTCAGATCCGAGTCCTGAAAGTCTCAGGTACCGAGTTAAAAAGCGGGGATCACTACAATGTGTCTTCCGATGAACTACGCACGGGAAACATCTTCGACCTTTTAACAATTTCTTGGGAAGTGTTACGTCCGTTTCTGACCACGAAAACAGAATTTGGTTCCGACAGCCGCTTCGACACCCAATATCTTTTTCCCGAACAGGCCTGTCGCGAGGCTTTGATCAACGCAATCGCTCATCGTGCTTACAATATCATGAACCCGATTGAAGTCTTCATTTTTGAGGACCGAATCGAGTTTCGAAGCCCGGGTGCGTTGCTGTCCACGCTGACGATTCAGGGACTAGAATCACTCCAAGGCGCTCATGAATCGCGAAACCCATTGATTGGGCGCGTCCTCCGCGAGAGCAAGTTCATGCGGGAACTAGGCGAGGGTATGAAGCGAATCTTTGAGTCCATGGATGACCGCGACGTCGAACGGCCACGCCTCTATTCCAACACGAATTCATTCAGTATCACGCTCGGGAATCGAACGATCTATTCCCCGCAACAGGAACTCTGGCTCTCCGTGTTCAAAGACTATCAATTGACCCCGCTCCAAAAAAAGATCGTGGTCGCCGGTATGGGCGGACGCCCGCTTTCTCGCCACGACATCGTTCGCGCCATGCACACCGATGATCGAGACATTTATGATCAAACGGTGACGCGTCTGAGAAAACTAAAAATTCTAGTTGAGACCCGGACGAATGCTCGGGCGGGAGCGATTTCAAAGAATCAAGGTCGTCCGAAAGACCAAATTCACCGGTTCCAAGTTGCCATTCCGGACAACGCAGAAGGCGATAGTGCGAAATTGCCTTCTAAACACACACCGAAACCATCGGCAACCGTATCACACGATCAGATCACTTCGTCGTCACCCGAACGTCGAGTCTTCATACAATTTGACGCCGACCGAGGCGTTTTGGATAAAAACGAACTACTGGCTTTGTTCCAACGGTGCGGAGTGGTAGAGCGGTTAGACCTCCCTGTGTCCTATTTTGACGGGCGTCAACGCGGATTCGGCTTTGTGTGGTATGCTACGCGTGAATCGGCCCAGTTGGCGGTGGCTCAACTCAACAACGCCCTGCTGGCTGGCCAACGACTTCGGGTGGAAGTCTACGACCTCGGTCGCTGATCAAGGAGCGGACCGGTTCCGGTGTTCGTGCGGCGCCTGGATTTCAGGGTATCCGGCGAACCTTGATCCAAGGATTGGCCAGAGAGGATGTAATGGGTCGATGCAGTCGGGCGTCACTCCCTTTGTAATGAATAAAAATCGAATTTTCGCCCGCATGAACCCGGCTTTGGCCGCGGCGTCCCTTTGCCTCGTCGTCGGTGGATTAATCCTCTCACCGAGTTTCGCCGCAACCACCGCGAGTTCCATCGCCACCCGAGTTTACGTCCCACGGCCATCCACCCAACGGCTCGCCGCGGTGGTCATGAAAGCCACGGGGGTTCGCCCAACCGAAAAGGTGCCCGACACTCTCAAAGAAGTGGCGAAACTGGTGGGTGCCTTGCTCACCAATCCAGAAACGGTCGTTCCGACGGATGGCATCACTGGCAAATGCAACGGGGAAACCGTCTGCCCCGAGTGCCACGACGCCTGTGCCAACTATAAATACGGGATGGCCTTCGTCGTAGTCTTGGAAGCCATCAATGACGACGGCGCTCAGGACCAAGCGATCGATCAGATTGAAGATTATATTTTCAACGGGCTCAACGACTTCGGTTGTACCTGCCGTGGCATTTGATCGAAGCCAGGAACTAGCCCCGTCTAAGGCTTCTTCCGTTGCGCTCGGCGTTTTGCTTCTAGGAGTCGGCTCGTAACCCCACCCCCCGCATCGGTCGGTGGTGGTGGTGGTTTCCCGCCCGAACTGGGACTTCCCGGATCCGGGAGCACGCCGGCCGGCGAGGCTTGACCTTCAAATGGCGCAGGGGTCTGTTTCGGTCGAAACAAATCCGCGGAGGGAGTAGGTACGACCACGACCACATCCTCGCCTCGCACGGTTTTTGCTTCTCGTACCCGTCCCTTCGCCGCCAAGAGAGCCCCCACGTTTTCCTGGGTTTCAACCGCTCGTCGAGCATCACCAAAACCGAGCCGACGCCGAAGGGCTACCCACCATTTCGCCCATTCTTCCCGGTCAAAATCCACCCGCCGCACGCCCACATCCACCACGAATAAACAAACGAAAAGGCCCAACAATTTTTCCCAAAGATCAACCGGCTGAAACGTTTTCTTGCGGCCTAACAAAAATGGATTGTCTTTGCCCGGCTCCAGAATCTGGCCACCACTGACTTCAGCTAAACGCCGCAGCAGACTAAAATTCGGCGCGCTAGAATTGAACTCCGGGGAGTAATTAACGCTCGCCCCCAAGACTTGCGCCCCTCGAACCTTCCCCGCGTCATCCAAATCCTGTAGGTTCAGCAGATAAGCGCCCACCTCTTTCGTTTCAAACTTCGCCTCGTATCGTCCCGGCCCCGTTTGCTCCAAGACCACGTCCTGCCGAACGCCCTTCGGACTCACCACGGCTGTGCGAAGTTTAAGAAAGTTCCGAAAATTCCCCTCTCGATCCAACGCCTCGACCGAAAGATGCCCGGTCCCATTCTCTACGCTCACCTCCGTATTAAATTCCGCCGCGTCCACCCGGCGGAGTGCCCATTTCGCCGTTTGCGACCAGAACTGTTTATACTTATCCCATCCCATCCAGTCTTGAGCCCACTTGCTCCGGGCATCGCTCGTAAACGCCACCGCTCGCCCCAGCCCGTACTGCCAATGCGCGAGAATGGGGTCGCCTTTTTCAGATAATATCGGGGTCTCCGCCCTGGGCTTAGCGGTCGTGGCCACGTAGCCGCGGAGCGTCGGAAATTCCCCGGGACCAATTCCTCGGGTCAATTCGCTGGGGGCCACGATCTGAGGCTTAAAAGGTTCCTCAAAAATGGCAGATTTTAGGATGACCGCGGCTTCTTTAATAAAAATCTGAGGCAACATGGCCGCCGATTTGACGTCATAGAATCGGCCGTGCCCTTGATCCGCGATCTTAATCATCGAATCCGGATTCACATGGCCCCCAATCATCACCGTGCTCACGGTCATTTTTGCCTCCACGAAATCGCGCAACAGAGCATCCGTCGGCGCCCCCGGATCGCCATCGCTAAAGACGATCATATGCTTGAGATTTGCCGTCGATTTCTTGAGTCCTACGTACCCCATTTGCATCAGGTTTTGAAACGAAGGCAGATCCCCTTGATTCATCCCCGCAATGGTTTGAGCGAGAGCCCTCTTATCAGCGACTTTTTGCAAAGGCACGAGCCACCGATCCGACCCGTCCCAAAGCAACACGCCGAGTTCATCCTGTGGACCTAAAGAATCCAGGGCGGCGATGGCCACCTCGCGACTCACCTGATTGCCGTTTCCGAACTCCATCCCGTGCATCACCAGAACCAGCGCACCGCTCGGTAGCACTTTTTTAGAACTCAACTCCATATCGAGCGGTAACGTGGTTTCCAGCGGCGTATTGCGATAACCGCCCGCGGCATACGCATTGTCGCCACCCACACACACCAAGCCGATCCCGAAATCCCGGACGGCCGATTCAATGAGCCGCATCCGGTCCTGCCCCAAATCACCCGCGGCGATATTTGAAAGAAAGACGGCGTCATAACTCTGCAACTCTGCCAGGGTATCGGGGACCGCGGTGACGTCTTTCATCACTACTTCCACCTGAGCCGCCTTCAACGCCGCCATGAGATTCGAATCTTCCTTGGGTTGGGCGGACACCAGGAGAATTCGCGGATCACCCCGAACACTCGCAAAACTCGCCGCTCGATTATTCTGAGCGACCGTATCTCCGGCCACTTCAAGCTGAACGTCATACCCATAAAATCCGGGTTCTGTAAGCGTTTGAGGAAATGAAAAAAGGTTCTTTCCCGCATCCAATTTTACGGGCTGGGAGCCCAACAACTGGCCGTTGCGAAACAGTCGGACCGTGGCGGGTTGTGCCTTATCGGAGAGGGCGAAAATCTTCGCCTCAAAAGTCTGACCTTTTTTCAGATTTGCCGGGATTTGTAGTTTTTGGACGGAGGCATCGCCTCCCCTTTCAGTTCCCAACGGAACGACATCCACGGTCACTCCAAGCGGTTTGGCCGCGACGGCCGCCGCAATCGCATCGCCGATATTTTCGTTTCCATCCGAAAAAAGCACTAATTTCTTCTGTCCATTTTCAGGAAACGCTGCGGTTCCCAAGCGGATCGCGCCCGCAATATCCGTGCGTTCCCCACCCACAATGGCTTGAATTTTATCCGCGGAAGACGTTTCGCGCGCTTCGGTTTCCAGGGCCGAATCTGAACCGAAAACAAGAAAGCCGGATTTATCTTCCTTCTTTTTCCCCTTCGCCATGTCGTTGGCAAACTCGCGAGCCTGTTCCTGTTGCGGAGAAGGCACTGAATCAGACCGATCCAAGATGAAAAAAGTGTTCATCCCTTCACGAGGTCGTTTCCATTGAATGCCCGCCACACCCAGAATCAAAAGCGTTAAGACCACCAGACGAAGCCCGGTGGAAACCCAAAGTCGCCACGGGGTGAGCGACACGTCCGTCCGCCACACCAGCCACAAGGTCCACAGGATCGCCGGGATCAAGAGGAACAGCCAGATGGGATGGGTGAATTGGAAATGCATGAAACCAGAATCCATCAATGAAACAAACTCACCGCGCAGGAGAAGGCGTCCGCCGAATGGGGCGCTCCCACCCCAACCGAATCCACTCCAGCAACCGCCAGAGTTCCTTTCCCGGTGGACCGGCGAAGGAGTTTTTGAACTCGGTGATTTTGAGAATCCGCCACGTAGAGATTTCCTTTTGAATCCAGGCAAATCGACCAAGGATTGGCAAATTGGCCTGCGCCCACTCCAGCCCCACCGATGGTTTCGATCAGTCGATCCGAGGCATCGAAAATGGAGATTCGGCTGTTGCCGAATTCACACACAAACTGTCGCCCCGACCGCTCCACCCGCACGTCGTAGGGATAGCTCAATTCGCCGGAATGGGAACCCGCTCGGCCGTGTTCTCGGATGAATTTCCCGCCGGAATCAAAGACCTGAATGCGGTGATTGCACGAATCCGCAACGTACACCGTATCGCCCGGGCCAATGGCAATGCCCTCGGCTCGATTCAAATCTCCAGGCCCCTGCCCCGGCTGTCCCCAAGTCACCGCCAGCGTAAAGGGCCAACCCGTCACACTCTTGAGTCCCGCCACCGGCCCCGGTACTTCCCGCAAAGTGAACTTCTGAATCCGTTCTACAGTGGTGTACTCGCCCAAATAGTATTCCCCTATTGAGTTGATAGCCACGCATCGCGGCAAGATAAATTCGCCCGGTTGAGCCCCGCGCCGTCCCCATTGGGCGACCAGTTTTCCCTCCGGCGTGAAATGATTTACCCGCTGATAATGTGGTTCCACCACCACAATATTGCCGGCCGGATCCAAAGTCATCCCTTTGGGTTTCCCAATCTCCGTTTGTGGCATTTGCCACTGGAGCAAGAACCGACCCTCGGCGGAAAATTTCTGAATTCGGCCAGTCATATCCGTGACGTATAAGTTATCGGCACGATCACAAACGAGCGAACGCGGCTTATTAAATTGACCCGGAGCGACGCCGCGGGATCCAATCGTCTGAACCCCAGAGAATATCTTAGATTCGAGCTCGCGAACCTCGGCAATATCCGCTGGCCGCGTACAACCCATCAAACCTAGACCCAATCCCAACACCCCTACTCCGGCCGTGTTCTTCGACCAAATCCACTGGCGAGACAACCGCTCGATAATTCCGTAGCCGACCAGGGGTGCGAGAGCGATCCCAAGCAATACGATGCACAGAGCGTTCACCTGCGCTGCATGGCCGTAGTGAAGGAGATTGAAAATCCGGAGCGCCAACGTCTCGCCCCCGGGCGGTTGAATCAGGACGAGAGTCTCGACATCCCACAAGCACAGCAAATACACGGCGTAGCCCACGGCCAGTAGGCTGCCGCCGGATTGGGGCCACGTCACCCATTGAAATCGGGTCCAAGCCCCGGCACCGGCCAACTCAGCCGCTTCATAAAGTTCCCGATCACTGGCTTGCAGCGCCGCCACGACCGCACTTTGTACCGGGGCAAAATACCGTAATCCCAAGGCCAGAAACACGACCCCGAATCCGGCGTAGAGCCACGTCAAACCAGGTCGGTTCAGCAACCCGATCAACGCCACCCCGAGGAAAACACCGGGTAACAAAAAAACGAGCCACAACCCGCCGTTCAGCGGGCTTCGCCATCGGGCAATCGGGCGCCGCCACAGATCTCTCACCAGCACGATGGCAACACTTACCACATCGCTCGCGGAGACTCTCGCTCGACTGGGCCGCCTGTCAGGGGTGGTGTGCGCGTCTCCGCGAGCCAGCTGCCCGCGTCTGGAAAAGTATTGTTGTCCTGCTAGATAGGCCACCGCAGTGATTCCAATCGCTGTTCCAGCCGCCGAAAAAAAGGAATGGGCAACCGCGCCAGATCCCGCCGCCAGCGCCCCCGGAAGCTCTGTCCAGGTCCGAACCGTACCGAAAAGGCGCCCCACCGGAATCGCTAGTCCGACCCCGACGAACAGAAGCGTCACACCGTGAGCCCACCAGCAGTCAACGCCGATCCGCGCTCTTAGCAGGGCGGGCGGTAGGCCCCGTTGCGTCCGAGGCCAACTCACCTCCTGGCCTCGAAAGATCCATCCGAGCGCGACCGGCAATATCCACAATGGCCACGTCGCGATCAACGCGCCGCGCAGATCAAACTGGGTATTATATCGGATCCAAAACTCTTCCGTAAATACCCGCACCTGAAAAAGTGTGGGAATCGTAAAGTTCGCCAAAGCTAACGTCAGAGTGAGCACCATCGCCTGCAGCAACGCCGTTCGTGCGGCAGGCCAGAGGAGCCAACGAAGCAGCGCGCCGCGTCGGAGCGTCGGCTCCGCTTCGAGATGGGCAGCTTGAAGCCTTCGCCAAGCGCCGAGCACAAAAAATAGCGTGATCGGCCACAACCCCAAACCCAGAACCAATGCCGTCAGGGGTAACAGGGCTCGCGCCGATGCTTCCGGACCGAGAGCCGAACGCCACGCCGCCGTCCATTCGAGCCAGCTATTTGCGGGGAGGAATGGCGGCAATGCCAGGGCCAAGCCCCCAGCTCCAAGACAAAACCGTTGAAGACGACGACCCACCGTCGCCGCGGTCACCGCGGCGGCGAGTCCGCCCACGACCGCCACGAAGAGCGCCCCGAAACCCACCGCCAACGAGTTCGCCATGAGTTCGGTTGTCATCGCTGAAAAACCTCCTGGAGCTGCCGAACTGCCAACGTTTGGTCGCGTAACATCACCGCCCAGTTTGGACTTAGCGGCGGCCCTGTGGTTCCATCAGATTCGATCGCTCCCGCAGCCAGCAACTGGGCTCGCACACTGGGACTTTGCAGAAACTGAAATAATTTCTCGGCGGCCACCCCATGGGGCGCCCCCTGGAGCACCGCGACGCTATTGGGAATCCGCAGCAGCTCCGGACCCGCTTCGAGAGCCCCCCCTTCGCGGCGGCTTGCCTGGATATCATCTGAATCCGTTAATCCCACCCATGCTTCACCCCGGGTGACCCGCTGAACGACGTGAGAATTACCCTCTTCAAGAAACGGCCGATTGGCGGCCAAAGCTCGACACCATTCAAGCCATCGAGTTTCTCCCCAATCAGCCCGGAGGGCTTGCAAGTGCGTGCTGGTTGAACCGAACAACGGAAAGGCCAACGCTATGCGGCCCCGAACCTCCACATTGGTCAGCGCCGCCAGCCCGCGGTTTCCCAGCTCCAAAAATCGCGTTCCCGTCACTAGGCGGCGTGATCGCTGGCCGAACGTCGCCCACCCATTCGTTTGGCGAAACACCCCGACCGCGTCGAGCCGTCGAGTCTGAAATTCCTCGTTCCCCCAATAGACATCACCCACCGGATGGGCCTGCTCCGCTAACATCCGGTTCGCCAATCCCACGGTTTTCACCGCTTCACTATCGAAAACCGCTCGTACCCGAATTCCCGTGGTACGGGTAAATTCGGCCAGGATCGGTTCCGCATACACTTGATCTTGGGCACAATAGAGAATCACGGTGGGCGAACGACTGCAGCCGACGCCAACGATCAGGCACCACAAAATGAAACAACCTATCGGGAAGGATCGACTCCTCATGCGGTCCTCCGATGATACCACCACCATTCAAACATCAGGACGGCCAAGCCCGCCACGGCAAACCAACGCCAATATTCGAGATCAGCCCGCTTCTGGGTTGTCGCGACAATTTCTGTAAATTTCCCGATTTGCAACGATTCACGCGGCCAAATGTTACTCTCCTGGGCATCCAGCAAATTGGCGGCAAAGGCAATCCGGTTCGTGCCCAAAACAATTTGATAGATGCCTTGTTTTCCCGTTTCACCAAAAACCAGTTCGCGCGCCTGCGCATCGAACTTCAACTCGCGCTCACCCCCGCCTGGCAGGGTGATTTTTGCGGCCGTCGCCGCATTTCCCGCAAAATCTCCGAGCGGTAGCCGGAACGCTTCCCCAGCGTGAATCGCAAAAAGTTCCGCTTTCGCGGTCGCCGGATTCAACCAATCCACGGCATTGGCGATAAAAATGGGGAACCCAATCCGCAACGGCCAAGTACTTTGAAGCACATCAAAAGCCACCCAAACAATGCGTTGACGCCCCAGCTCCCCAGCCACCACCAGCGGCGCCTGAGGGGAATCCACCAGGGCCACACCCCACGTCGGGGGTTTCACCGCCATCGCTTGGGCAATTTGTACATTTTCAAAATTGACAAACCTCAGCAACGGATGGGTATTCCGCCAATCGACAATCGGCGGGCCTTCCACCTTCCCGATTGATCCCTCAAACCAATTGGTCCCCGCCACATTGATCGCCAACACATTCCCCGACGGCCACACCGTGGGAATGACATCATCGAGCACGAAAACGTCCGCTTTAACGCTCGTATCCATATAATCCTCGGCCAACGCAAGTTCGAGGTTCGGGGCTGAGGCCCGCAAGGCCCGTTCGAGAAAGCGATTTCCCTTAGAAACCAAAAGCACCTTGACCGGTTGCGGCAACAGACTAACGACCCGCGCTTCGTCGTCCGCGGCGAGATCGTCCGTGCCCGTCAGGCGAACGGTAAAAACGCCGCTCTGAGCTTGATCTGCGACAAACGCCATCGGGGTCGTGTTCGTCGCGGCCAAAGTGATGGCCTTCGTTTCTCGCAATTCTCCGTCGAACAGCAACTCCACCCGGACCTCTCGCGGCGTTGATGAATAATTGGCGACACTCGTAAACACGGCCCGTTTGGTCGGATCTTCCGGGTTCGCTTTAACATCCAGTGTAACAATACCCGCATTCTCGCCCCGTACTCCGACCCGATGAAACACCAGGTGAAGTTCCTTCGCCGCGAACTCACTAAGATCCACCCCCGCGCCGTCAGAAAACAGGTGAACCTCGGAATCGGCCCGTTCCCGAGTCAATGTTTCCGCCACGCGCAACGCCTCGGCTAGGCGAGTGGTTGAATCCGTCACTTTCGCCTCGTTAATAGCCCGTCTTAGGCTCGCTTTTTCCGATGTGGCACTCTGCCTCACTTCCGCATTGGCCCCCGCTACCATCACTAACATTTGCTGACTGCGCTCGCCGAAACCTGACTTCAATCCATCGACCAATTTCAACGCCGCTGCCCGTGCTGACTCAAAACGGGACGGGGAAACATCCGTCGCCTGCATCGAAGCCGAGGCGTCTAGAATGACCACTTGCAAGCCGGCCTCACTGGCTTTGCCCGCAAAATACGGCCGCGTCAGCGCCAGCACCACCAAGGCGAGTAACCCGAGTTGCAACAGCAATAGCCAGTTATTCCGCAGACGCTGGAACGGTGCGCTCGCCTGCGTTTCGGCCAGAAAACGTTGCCACAAGAGTGTACTCGGCACCACCCGGGTTACCCGCTTCCGTTTCAACAAATAAAAAACCACCACTGCGGGCAAGGCAGCCGCAAAAACGAAGGCAGCGGGGGTAAGAAATTTCATCCAGTGCTCAATCTTAGGGTTTCTGGGTGGGCGGATTTTCCCGCCCATAGTTCAGCAACAAATAGCCCACGACGGCCGGGACCAGATTCGTCCCGATGGGCGCCTGATACCGCACCCGCATTTTTTCCACAATCGACTGCCAAGCCGCCCGCGAAAGGAGCGGTTGCGTCGTCAGGTAATCGAGCGAATGACACACGGCACATTGCCCCGTGACGGCTGCCTGACCAGGCCCCGACTTCAACGGGACTCGTTCGATGGGCAATTTCCACTCGATCGGCGGCGTTCCCGGAGTCGGCTCGCCCGCTGGGGACCCGGCCAGGGCCCAGATCAAACCGCAGACCGCTTTCAAAAACCGGCCGCCTGGCATTCGAGGAAATGACATAAAATTATACGATTTGAAGCGCGACGCGCTCCACCACGTTTCGCATATAGCCCGCGGGATTCCAAAGTGGCTCTAGGGGTTGAGATTGGCCGAGGGTATTAGTCGCGCGAACGAGCAATGAACACCGACCTTTCGCCGGTGGCCTCCAGCCCAACGTCCATTCTCGAAACGCAAATTTCCCGACGTCACGACCCAGCTCAGCCGCCCGCCAACTTCGACCCACATCATCGGAAATGAGCACTTCTCGAATCCCGCTTCCGCCATCAAACGCAATGCCCCGCAAGTGATGCTCCGCGCCGCCCGAAAGCTCGGCACCCGCAACAACACTGGTCAGGAATGAGCGAACATTAAACCGGGTAATGGGAACCGTATGGGTCGGGCTCGTTCCGGGAGCCACATGAGCACACGGATCGTCCGGAATGCGATAAGCCGGGTCCATCCAAAAGCCCTTGAAGGACTCGTTCACGACGTTGATTTCATGGAGATGTTTGATCCAATAGGTCCCGTAATAGCCCGGCATCACCAGCCGCAACGGAAAACCATTCAACCAGGGCAACGGTTCGCCATTCATTTCCCAGGCCAGCAGGACTTCAGGGTCTAAGGCTTGGTCCAATTCTAAGGCCTTAATGAAGTCCGGCACCCCCGCCACCGGGGGCACGTCGAGCCCATTCAAGAGCACCTGTTTGACTCCCGTCACCAAGCCAGCACGTCGCAACACGTCAGCAAGTTTGACCCCACGCCACCGAGCGCAACCCATGGCGCCATGCCCCAATTGGCCACCGGGCACTCGAGGTTGAAAAAAACCGCGACTGTTCCCAGAACACTGGTTCACGGCCACCACCTCAGCCGGTGGGAAACCCGTCTTTAGTTCGGCCAGGCTTAAATCGAGCGGATGTTCAACCTGCCCCTTCACCGCGAGCCGGAATCGGTCGGGTTCGAGCAACAAACGAGCGGGCGGCGCGCCGCCCAAATGATACCGGACGAAAAACGCATCGTTCGGGGTGAGCACCCCTTCATTGAACACGGCGAAGGGGGTCTCCAGTTGGGGTGGACGCGAGGTCAGCCGAATCAAAGGTCGCTTTTGAGGATAGCTCGCCAAGGATCGGTCCCCGTTTTCAAACGGCAATTGCACCCGCGAATCCTCGCTGGCACCCAAGCTCACGAGAGTCGGCAGTGCGCCCGCGGCCAAACCCGCGGCGGTCCATTGTATAAAATTACGTCGTCTCATGCCCAAATTTCCTGTGCTCGCAATTGTTTCAACAGCAGAACCCCCAGATCCGTCGCGGAACTCACGCTGAAAAATCTCACACCCCGACTTTGGCAATGTTCTCGCAAACGTTGCACGAAGTTAGCCACGCTTTGTTGATAGGCTTGAAGCCGAAACTTTCCAAAAGTGACCTCCTGCACGATCCCCGTCTCAGAATCAATGAGGCGCAAGTCGCCAAAGGCCGTCGGATTGAGTTCTTCGGGTGCGAGAATCTGCACGGCATGGACCTGAAATCCGCGCCCGACGAGAGCCGTAATCCCCGACTCATAACCCGCCGGATCCAGAAAATCACTCAGCACGATCGCCACTCCCGATTGCCGGGCTTCGAGTGCGCCTCGCTTGAGGGAGGCATTAAAATCGGCCACGCCGCCCGCCGTAAGCGAGGCCAAGTTCTGAAAAAACTGCACCGAAGATTTCTTGCTCCGCACGGACCTCAGAGCTCCTCGAACAGCCAGCTCACGTCCGGGCTCCGGTCCGGTTGGATCAGGAAATATATTGAGGCTCACCCGATCAAAGCCGCACAACGCCACGTAGCCAAGAGCGGCCGCGAGTTGCCGAGCGAAAATGAACTTCGTCGGCGTCCCAAATACCATGCTCGCACTGGCATCTAAAAATATGCGCACGGGGAGTTCGCGTTCTTCCTCATATAATTTGAGAAAAAGGCGATCCAATCGGCCGTAGAGATTCCAATCAAGGTATCGCAGATCGTCACCGGAAACATAATTCCGATGATCCGCAAACTCGACACTCAAGCCCCGGGCACGACTTCGGCGTTCACCCTTCAGAGAACTCTTCGCCCGGCGCGCCGCGAGCAATTGGAGTTGCTCCAGGCGCCGAAGTAGATCCGGGGTCAACAGATCACTCATGGGAGGGACTCAGAGTTCCGGCTACGCGTTGACCAAACCGGCGTCTTTCGGCACATCCCGCAAAATCTGCTCAATGATTTGATCGGTCGTAATCCCCTCCGCTTCGGCTTCGAAATTCAGAATCAAACGATGTCGAAATGCGGGAAGTGCGACCGCAGCGATGTCTTCAAAACTCACATTAAAGCGTCCTTGAGTCAGTGCCCGCACCTTGCCGGCCAACGTGAGCACCTGAGCCGCCCGCGGGCTGCTCCCAAACCGGAGGAATTGATTGGTAATCGGGGCCGCCGTGTCCGTCTTCGGGTGCGTGGCCAACACCAAACGCACCGCGTAATCTTTCACATGAGTCGCGATGGGGACCTGGCGCACCAGCCTTTGCAAAAGCAACAGCTCCGACGCATTAATCACCTTCTTCGGCACCACTTTTTCGCCCTCCGTCGTCCGATTCAAAACCTCCGTCAACTCGGCCCGGCTGGGGTAACCGACCAAAAGTTTGAAGAAAAAGCGATCCAACTGCGCTTCCGGCAAGGGGTACGTCCCTTCCTGGTCAATGGGGTTTTGCGTGGCCAACACAAAAAACGGCGCGGGCAAGGGTCGGATCGCTCCTCCGGCGGTGACCTGCCGTTCTTGCATCGCCTCTAACATCGCGGACTGCGTCTTGGGCGTCGCTCGATTGATTTCGTCGGCCAGCACGATATGAGCGAAGATAGGGCCTTGTTGGAACTGAAACTCGCGCCTGCCACCGGGCGTTTCCATGACCAAGTTGGTGCCTAAGATGTCGGCAGGCATGAGGTCCGGAGTGAATTGCACCCGATTGAAACTCAGGTCCAAGACTTCGCCCAACGTGCGAACGAGCAGGGTTTTACCAAGCCCGGGCACGCCTTCGAGCAAAACGTGGCCGCCACCAAAGATGGCTAAGAGTGCTCCCTCAACGATGGCATCTTGGCCCACCATCACCTGGCCGATCTCGGCACGGGCGGTGGCGTAGGCGGTGCGAAACTGAGCAATCGATTCTTCGGTGGTCATGACTGGCGCAACGTTGGACCGGTAACTTCGGGATTCGTTCCAACTCAAAGAGGGTGTCCGGAATTCGCCCCTGGTAGCAAGCCACATTCACACTTTAGTGGGGAGTCTGCCAAGGGTCGCCCCAACACCTCCGCGATCGGCCGAAAGGGGGTGGACGGACCAATAACTGCCGCCACTTCCCCCGAATTCGCGCTCGGAGATTTGTGGCTCATTCGAACCCCTTCCCTCGGATATTCGCCTCCATTGAGCCCCCACCCCGGGCGAAAATCGCAGCGTCACCAGGTCAACGTTATTTATTAGCGGTGCCAAATAATCCGCTAGGGTACACGCCGAATGTTGACCGTCTCGAACGTCGCCAAGTCGTATGGTGGCAAAACTCTGTTTGAAGAACTGACCCTTCAGATTAATCACGAGGACCGCATTGGTCTCGTGGGCCCCAATGGCGCAGGCAAATCGACCCTTTTTAAGCTCATTCTCCAAGAGGAGGAGCCTGACGATGGCGAAATCACGTTCCAACGCGGGATTACCGTCGGCTTTCTCCCCCAAGAAAGCGCACCGGCAGGCGACGAAACCGTCGTCGAACTCACCACTTCATTTCCTGGCTCCGATGGCTCCTCGATCGCCAAAGCCAAGCGAATCTTGAAAGGGCTGGCGTTTCGGGATTCGGATTTTGATCGCCCCGCCCGCGAACTCTCCGGCGGCTGGGTCATGCGCGCTCACCTCGCCCGACTGCTCACCCAAGAGCCCGACTTGTTGATGCTCGATGAGCCCACCAACCACCTCGACTTGGAATCGCTCCTCTGGTTCCAAGAATACCTGGAATCCTATCCGGGGGGAATCGTTATGATTTCGCATGATCGCGAGTTTCTGAATCGACTCGTCACGCAGATTCTAGAAATTCGTAGCAGTCGCCTCCACCGCTACGTCGGAAACTACGACAACTTCCTCGCCCAACGAATCGCCCGCGCCGAACAGCAATTGGCCGCGTACAAAAATCAGCAGCGTGACATTGCCCGCCTGCAAGAGTTCGCCGATCGGTTCCGCGCCAAGGCCAGCAAGGCCTCTCAAGCCCAATCCAAGCTCAAACAGATTGAGCGCATGGAGAAAATTGAGGCACCGGAGGCCGCGGCGAGTGTCGTCAGTTTCTCGTTCCCTCAACCCGAAGCGAGTGGCCATCGCGTGATCACGTTGCGAGACGTAGGTTTCGCCTACGGCCAGCATGTCGTTTATGACCGGATCCAGTTCGAAGCCGAACGGGGACAACGCGTGGTGCTCGTCGGACCCAACGGCGCCGGCAAATCGACCTTGATTAAACTTCTCGCCGGTGTGCTAACGCCCAGCCACGGCTTGCGCGATCTCGGGCCCAAAGTCAAAGCCGGCTACTATTCCCAGTACCGCACGGAAATGCTTCAGGCCGGTCGCACGGTCCTCGCCGAAGCCCTCGACACTCCGGCGCGGGTCACCGAACTCTCCGTTCGTTCATTGCTCGGGAGTTTTCTCTTCCGCGACGATGATGTTTTCAAAAAAATCAGCGTTCTGAGCGGCGGCGAAAAAAGCCGTCTTGCGCTCGTGAAATTGCTCCTCGATCCCCCCAACTTCCTACTGATGGACGAGCCCACCACTCACCTGGACATCGCGAGTATTGACGCCGTGATCTCGGCGCTAAAAGCCTACACCGGCACGCTGGTATTCATCAGTCACGACGTCTACTTCATCCGCGCCCTGGCAACCAAGGTCCTCCATGTCAATGCGGGGCAACTCACTCCCTACGCGGGTGGGTACGACTATTACTTAGAAAAGACCAAAGCCGGTTCCGCCCGCGCGGCACTGACGGCAGGCCTCGGCAACAGCCGCCCCGGCGAACGCCCGGCGTCCCCCACCGGCGCCGCGACGGCACTCTCCCAGAAAGATCGGAAACAACAGTCGTCTGAGGCTCGAAAAATCGCCGCCTTACAAAAGCGAATCGTGACCGAACTCGAACACAACATCGCGACCTTGGAAAAAGATCAAGCCGAGTTAGTGACGGCCCTAGAAAATCCGGAAACCTATAAGACTCCAGGACGGGGCCCATTGCTCAACGCAAAAATGATCGACATTACCCGTGACCTCGCTGCGAAGAACGAGGCCTGGGAAGCCGCAGCGG
>JAYVTS010000336.1:0-4369 GCA_043788645.1 Verrucomicrobiota bacterium
CGACGGATCCTCACATTTTGGCAGCAGCGGCAGCTCGAACATTCACGGAATGAAACGAATCGAGAACGGAGAATTCATTTTTCTTTAACCTTTTCTTCAGCCTATGGGTTAATTTCGGTTTCTTGAAACTGCCCTGGATCGGTCCGTTTATGACTAATTTAATTTTTATTTATAAACAGTCAATATAAATAGCAAGTGTTTTTATTATGTGAATATTTTTTACTGTCCATTCTATATTCAATTCTATTCAATCCTCCTGTCACTTGTGTGCAATTCCGGGAAGTCAGGTGGTCTGAGCCTCAGAACTCCCGCCTCACCCGACGGGCTCTCGCTGCGTCTCGCGACGGAAGGGTGTGAAATATCCGGGCTAGGGCGATTTAAACGGGTCCGATCAAAAGCCACCAACCACCTGTGCCCAAGGCAAACACCGAGCAGGCGTACATTAGACTTCGATACAATTTGAGATGATCCGCAGCGAACCACTGGGCTAACTGACCGAGAATAGCCGCGAATCCACTCATCGCGATAATCGTTCCACATCCAAACGCGCACAGGTAACTGAGTGAATCCGTCCAGCGGGCAAATCCCAGCGCAGGGAGGACGCCCAGAAAATGGGAACTCCCAGCGAGTCCGTGGAGGGTACCAATGCCAAAGGCCGCGTGGGCGTGTCGGTGCGCGGAATGGGGACGGGCAGCCGCCGACGCAGGGTGACGATGTCCGTGATCGTGAAAGTGGACGTGATTGTGAGCCTCCCCATCGTGCTCATGCCCGTGAGTATGAATCTGAACTTGCGAGGCCTTTCGTAAGGCCCAGAAACCGAGCCCAACCAGAAGTACGCCGACGAATTGTTCACCCCAACTGCTGAGCCATGCCAGGGGTAAAGTTCCGCGGAATGCAAGCGCCAGCAAGCCCACGAGTCCGACGCCCGCCGAATGTCCCAGCCCCCACCGCAGTCCGCTCAGGAGGGCGCCTCGGTGAGCTTTGACCGCCAGCGGTGCGATCGCTGCGAGATGGTCGGGTCCGGTCAGGACATGGACCCATCCGGCCAGCAATCCAGAAAACGCAACCAACATCTCGGCGACGGTGGTGGGGCAATCCTGCTCGGGCAACCGAGGGTGTGAGAGAAATTTCGACAAAGACCGCTCGCCATCCCATTTCGGCCGAAGCGAGTTCTAGATCGCTTCCTTTCACACGGGTCTGTCGGTTGAGGACCCTATTCTACCGGAGCACTCCAGACCGGCTGCCGCGTCGTCTTGCTGGCAATCCCATTGGTGCTGCCGCGGCGATATCCGGCGAGGTCTAGGGTGACGTAGGAATACCCCAGACGATGGCAGTGATCCGACACACGCTCGGACGTCTCGCCAGCGAACAATCGCGACATTTCCTTCGCACCCACTTCGATCCGAGCCAAGTGCTGAACGGGATTCTTCGGATGACCGGCGATGACACGCGGCTGATGACCGATTTCATGGTGTCGAACCCGGACGTCAAAAAAGCCCAAATCGCGCAGGAAATATTCGGCATCTTCGATCATTCGGAGTTTCTCTGGCGTCACGGTCTCACCGGTGGGGATACGTGAACTGAGGCAAGCCAGTTGCGGCTTGTCCGCGGTGGGCAAACCCAAGCGTGCGCTTAAAGCACGGATATCCGATTTTGTCAGCCCCGCTTCTTTCAGAGGAGCGCGCACCTGGAATTCTCCGGCGGCTTGGGCTCCCGGACGATGATCGCCGACGTCGCTCGCATTTTCACCATAGGCAATGACGGCCAGACCTTCCGCGAGGGCGAGCGGGGTTATTTCGGTAAACAGAGCGTGCTTGCAAAAGTAACACCGGTTCGTGGGGTTAGAGAGGTAACGATCATTTTGAAACTCGGCCGTCTGGATCACCCGGACAGGAAATCCGAATTGCAGACCAAGCTCGAGAGCTTCGCGCAATTCTCGGCGGGGCAAACTCGGAGAATCGGCGATGGCGGCCAACGCCCGTGAGCCCAAAACGTCGTGAGCTACTTTGGCCAGGAACACCGAGTCAACACCGCCCGAGTAGGCAACTAGGCACGAGCCGTAGCTCAAAAGAAGCTCTCGCAACCGCTCAAACTTCGCATCCAACATGAGCGAAGCCTAGCGTGAATCACCTCCATGCGAAGGTCAAAATGATTGAGTGAATCGAGTTTCGAGTTGTGCAAGGCACTCTTGCCAGTGAAAGTTTGTGCGTTCATTCCTTTTCCCACATGAGTCGCAAAGTCAATATCGCCATTGTCGGCCTCGGATTCGGGGCTGAGTTTATTCCCATCTACCAGCGTCATCCGAGCGCTAACATGTACGCCATTTGCCAGCGTTCACCAGATCAGCTGGCCGCCACGGGCAAGGCCTTCAACGTCGAGAAGCGGTATCCAAGTTTTGAAGAGCTGCTTCGTGATTCCGCGGTGGACGCTGTTCATATCAATTCGCCGATTCACCTCCACGCATCCCAATCCATTGCCGCCTTGCGAGCGGGCAAGCATGTGGCGTGTACGGTGCCCGCTTGTACCACCCTGGAAGAGGCCCGTGAAATCGTCAAAGCCAGCAAGGAATCGGGGAAAAAATATATGATGATGGAGACGGTGGTTTGGAGTCGTGAATACCTTTACGTCCGACAGTTACGCGATTCAGGCAAACTCGGGCGGATCCAATTTGTTCGAGGTAGCCACTTGCAAAACATGGATGGATGGCCGGGTTATTGGGAGGGTCTACCACCGATGCATTATGCTACCCACTGCGTGAGTCCTTGCTTGGGGATTGTCAACGGAGAAGCGGAGTCGGTATCGTGCCTGGGTTCGGGACGGATTGCGGAGGCGCGGATCGCCAAATACGGTTCTCCGTTTGCATTCGAAACGGCTCATTTCAAAGTGCGAAACCAGGATGTGGCGGGTGAGGTGACTCGTTACCTGTTTGATGCGGCCCGCCAATATCGGGAAAGCTTTGATTGCTATGGCTCCAAGACGTCCTTCGAATGGCAACTCACCGAGCACGACGATCCGGTATTGCACGTCGGTGGCGAAAATGTTGAGAAGGTAAAAATCCCAGACTTTGCGGACTTATTGCCCGAAGGAATTCGGCCTTTTACAACCAAAGGTGTCTATGACATGCAGGAAAACGTGCATCTGAGTTTCAAACAAGGGAGTGGCCACGGTGGAAGTCATCCTCATTTGGCGCATGAATTTATCTCCGCCATTATCGAAAATCGTCCGAGTTTCCCCGATCTCTACCAATCCGTGAACTGGACAATGGTCGGAATTCTCGCCCATGAGTCGGCGCTCAAAGGCGGTGAGAAAATTCACATTCCTAATTTCCGCGGGGTGTGATTTCCACCCGCCGGATTCCTCTCACTCTCCTTCTGAAACCTGAGTCGGAAGGAGGAGTGATTCGAGTCTCGTTCTCCCTATACGTCGAGTTGACCCAATTGGTGGTAGACGTGATGGAGCCAGATTTTGGCTCGCTGCCGTTCCAAAAGTCCCAGGCCCGTCACCTCTTTCCCGGCATGGGTGGCTGCCCAAAAACTGGAACTGGCCGCGTCAATTTTTGCCATGACCCCTTCGTGCAGCCGTTTGATCGTTACCACCTTTGCCATTTGCGAAATGGCCCGGGCTTTCTCACCGGACCGTTCGAGCAGGCCGAAATCGTCACCGCGGATTTGGTTCAGGACGAGGACTAGTTGGAGTCGAGTTCCGAACTGGTCGAGGAGACGCTTCAGCACGTCGACGGAGTCCTTCCCGGCATCCATGACCTGCCAGTATTGAAGTGTAATACCGAGTTCAGCGGTGGTTTCCAACACCGCGGATTCCTCCAGCCATTTGGCGAGCGGGGCATGGGTTTGAGCCGCGAGATCCACGAGCATCCTGTGCGTCGGGAATTCAACCGCCTTTTCCACGATGGTATCGAGGCTTTCAAACTGACTGATCGTAATGGGTGAAGCGTAGGCACCGTAGTATCGCACGAGGGAACCATGCGAACTATCCGTGTCCAATCCGCAGAAAGGGAGTTGCTGGTCAATACAGTATTGGGCCAACAAACGAGCGACCAGGGACTTGCCCACCCCGCCCTTTTCTCCACCGATGAGATGAATTTTAGACATAATTTTCAGAAAAATGACTGCGCAGCGTGGTCAGTTCGCCCTTACCAGATCCGTCGTTGGTTTCCATTCCTTCTCCAGGAGCGACGGACCGGAAAACCCTCGGGGTATGGGCCGCACGATTGACCGCTCACCATAGTGTCGGGCTCCGCACGAGACGGCAAACCTGCCTGCGAGAAACAAACTGATCCTGGGAATGAAGGGATTTGCTTCCAAATTCCAGCCTGTTTCCGAACTGAGACCCATTGGATGGCCCTTTTTTC
>JAYVTS010000337.1:0-8806 GCA_043788645.1 Verrucomicrobiota bacterium
ACGGACCAACACGTTGACCGTGCCGCCCGTGAAGTCAGCCGGGCTGCCGGGAACCACCGCGCCGGTGGTATTCGCACCGAGCAGTTGGAGCATGTTGAACGTCGCGGCCAGACCGGGATCAATGAACTGAGGAAAGGCGCTATTGTTGACGGGGCTGTTCAATGGTGCGATCGTCGTCGAACCCGGAGCATGGCCACCCAGGGACAAGATGTGCGTACCAATCAAATCAGCTCCAGAGGTGATCTGGGGTCCGGTGAGGTTGGTCACCGTCAATGAACCCGACACGGAGGTGCCGGTGATTGCCAGGGTGATGCTGTTCAAAACGCCGCCGCCGGCGAAGCCAGGGACGGTCGCTTGTGCTGTCGTCACGCCCGTAAGGGTCGCGCCGGTCCAGCTGAAGTTTTCAACCTGAGTAGCGGCGAACGCCTGCGTGGCGACCGTCGCGATTGCTAATGCTAATAGTGTTTTTTTCATAGGATTATCCTAAACTGCACAGACAAGTTGCCACAAAATCGGTTCCCTTTGCAAGCTCTTTCTAGCCAAATTTTTACGAACTTCACAAAGCTCACGGATGGCCGACTCGTTTTGGTCTTATTGTGTTTATTATCAATGTGTTACGTTTGTTCAAATCGGGCAAGTGAGGGTGAGGAGCGCGGGTCAGTCTGGCCAAGGACTAAGAAAGAGGGCGCAAATTTCGACCTTTTGGATCTTGGGGATCTTGGGGATCTTCTTCCCGAAGCCACGGCGGAGCAACTGGTTCAGGGCAGCGGTCTGGCGTTGCTCTTCGGCCTCCCAAGCAGTACCACAGGGGGATGCCTCCAGATACTGAACCCAGCAACACCCTTCTGCTCCGGCGTAGCGCCGAAACCGCCGAGGGTCGGCGTCTTACCGCCGATACCGAGCGGTCCGCCAACTGGAAACGCTGGGGACCGTACCTCGCCGAGCGCCAATGGGCGACCGTCCGAGAGGACTATTCGGAGGCTGGCACCTGCTGGGATTACTTCCCGCACGAGCAAGCCAGGAGCCGAGCCTATCGCTGGGGCGAGGATGGCTTGCTCGGTTTCAGCGATCGAGAGGGGCGCCTTTGCTTCGCCTTGGCGCTCTGGAACGGACGTGATCCGTTTTTGAAGGAACGATTGTTCGGCTTGACCGGTTCCGAGGGCAATCATGGCGAAGACGCCAAAGAGGAGTGGTTTTACCTCGATTCAACGCCCACCCACACCTACGCCAAAGCTCTGTACAAATACCCACAAGCAGAATTCCCTTATGCACGGCTTCTGGCCGAAAACGCGGCGGCGGGTAAAAACAAACCGGAGTTTGAATTGCGCGACACCGGGGTTTTTAACGAGGGCCGGTACTTCGATGTCACCGCCGAGTACGCCAAACAGTCGCCGGACGATCTTTTAATCCGGATTACGGTGGCGAATCGGGGTCCAGATCCTGCGACCTTGCATCTTTTGCCAACGTTGTGGTTTCGCAATGTTTGGAGCTGGGGAACGCCTCATGAAGGCTGTCGGGTGAAGCCGCGCTTGGACCTCACGGCCCCGGATCGGGTCCGTGCCACCCACGAAACGTTGGGTGAGTTTTGCCTGGAGTTCGGACCTTCTCCTGATCGCGAGAGCGTCCCTATTTTCTTTACCGAAAATGATTCCAATGGGCAGCGGCTTTGGGGTGTCCCGAATCCTCAGCCGTATGTGAAGGATGCCTTCCATGAACGCGTGGTGCACGGGCGCTTGGACGCGGTCAACCCAGCCCAAACGGGGACGAAGGCCGCGGCTCACTATCTCCTGAAGCTCGCTCCGGGCGAGAGCCGAAGCGTTCGCATCCGCTTAGTGGTCGCGGATCAACTCGGCGGGGCCGAGGCACCCACCTCACGCCTCACCGGCGCCCCCACCAAATTCAATGCCATTTTCGCTCGGTTGATTGCGGAAGCCGATGAGTTTTATGCCGCTCGGGTCCCGCCCGGGGTGGACGAGACGGCTCGGGCGGTGATTCGACAGGGTTACGCGGGCCTCTTGTGGTCCAAACAATTTTATCATTATATCGTCGACGATTGGCTGAAGGGTGATCCGTGCCAGCCGGAGCCGCCGCGGTCCCGGCGTGATGGACGAAATTCCGAGTGGCGTCACCTCTACGCGCGGGACGTCTTTTCGATGCCCGATAAGTGGGAATACCCTTGGTTTGCCGCCTGGGATCTGGCGTTTCATATGCTGCCCTTTGCGCGGATCGACGGCACCTTTGCCAAGCAGCAGCTCGGTCTATTTTTACGAGAATGGTATCTGCATCCTAACGGTCAGATGCCCGCTTACGAATTTGCTTTTGGAGATGTCAACCCACCCGTGCATGCCTGGGCGGCCTGGCGCGTGTATAAGCTTACCGGACCGAAAGGTGGGCGGGATCGCGAATTCCTGGAAAGCGTGTTCCAGAAATTACTTTTGAATTTCACCTGGTGGGTCAATCGCAAGGATGCTTCGGGCAAAAACCTATTTTCCGGTGGCTTCCTGGGCTTAGACAATATCGGGGTGTTTGATCGTTCGAAACCATTGCCGGGCGGCGGTTCGTTGAATCAGGCGGACGGCACCGCGTGGATGGCTTTTTATTGTTCGACGATGTTGGCCATTGCGTTGGAATTGGCTCGGGACGGAGATCACATCCGGAAGGCCTACGAAGATATGGCCAGTAAGTTTCTAGAACACTTTGTCCAGATCGCGGAGGCCATGAATACTGCGGGCGGCACGGGTTTATGGGATGAGGAAGATGGCTTTTACTATGACCAACTCGAAGCGGGCGGACAAACTCTGCGACTCAAAACCCGCTCCATGGTAGGTCTGCTGCCATTGATTGCGGTGGAGGTGTTGGATGAAGTCGAGCTCGCCCGGCTCCCGGGTTTTCAAAAACGATTGCAATGGTTTATAGAACATAAACATGCTTTGACGCGGGGCATTGCCTTGGGCCGTTCCAATTCTCAGGCAAAATTGTTGCTCGCGATTCCGACCCGGATGCGCCTTCAGAGCGTTTTGCGTTACCTCGGTGACGAATTGGAATTCCTCTCCGCGTACGGATTGCGCAGCGTTTCAAAATACCATCACGCCCGTCCATTTGTGGTCTCGTTAGAAGGAGTGGAGTACCGGGTGGACTATGAGCCCGGTGAATCGAATACGTGGCTTTTCGGGGGCAATTCAAACTGGCGCGGACCGATCTGGTTTCCGGTGAATTACCTGCTCATTGAAGCCCTGGAGCGGTATCACCATTTTTATGGTGATTCCTTCACCGTCGAATATCCGCACGGATCTGGCAAGGAGGCGACCTTGCAGGAAATCGCCCGCGATTTGCAACGCCGACTAGCAAGTCTTTTCCTTCCGGACGCCCAAGGCCGACGCCCGTGCCAGGGGAACGACCCCCGATATGCTTCCGATCCGCACTGGAAGGATTTGGTTTTATTTCACGAATATTTTAATGCCGAAACCGGCCGCGGTTTGGGGGCGGATCATCAGACGGGTTGGACCGCGTTGGTGGTTCGATGTCTGGAGGATTTAGGGCGAGCTAAGTGACTGACTCCTCCGCTTGCAGATGAATCGCCACGAAAGAACGCAAAGAACGCGAAAGAAAAGCGCCCGTCCTTTCCTTCGCCCCACTTTTGCGTCCGCTGCGTTCCTTTGCGGCTATTCCAACCTCAAACCTCCGGGCTCCGTTGCGGCTAACGGAGTTCCGCAGCGAGTCGTTGACCCAGGGCCACCGCCTGCGCGACGGGTAATCGCCCTTCAGCAAATGCCGCTGCAGGATGGGCGAACGAACCCGCCCGTAACCAAAGTTGGTGCCCCACCACTCGCGCATACGCGCCCATCGGACTTTGGCAGCCTCCACCCATCGCTTTCAAAAAAGCTCGCTCGGCGGTGATGGCCGAAAACGTATTCACATGGTTCAGAGCGAGGCAGAGTTCACGCACCATGGGTCGAGCTTCTTCCTGGGTTTCTAGAGCGACCGCTCCCTGGCCTACCGCGGGCAGAAACGCGCCTTCATCCAATGAAGTGGCCAGCAATCCGTCCGGCGGCGCAACGAAGCGGTGAGAGGTTGGGAGCCGAGGATCAAGAGTGAGGCGGGATTTGGGCGCGATAAACAAACCGAGTCGCCCCAGGCCGGCCGCGGCCAGTAGGGTCGCATCAAACCTGGAATCGTCCGCCAGTTTTTGTAGGCGAGTACCGACATTACCGCGAATCGGGATGATGGTGAGGTCCGGTCGCAGTTTTTGAACCTGGGTGGCTCGACGGGTGGAACTGGTCGCCACACAGCCTCCTTCGGGGAGCCCAGCCAGTTTCAATCCAGGGGTTCCGCCCCAACGAGCTTTCGAGCCCGGACTCCATTCGGCGGGCGCGGCCGCCTTTTGACTCTTGTTGGCATGGGCGCGGTCCCGATACAGCAAGACGTCGCGGACGTCGGCCCGCGGCGGCGTGGCCGCTACCATCAGTCCGGCAGGAAGTTCCGTGGGCAGATCTTTGAGGCTATGGACGGCGATGTCGGCTGTGCCTTCCAACAAAGCGACTTCGAGTTCTTTCGTGAACAAACCTTTGGGTAACGCCTGCTCATCATCGGCTCGTTGCGCCAGGGCGGCGTGTTGGAGTTGGTCGCCCGTGGTCTTGATGATTTCGACATGGAAATCAAGCTTGGGAAAGAGGACCCGACAGTCCGCGACTACCGCATAGGTCTGAGCTAACGCCAAAGCGCTTCCGCGGGTGCAAAAAACGATACGATCTGTAACGGGCATTAAAAGCGGTCTAGTGACGCCACCTTGGCGGGAACGATTCGGCTCAGCAATTCTGACGGGCAACGAAGCAGCGACCGCACCGCTGCGATCAAAGGCCAAATTTTCGGGCAAAATCGCCGTCAAACGTGCGGTAGTCGCAGGTGAGTTCGACCCCGGCGGGAAGGTCTACCAAAGCCACGGTAACAAAGGTTTCCGGGATGGAGGTGGTGGCATGATCGGGAGGGGGCGCGCCGGTGTTGGGGGATTCACTGTGATTCATGAAGCGGGCATGGTCGCCATTGAGAACGCGATGCCCGTCCTGCATCTGAAGGTAGGCGTAGTGCGCAAGGAACTCCCGGGCCAAGGGCGGCAAGGCAGCAAATTCGGCGGGCGCAAAGGACTGATCAAAGCCGGGTTGAAAGCACCACACGGGCCGACCGCACGGGACCGGTTCTAGCAGCAACAAACCGGTTCCGTGGATTTTGCTAGGGCCGACCTGCGTGGGTACGAGCAGCATGAGGAAGGGAATTTTGCCCGCTACCCGGCATGTTAGACGGTGGGTGAATAATCCGTCGGCTTGAGGAACGTGGATTTCACGCCGTCCGTGATGGTTAAAGACCCACCCGCCGCGGCCTCGCTCGCTTTGCGGGCGGCGTCCCAAGCGGGGTCGAGGCGGAAGGCGTCAAAACTCGCTTTGGCCGCTGCCTGAGACGCATGATAGAGAAAATACTGGAGCGTAACTTCGGCGCCGGCTTGGTCGGCAAGGCGATGCAGGTAGGCCCAATTGCCCATGCCATGTTTCGCAAAGAGCCCAATCGTGTGATCGCGGAAACGGGCATCGAGATGCATGAGCCGACCCGGGCCGGCCGTATACGTGCGGAGTTCCCAAACCCCGCCTTTGGAGATATTTCCAGTTCGGACCGCGGGCGAATAGTCGGTCGTCTGAAGATAGAAATTTTCCGGCGGCTTCGCCAGGATCGGGCCGGCCGCTTCGCTGGCTTTGTGAGCTGCTTGCCATTCTGGGTCGGCCATGAATGCCTTCCAAGAAGCTTCCCGAGCCGCTCGATTAGGATAGCGCAGCAGAAAATGGAGGCGTTGATCCGCTGTATCCGTAGGCATCCAATAACCCATACTATCAACGCCATGACGTTTGAAGAGTCGCAGGGTGGCGGTGCGGAAGCGATTGTGAAGCGCGTCAGCTTTGCCCGGGTTGACGGAGTAGATGCGGAGTTCGTACATATGGGAGTCTGGGGCGCCCGAAGCGGAGCCGGATCGGGCGGCGCCCGCGGCGCTGGAATGGTTGGCGGTCAACACGTCCCCGGTGCCGGAAGCACACCCTCCGATGAGGACGGCCGAGGCGGTGACG
This sequence comes from Verrucomicrobiota bacterium, assembly GCA_043788645.1. Lineage (GTDB taxonomy): Bacteria > Verrucomicrobiota > Verrucomicrobiia > Limisphaerales > UBA9464 > CANIZL01. Next base: position 6,108 of record JAYVTS010000337.1, read on the forward strand.
GACGTGGCAGTCAGGAATTCGCGGCGATTCATAGGAGCCGACAATTCAGCGGATAAAGAGGGTGTTGGTCAAACGCAAACTTGGTCGCACTGAGCCGAGGAGCGGAGCGCGGCCGCAGAATTCTTGCCCCCAGCGGTAGGAGAGCGGAACGAAATTGAGCAATCGACCCTTCTAAGCCCATGATTGGCCCGGCCCTCAAAGCGATAGAGGCTGGGTTCCAAAAACACCTTCGTAGTCCAAACCCCCACGCAGTTTTCTTGGTCGGCGCGGAGATGGAGCACTGGCGGATCGCCCGGCTGGGACGCCTCGTCCGCCACCGGACGTCCGTATTCGACGCGGGCTTTCCAGCGGGTTAAGCGAGCCACGCCGGCCGGGTCAAAAGGTCCAGGCCTGCTTCAGGAATTTCAATTTCGAGCAGGGGAACCTGATCGCTACTAAACAGGTCCGCCGCGGGATCGACTGCGGTCCCTCGAGCGCCCGGCGCGGCCCTCCGGCCCGGCGTTTTAGCGAACCCGCTGGGCCCCACGACGAAACCGATCCAGAGCAGCGCCAGCAGTCCGGCGATGCCGAAGAATCGATTCGAGGGCTTTTTCATGGACGATTGACTTCCGCCTACCGTCGGGGCTGAGGGCGAGTTGGGCCATTGAATGATGGACCGGCGCAGACCTGGCGATAAAGGCTTTCGTACCGCGATACAATCACCTCGGCCGAGAATCTTTCACGCGCCCGAACCTGTGCCGCATGGCCCAGTTTAGCCCGACGTGCGGGATCACGAATGAGACCTTCCACCGCCTGAGTCAGCGCCTCGACACCCTGGGGCGGGACCAGCAGGCCACTGACCTGATCTTCAATGACTTCTGGAATACCCCCAACCCGCGTGGCGACGCTTGGGCACCCAAAGCACATGGCTTCCAAAATACTCAGGCAAAAACTCTCGGTATCAGACGTTACTAAATTAATATCAGCAGCTTGGAGATAGTCTTCCATGGCAGGCATATTTTCCCGCACCACAATCCGGTGCTCCAACCCCAATTGGCTCACTTTCTCAGCAAACGGTGCAAAAGAGCCGCCGGCCAAGATAAGGAGTTTGAATGCATTTTCAGGTCGAATCCGAGCCACCGTTTCGAGCAACAGATCAATGCGTTTTAGGGGTCGAAGGTTGGAGGAATGAAGCAACAGAATCTCGTCCTTCGCCAATCCCAACTCCTGACGTACTTGGGAGCGAGTCCGTGGGGGCAAACCCGGCTCAAAGAAATTGTGGACCACCTCGACCGGACCGGCGAATTCGAGCAATCGTTGGCTTTCTCGTTTGAGGAAGGCGGAGACCGCCGTCACGGCGTCGGAACAATTTAACGCGTGTCGGATGGCGGGCCCATAACCCGGATCGAGACCGAGCAGGGTGGTGTCCGTTCCGTGAAGCGTCGTGACTACGCGGGGTTGTTGCTCGGGCGGTAACATGGAGCGCGCCAGGATCGCGGCGGTGGCGTGGGGCACGGCGTAATGGACGTGAAGCACGTCTAAATGATGGTCCCTGCTGACCTCCGCCATTTTGACCGAGAGCGGTAACGTATAATCCGGATATTTAAATAGATTGTAATCATTGATGATCACCGGATGAAAATGGAGCCGTGGGGCGTGAGGCGGTAAACGGAAGGGGCGCTCGTAACTGATAAAATGGATTTCATGACCTCGCTGGGCGAGATTGACTCCCAGGGCTGAAGCTAAGACGCCGCTCCCGCCCACCGACGGATAACAGGTGATCCCGATCTTCAGAGGGGCGTTGGGCGGCATAGTATTATAATTCGCGCTCACGCGGAGACGATGACACGCCGGAGTTTCTGAGGCGGACGAGGCGTGAACGAGTCATAGGATCTGGAACCAGCGAGGAACGAAGCCAGGATCAAAAGGAACCAGCGAAAGAGGCGCATCTTGAAGGTGAATTGGGTTTAATAGGAATGCGGTCCTCGGCCGAAAACGGTGAGCGAGTCGAGCACGAGGGGATCGTTGGGAAAGAGTGCGATGGCGTGACCGACGCCTGCCCGCAACCCGTTCAGGCGGGCGCGGGCGAGTTGACATTCGGGATAGTTCCGGGCCGAAACCTGCGAAACATGGGCCTCCATCGCCGCGATCCAGGTGGCCATCGTCTCGGGGGCGGAGACGTCAATCAGCACAGGCGTGAGCTCCCTGGGTTCAGCCTCTGGAGTCACGGCATAATAGAGTAATTGATGAATCGAGTGCGGGCTCAGTGACCGAAGTTCCGCTAGCCCGCCGTAGCGGGCCAATCGGGCGGCATCGCGGATCAATTGACCGAGGCGCCAATGATCGGGATGTTGGTTTTCCACCAAACTCGGCGCCAACACCATGCTGGGTCGAACGCGTCGAAGGATCGCGGCGAGCTGAAGGGCGTGGACGTTGCGAATCTCTAGATGGGCGTCGCCATCCAGTTCAATGAACTCCACCGTGGCTCCGAGCAGTGCGGCGGCCCGTTCCGCCTCGGCCACTCGTTGGCACGGGGTACCGTGAGTTCCGGCCTCACCGCGTGAACAGACCACCAAATGTACCGTACGCCCAAGTCGCGCCTCTTGGACTAGGATACCACCACAGGCAAATTCCAAGTCGTCGGGATGTGCCCCAAAAGCCAGCAGCGAATTGTTTTCAGGAAGGGAGTTCGGTATAGGCTTCATCGGATTGATCAATGA
>JAYVTS010000338.1:0-11621 GCA_043788645.1 Verrucomicrobiota bacterium
CGTTCTCCCCGCCGACCGACTTCTCGGCATTCTCGGTTCCATTTCGTCCGAGCGTCACGAGAGGTTGCTACAGCGGCTCGGGGCTTTTCTCCAATCGGAACGAAACGCCTAACGTTAAAGGGTGTATTGCTGCGGAGCGAAGCGGAGCCAGCAACTACGCCCTTGGTTGAACAAGCCCGGTGGGAGGTGTGAGGCGATGGCACGTATATTTTGAATTTGGAAGAAAAACCATAAACGGTATTTTTCATGCGCCGCTCAGCCTACAAATTCCCCCCAATGACCACACCATTCCGATCACAAGACCAGCAACCCAAATCGCTTCTCCGAAGTAACCGCCACGCCTAACCGAATCGCTCCAGTGAACTAGCCGGGACGTTCCAGTTTGGATCGGCCGTTTCGATTCGGGGCCACAGCCTCTTTCGCGGCCAGTCCCTGAGCTGATCGTTAGGTGCCTCTGCGCGATGGTTGACACGGGGGGAATTCTGGAGCAGACGTTTGAACTATGACTTTGACGGCTGTCCTCACCCCTTCGTCTGAAGGAGGCTACGTAGCGTTCAATCCCGAGACTGGATCGACGACGCAAGGCGAGACTATTGATGAGGCAGTGACGAATTTGCGAGACGCGACAGAACTTTATCTGGAAGAATTTCCGACTGAAAGCACGGGCACATCGCTGCTGACGACATTTGACATCGCGAGCCATGCCTAAGCTTCCCAGAGTTTCAGGACCCGACGCGGTTCGAGCGTTGTCTCGCACGGGATTTCGACAGGTTCGGCAACGTGGGAGTCACGTGATACTTCGGCACGCGGATGGTCGAGGCTGCGTGGTACCGCTACATCGGGAATTGAAGGTGGGGACATTGGCTGGAGTTCTTCGACAAGCGGCAGTGAGCGTTGATGCGTTCATTGCAGGCACCTAACAGCGCTGGAGCCAACGCCGGTTACGCCTGTCCGTTTCCGCTTCGGATTTCCGGTTGGCGGATGTCACGCCAGCGGCGTGGCTCAGCTTTTGTCCGTTAGGCCGCTTCGATGCTCCTGCTAGGCGGTTGACGTCGCTTTTTGGGAAGGCCACTTTCAAACCGGCAAGGCTCGAGAAATCATCCGACTGATTGAATCCGACGGTTGGTTTCTGGACCGCACCCGGGGAAGCCACCGGCAATTCAAACACGCCACCAAGCGCGGCGTAGTCACCGTAGCCGGCAAACCGGGCGATGACCTTGCGCCCGGCACCCTGAACAGCATACTTAAACAGTCAGGACTGAAATGAGCCGTTATCTTATCATCGTTGAGGAGTCCGCCACCGGATTCTCCGCCTACTCCCCGGATCTGCCTGGTTGCATCGCCACCGGACATACAGTGGATGAAATCGAGGCCGAAATGCACGACGCCATTGAGTTTCACATTGAGGGCCTACATCTGGCAGATTGTCCGGTTCCGGAGCCGCGATCATGTGCAGCTTATTGCGAGGTTGCCGCATGAGCGGGATGATACCCCCAGAACTCTTTCACCATCGGAAGGCCGAACCCAGCGCTCCAGTGAACTGGCCGGGGCGTCTCAGTTCGGGAGCCCGTTTCGATTCGGTGCCGTGAGATTATCTGCGGCCAGTCACTGAGCTTTACGTTCGGCGATGTCGTCCTCTCTTGCCTCCCGAAGTGGACTGGAGTAGGGTCGGTTTCGTTGTATGAATGCCGACATTCGAAAGCTGGTTCACGCAGTGACATTTATTCCCTTCACCATCCATTTGGCCGATGGCGGGCAGTTGCGTGTGCCGACCGTTGATCACGTTGCTGTCTCGCCAGCCGGTGGGCGTGTGATTGTTTTCGCTGACGATGACACCCATGACATACTTTCGGGACTACTCATTAGTCGCATTACGGTCGAGCGCTCGCACACTTCCAACGGCAAGTCCGCGTGAAATCGCCGAACATTAAAGGGTGTATTGCTGCGGAGCCAGCAACTACACCCTTGGTTGAACAAGCCCGGTGGAAGTCCGAAGGATCCGTGTGCCCTATCAATCGTTGCATAAGTAATTGCATACTATTTGAGAGCACCTACAGTTAACTTGTGTGACAAGGGACAGGCGATCAACAAAAGGTTTCACATCATAATACCACAGGATAATTATATTGACTATTAACCTTTTAAAAGTCGCCTGTCCCTTTCTTTTTGCTTTCAGCGCCTGTCCCTTTCTTTTTGCTTTCAGGGAATCTCGACGAACGCACCCGTCCCATTGCGGTTTAACCTGAGCGCGGGAGGGTTGACGATTGCGGGTGGGAATTTGGTGATGAGCTTGATTACGCCAACAAACGGTTCAATCATTTTACAGGAATCTCACGATTTCATCACTTGGCAGCCGATTCGGACAAACGCGATCTCGGGTACGCCCTTGAAGTTATCAATTCCGTTGAATGCGACTCAGAACGTGTTTTTTCGCCTCACACTCGCGCCGTGATTTTCGGCGATCGCAATGTCCGACACCGTTCAACCGTTTCGTTGATCGCACCGGTGATTCTGGGGTCTCACCCATTGATTCCAGATCGCGAACCCGAAGAAAGCTAGCCAATGGTAGCTTTGGGGAGTATTGATACGATGCTTTGGGACAAGAAACGTGCAGAAAGCCCGATTGGAAAAATATGCAAAACATACGTCCATTCTCCCTCCGTTTCACGCTTCCACGAGTCGAAGACTTTGCTCGCTGGATTTTTCTGGCTGCATTTTTCGCGGTGCAAGGGACTCTCGCTCCAGCTCTTAGCGCGCCGCCAATCCTATCGCAGACACCTCCTCTTTTTTGGGTGCCGTTGACGAACAACGGGTTGAATGGGCCGGTCCTCGCCACCGTTTTTGTCGGAGGGAACCTCTACGTCGGCGGTCGTTTCAGTGGGACGGCGGACGGTTCGGTGAAAAATCTCAACAACATTGCCCAGTTCAACCCCAATCGCAATTCTTGGGTCGCTCTGCCCAACCAGGGATTAGATGGCATCGTGCGCGCCCTTGCGGCCATGGGGACTGACCTCTATGTCGGCGGCGATTTCGCCGCTACCGACGACAAAACGATACTGAACTTAGGTAATATCGCCAAGCTCAGTACCACGGGCAATGCTTGGTCTACTCTCTCGCAGCAAGGATTGGATGGCGGCGTGAATGCGCTCGCGGTGATCGGAGGCGACCTCTACGTCGGTGGCCGATTCGGTTGTACGGGTGACTGCAGACTGCCGCCGCCTACCACGAAAAGGAGATACCTGAACTATATGGCTCGGTACAGCGGCGGAGCCTGGTTTGGTCTTCCGGACCCGGGACTGGGGAATACCGGGGGTGGGCTATTTGGCGGCCCGGTGTTGGCCCTGGCGTTCAGGGGGAGTGACCTGTACGTGGGCGGCGGTTTTACCCAAACTTATGATCGGAATCCGGAAATATTTTTAGGGGGCGTCGCCAAATTTAGTACCGTCGGCAATACCTGGTCGGCGCTCCCGAACCTAGGGTTGGATGGTATTACTCAAGCTTTTGCTTTGAATGGAAGTGATCTCTACGTGGGTGGCGGGATCAACAAGACCCGCGACGGAACGGTGAGACTGCCTGGCATTGCCCGGTTGAGCCTCACCAGCAACGCGTGGTTGGCCTTACCGAACAATGGGCTTGCGGGTAACGTGTCCTCACTCGCCGTGTTTGGAACGGACCTTTACGTAAGTGGCGACTTCACTCAAACCGCCGACCAGAAGACCCTGCTGCGCGGGATGGCCCGATTCAGCCTCACCAACAATACTTGGTCGGAATTGCCCAACAAAGGGTTGGGGGGGATAGGATTTGGGGGACAAGGCGTTGCGAATGCTTTTGCGATCAACGGAGGTGACATTTATGTGGGTGGCAATTTTTCCCGATCCTTCGACGGAACGGTGACGAACCTGAATAACATTGCAAAATTGACGAATGATACGGATGGAGACGGTCTACCGGACGAATGGGAGCGCGATGGGGTTACCATTGACGGTGTGTTCATTGACCTACCGTCCATGGGAGCGGACCCGCTTCATAAAGATTTGTTTATTCACGCCGATTGGATGGATCGGGCGGGGCTGAAGCCAGACCTCCGTGATTTACAAATTATCTCCGATTCATTTGAGAATGCTCCGCTCGCAAATCTGGATGGCACAACGGGCGTACACCTCCACGTTGACCTCGGGCCGGACAGCGTCATGAATCCGGTGACGGGTGCCACTTGGGCGGCGCTTTCGAAATCCGGGGCATTGCCCTATCAGGAAACGATTGGAACCCAAGTAGACTTCAAATATAATTGGACCGACACCGATCATATCAAAAACACCTTTTTTAATCCTGCCAAACGCGGGCCAGTGTTTCACTATGTCTGCTTCTGCGGCAAATTAGGCGGACTGGGTAGCACGAGCGGCCTATCGAGAGGCATTCTCGCCCACGATTTCCTTGTTTCTCTGGGTGGATGGCCCGTGTTTGGAGGTACCTCGTTGCAAAAGGCAGGCACCTTTATGCACGAACTCGGGCATAACCTAGGTCTTCATCACGGCGGTGGCAATGAGGTGAATTTCAAGCCGAATTTTTTGAGCGTCATGAACTACGGCTTCCAAACCATCGGCCTACTCACCCAAAGCGGGAATACGATTCTCCGTAACTTTGACTATTCGCGACTCCAGTTGCCAACATTAGACGAAACGGCACTCGTCGAAAGCGTAGGGATCAGCGATCCAGAAGGGCATCTTACCTTATGGAATACCCTGCAGCAGAATGCGGCAGGGCGAGCCAATCCAAACGACTATTATCGCGTGCTGGCTTATCCAGCTACCGATTGGTCTTGCAACCGAGCGTTAACTCCCGGCACGGTCCAAGCCGACCTCAATCGAGATGGGATTTGTATCGGCCCGGGGCGAAACGGGGTGTTAGATACTGCTCCGAATAGGGACGATTTAGTCATCGGAGGAAGTTTTATCGTTGATGGTGCGAATCGTAAAAGTGAGACCCTCCGCGGCGGTGACGATGTCCAGTTACAGGAGGTAAACTTTCAACAACCCAATCTACTAACAGGCTTCGACGACTGGTCGATCGTGCGCTTCGACGGTGGAGGACAGATCGGTCGGTTACCCACTTCACCCGCGGTTCGGAGTGCCGCCAGACCCAGCAATGCGAACACGACCGTCGTGGACGAACCAACCTCCGAACAAATCAAAGCTTTTGTGCCGCCAACATTCGCCAGCGCGGATGCCATTGACCCGAGTAATGCGATCACCTCGCCGGCCAATGAAGCGACCTACGAGGAAATCGAAGCTTTCGTGCCGTCGGCACTTCTCCAAGCGGAAACCACCGCGCCCATCGACGTCGTCAGCTATAGCCCATCGAATGGCCCGGCATCACTGGTCGTTCGCTTCGACGGGAGTGCGTCCAGTACACCCATGGGAAGTATTATCTCTTGGATTTGGAATTTTGGCGATGGGACCGTAGGTTCGGGTTCTACGATTCAACATCAATACGATGTTCCAGGCAACTATTTTGCAACGCTGAGAGTTGCTAACGGAAATGGGGATGTGAGTCTTGTGCCGCTGAGACATCGCGTAAACGTCATTGGAAATACCTCAAGCCCGCGTTTGGCCATAAGCCGTATTGGCGATACGATTCTGATCAGTTGGACCGGGTCAGAGTTTGCCTTGCAATCCGCGGCGAGCGCAATCGGACCATGGAAGAACGAAGCCACGGCCAGCAACACGTTCACCACTCAAGCGACGGATGCAGTGAAATTCTTTCGATTGATGAGGCAGTAAATAAAAGTACGTCGACGCGCCCATTAATAGCTGCTCGATAACAAGGGAAAGGCGATCCGAAAAAGGTTTCACATCATAATAACACAGGATAGTTATATTGACAGTCAACTTTTTAAAAAATCACCTGTCCCTTGTTTCTAAGTGTCTCAATTCTCCTGTTCCTTGTTTTGCTCCGGGAGGGGTCCTTTTTTTAAATTCTGGAAGGCTTGCGATCCGCGCTTGGTGGCGTCTGTTGCTGGCTGATGCAACTTTGCGGAATTTCGCGCATGAACCGATCCAGTTGGGTCTGGCTGCTGGCTGGAACGATTGCACTCCGCGCAGAAACCCCGGCTTGGGATGAAGCACGAGCCCATGCCCGGGCGTTTCAGCTGGCACCGGACCTTCACTTGGAGGTGTGGGCGGCCGAGCCGCAGCTCAGCAATGGGGTGGCTTTCAGTTTTGACGGGCAGGGACGCTGCTACATCGCCGAAACGCACCGGTACGGCCGGAGCATTTTCGACATCACTCAAAAAACCAACTGGCTGGTCAATGACCTCGCCTTTCGATCCGTGGCGGATCGAACGGCTTTTTTGGAAAACCAGTTCAACGCACTGCAGCCGGACCGCTTGACCCGTGAGAGTGAAGTGGTGCGAGTGCTTGAGGATCGTGATGGAGCGGGGCGGGCAACTCACAGCGAGCAATTTGCCGATGGTTTCAACACGCCCGCCGATGGGACCGCGGCCGGAGTTCTCGCGACACCCGAAGCCATTTGGTTCGGCAACATCCCCAATCTGTGGCGCTTCCCTTCACCCGGGATCAGCGCCCAATCGGCAGTCCGTCCCCGGGAATCAGTGGCTTTTGGCTTTGGCGTTCACATCGGCGTCACGGGCCACGACCTGCACGGCCTCATTCGCGGGCCCGATGGGAGAATCTATTTTTCTTTCGGTGACCGAGGGGTGGATCCCTCGACACTCAAGGGTCTGGCGCCGGTGTCGGCGCACGTTGCTCTGACCCTGCGGGACACGGGTGGAGTCCTGCGGTGTGAGCCGGATGGTTCGAATTTGGAATTGTTCTGTTACGGCTTGAGAAATCCGCAGGAACTGGCTTTTGACGACTTGGGCAACCTCTGGACCGTGGACAACGACACCGCCGGGCCGGACGACTGTCGCGTGCTGCATCTGGTCGAGGGCGGTGACTACGGCTGGCGTTGCAGCTACCAGCATATGGCCGGGTTTGGGCCCTGGGTGCAGGAAAATCTCTGGCGGGGCGGCCAGGATGGAATCTTGCCTCTGGCCGGTACCGTCAGTCAGGGACCCAGCGGGTTGGCGTTTTATCCTGGGACCGGTTTTGGCGACCGCTTGGCGGGGCGTTTCCTGCACTGTGATTTTCCGGCGGGTATCTGGTCTTTTTCCGTGTCCCCCCGGGGCGGGTCCTACTCGGTCGCGGCGCGCGAGAAATTCCTGTGGAATTGCTGGGCCACGGACGTGGATTTTGGTCCGGATGGTGCGGCCTACGTGCTCGATTGGGTCAGCGGCTGGGAGATGCCGGACAAAGGAAGAATCTATCGCCTCACGGATCCCGCGCATTCGAAGGATCCGGTGGTGGCCGAGGTGAAACGCCTGCTCGCCGGGGGTTTTAGTGAACGGTCGGCGGCGGAGCTCATCGGCTGGCTCGGCCACCCCGACCGTCGGATCCGACTGGGCGCTCAGTGGGAACTGGCGGCCCGTGGGGACACGTTGTTTCCGAGCTTGCTTGAGCTGGCCCGGTCCAATGCAACGGGACTTTCCCGCCGACATGCCTTGTGGGCGCTGGGCCAGGGGCTCCGGCGAAAGGCCTCGGGATCGCATGCTTCCGATTTGGCGAGCCTGGAAGGGTTGTTGGGGGATTCGGACCCGGAGATTCGCGGGCAGGTGGCGGAGTTGCTCGGGGAGCGGCAGTGCTGGGGCAGTGCTGAACGAATTTTTCGCGGATTGGAGGACTCGGACGCGCGGGTGCGGATGCGGTGCGCGGCGGCTGGGGTGAAATTGGTTACCCAGGTCCCTATCGAAGGCGCCGCCGGGGAATTCGGGCGAAAACTTTGGCCGGAAAGGGCTCCAAGTTTTCCCGAGGCGCCGATTTTCCGACTCGCAGCGAACTCGACGGATCCGTTCTGGGACCACTTCGCGGCCCAGATGCTCGCCCAACGCTGGGGCGCGGACGGTGGCGAGGCCTGGCGTCACGCGGCCAAAAATCCGGCGACGGCCGTGCGACGTCTCGCTCTGCTGGCGGCCCGTCGTTTAGGACGAACGGAGGTGGCAGAATTCCTTCGTGATTCTGAACTGTCGCTGGTCGAAGCCGCGGGCCGGGCAATCCATGATGTGCCCATCGCTGCCGAATTCCCGCGGCTGGCCCAGACATTACTGCGGGTCGATTGCCCGCCCGGACTTCAATCGAGGGCGATTGACGCGTGCCTGCGTCTGGGGTCCGCTCAGCATGCCACGCTGCTGGGTAATTTTGCCGCCCGCTGGGACGTCCCGAGTTCCTCCCGGGCTTTCGCGATTCAGGCGCTGGCCGACTGGGGGGCACCGGGTCCGATTGATCGGATCAACGGGCTCTGGCGCCCACTGGTGACCACCGGTAGGTCCTCGTCGACCGGCGTGGTGGACGCTTCGGCGGATTCGGCAGGCGGCGTGGGGGCGATTTTGGAACGGGCGGCCGTGATGGTGCCCGGACCGGTCTCGCGTTTTGACGGCGCTGCCGAACTACCGTCGGATCTGGGGCGAATGGCTTCGTTTGAGGAGGGGATGGCGGTCAAGCGGCGTGAGGCACCGGCCCGGAAGGCATTCCTGGCGAAAGCGTCGGAGTTCGTCGCCAGCGGTGATCCGGAGATTCAGCGCGCGGTGTTGTACGCCGCCGTCCAGCTGCAGACGAAAGAGGCCTCGACGCCCCTGTTTGAACTCTTGGCCTCGCGCACGACGGCTCCGTCCGTCCGATCTCAAATCCTGCCCGCTCTGGTCGCCCTCAATGCGGCCCAGGTGGGTGAGGCGGTTCGTTTGGCGCTTGCGGACGCCGATCCGTCGGTGCAGGCAAGCGCCATTCCGCATTTGGGACGACTCGAGGGTGATCAAGCTCTGGTCGTGCTTCGGGATTTTGTCCGCGGGGCAACGAATTCGACCGGGCGCGAAGCGGCCCAGGTTGCCTATGCGGCACTCGCCCAATTGAGAAGCCCTGCGGCCGATGAATTGATTCTGAGCGGGCTGGAAGAATTGCTGGCCGGTCGACTTTCGTCGGCGCTGGGTCTGGATGTGGAAATGGCCGCCATCGCCCGGTCTCCGGTGAATCCGCGTCTTCGAGAACGACTGGAGGCGCTCACCGCCCGGAGTCGGCCGGACGATCCTTTGGCCCGTTATCGGGCGGCCCTGATCGGCGGCTCGCCCCCGCGCGGGCGAGCCCTGTTTCTGGACAACGCCAACCTCCAGTGCCTGCGCTGCCACATCGTGTCTCGCAATGGAGGAACCGTCGGGCCGACCTTGGATGGCATTGGGAGCCGACAAACTCCCGAGTATCTGCTCGAAAGCATTATCTTTCCGAACAAGGCGTATGCCGCGGGGTATACCCCGGCGACGGGTGCGCTGAGTGCCATGCCGGAAGGATTGGCGGACACTCTGACCCTGTTCCAGCTCCGGGACCTGGTTGCATTTCTCGCCTCGCTTCGGCAATAGCCCGAATATTTCATAAACTTTCGTCGCGAGACGCCGCGAGAACCCGTCTAGCAAGGCCAACGCCGCCAGCCGGGCTCGCAGCAAGTCGTAGCCGAAAGGCTATGGAAAATGCAGCAGACGGTTGATGAGGTAGGAATGGAGGGGGGATTTGCGTGTTTTTTCGATGATGACTCCGCGGAGAAGCTCGGTTTTTTCTTCGACGAATCCTTGTTCGCCCATCCAATGAGAGGTGCGAAGGTCGATGGGCTTGGCTTGCCGACGAATGCTGGGAATTTCCAAGATGCTCAACCTTTTTCCCACACGAACGCAGGACTTACGTCCCGCGAGGCATTTTTAAGGACCCGAGCCCGATCAACTCCGCAAATCCGTAACGTCCCTTAGAATTTGATTTGGAAGCGACTCGAGTGTCCGGTTCACTCAGTTCAGTAACCAATTATCAAAGCCCGACCTCGTATGTCACACGCCGTCATGGATCCGGAAAAGGTTCGTCGATTTGCCGATGAACTGAATCGTTTCAACAGCGACACCCTGTCCCGCTTGAGTTCGCTCCAAGCCCGTTTCGCGGCTCTGGGCGACACTTGGAAAGATCAGGAGCACGAAAAATTCGCCGATGAATTCCTACAAATGGCCAAGATTCTCAAAAAATTCATGGAACTATCGCAGCAGCAAGCGCCTTTCTTGATTCGCAAAGCCCAACACATCGAAGACTACCTCAAGCAACGCTAAGGAGATTATGGCCGACCGCGTTCAAATCAGATCGATCGATGATATTGAGCGATTTCGCGCACAGTTGCTGACCTTTCTGAGCGGAGCTCGGGCGGCAGTCGAAGAAGTCACGATGGACGTGGCGCGGCAGCAGGCTTGGCTTGATCTGGATCGGCGCCAACATTGGGAAGGCGAACACTGGCGTCGCCAAAGAAAGCTCGAAGAAGCTCGACAAAATCGGTTCCAAGACAGTATTTCGACCCAACGCGGTCCGGCCGGCTCGCTGCAACTGCAAGTCCATCGTGCGGAACAATCGCTCGACGAAGCGAAATCCAAACTGAGCCAGGTGAAAGCGTGGAGTCGGAATTTCGAACAACGGAGCCTCCCGATGGTCAAGCAAATCGAACAACTCCAGACGGTGATGACCGTGGATATGGCCCACGCGGTGAATTTTTTGAATCAAACCCTGGCGACCCTGGATGCCTATATCCAGCGGCCCTCCACCCCCCCTCCGGGAGGCACGCACACCGCAATCATTTCTGCACCCGGGGCGACTGCTCCAATGGCTCCCGACCATGAGTGTTCTATCCAGTAAAGCTCGCTTGGCGGGCCTCACGAAGCAGCTCGTGATGGCCTGGGAAGCAACCAGTACGTCCTGGACCGACGACAAAGCGCGTGAGTTCCATCAACGATACCTGGTCCATCTCGTTACAGAAGTCGATAAAGCCGTCTCCGCGATGGAAGCTCTGGAGAAACTGATTCAGAAAGTGCAACATGAGTGTGATTAGTGTGCCCTCCCCGACTCGACTCGGCACTACGCTCGGCGAACTCCGGGGACAAATTGCAGAGTTTAGAGCGAAGGGTGAAAAGTTGGAGCTTGAGTTGAATAAACGGCGAGCTGCCCAAAGCCGCGCACAGGAGCAAGCCACTTCGCAAAACTTAGCGGCGACCGAACAGTTACGCGCCGGGCTTGCCGAACAACAACGGCGAGACCTCGCTCACGCGGCCCATCGATTTCAAGCGCGTCACGATCGCATCCAAAAAGCCCAGAGTAACGGTCAAAGGCGGGCCACCCACCAGATCGATCAACTCGCCGGACGTGAAATATTTGGGTATCAAAAAGGCACCCTTGAAGCCGAGAAGCGCCGCGACGCGGCCTTGGTGAACGCTCAAGAACGTCTCGCAACAATGACCGCTACCATCGCGCAGGGTAATGATGAGTGGCTGAAAGCAGAGACGGCGTTACTGGCACGTTTCGGTGTCTTTGGTCGTTTTCGACACTGGCTGAGCCCTGAATACCCGTGGCCGGCCGCGGACGTAACCCCCGATGAGGAAGAACTCATCCAAAAGGTCCGGACGGTTTTGCCAGAATTGGAATCGGCAGCCCAGACGATGCGCCGTCGTTTCCTTCCGACCCTTTTTCGCTTGGTTCCGGTCTGGCTCTTGATCGTGGGGG
>JAYVTS010000339.1:0-2524 GCA_043788645.1 Verrucomicrobiota bacterium
ACGATGCGGGATCAGCCGGATCTTCGATTCCGGGCCGGTGTGACCAACGGTGTGACCCGTCTCCTCAGCGTCAATGGACGTGCCACCGACGCGCCTGACTTGGTGGGCCGCTTTACTATCGAACCCGGGGGCGGGATTTTAGAAAATGGGGAGGCGGACACCCTCTATCACAATGATGGGCACGGACATTTTACCGCCATTCCGTGGACTCAGGGAGCTTTCTTAGATGAAGCGGGACAAAACATGGCGATCCCTTACGACTGGGGTTTGTCGGCCCAGTTTCGGGATTTGAACGGTGATGGCGCACCCGATCTTTATGTCTGTAATGACTTTCAATCGCCAGACCGAATTTGGATCAACCGAGGAAACGGAACCTTCCAAGCCTTGCCCCGCATGGCCATTCGGCAAACCAGCCTGTTCTCGATGGGCGTCGATTTTGCGGATGTGGATCGAGACGGATTCGATGACATTTTCGTGGTGGACATGTTGAGTCGCGAACACCAGCACCGGCAGATCCAGGTGATGGGTCCCGCGGCATTCGCCCAAGTACGAAGCACTCAAGATGATAGGCCGCAATTCTCTCGGAACACGCTTTTTCGCAATCGCGGCAATAATACCTATGCAGAAATAGCCCAATACAGCGGGATTGAAGCGTCGGATTGGTCTTGGTGCCCCGCCTTTCTGGACGTCGATTTAGATGGCTATGAAGACTTGCTCATTACCACTGGCCATTGGCGCGACGCCCAAAATGCAGATATTGCCCAACAGTTAGACGACGAAAAAAAGAAACGCTCTTTATCCAGCTTCGAGCAATTGAGAGAACGCCGACGGATGCCCCGTCTTGATCCGCCCAACGTCGCCTTTCGCAATCGAGGCGATCTGACCTTTGAAGAGGTCGGCACCCAGTGGGGGTTTGATTCGCGCCGAATTTCCCACGGGATGGCCCTCGCCGACCTCGACAATGATGGTGACCTCGACGTCGTGATCAATTGCCTCAACGAAGCCCCCTTGGTGCTGCGCAATAACGCAAGTCGCGCCCGCATTGCGGTCAGATTGCTCGGGCGAACCCCCAATACTCGGGGCGTAGGCGCAAAAATTTCAATCTCCGCACCCGGGTTACCGACCCAAAGTCAGGAAATGATGTGTGCCGGGCGTTACCTTTCGAGCGACGACTACGTTCGCACTTTTGCGGCCGGGAACCCAACCAATTCCCTGACGGTGACGGTTTTGTGGCGCAGCGGTCGGACCACTCTCATCACGAATGCCTCCCCCAATTTTATCTATGAGATTGACGAAAACGACGCCCTTCCCGCCCAGGCCGTTACTGTGGCGAAACGGGACGATTCAACCCCAAGCCTCCCGATCACTCCGCCGAAGTCTTCCAAACGCCCTCTTTTCGAAGACATCAGCGCCCGCCTCAACCACGTCCACCTAGATGAGCCGTTTGATGATTTTGCCCGCCAACCCCTCCTGCCCCGGAAGCTCAGCCAGTTAGGGCCAGGTGTCACCTGGTTTGATTTTAATGGTGATGGATGGGACGATCTCATCATTGGAGCTGGACGCGGGGGACGCCTCGCCGTCTTTCGCAATGACACTCAAGGCGGATTTATCCCGCAACGCGCAAAACCATTGGAAGCCATCATTGAACAGGATTTGACGACCGTGCTGGCTTGGCGCCCAAATCCGACGAATGCCCTTTTACTGATGGGCCTCTCCCAATATGAGTCCGGCAACACGAACGGCCCCGGGATACGGCAATTTTCCATGGTCACCGGAGCGACCGACGAACAATTGCTGCTCTCCGCCAGTAGCACAGGCCCCCTCGCACTCGCGGATTTTGACGGCGACGGCGAAATCGACGCTTTTGTTGGTGGTCGGGTGATTTCGGGAAGATATCCCGAAGCGGCAAGTTCGGCCTTTTTACGGAGCCATCACGGTCAGCTACGAGTCGATCCCGCGGCGAGCCGAGTATTAGATGGAATCGGCCTGGTTAGTGGAGCGGTATTCACTGATCTCAACGCGGATGGCTGGCCCGATCTCGTGCTCGCGTGTGATTGGGGGCCGATCCGGATCTTGCGAAATCTAAAGGGTAAATTCTCAGCTTGGGACCCGCCCCTCGTCGGCCCCAGCAATTCGGCTAAAGATCCGCCCTATACGACGCTCAGCGCGTTGACCGGTTGGTGGAATTCCGTCACCGCCGGCGATTTCGATAACGACGGTCGCATGGATCTCATCGTCGGCAACTGGGGACGTAACCAGGCTCGGCAACGATTCCTGAATAAGCCTGACCAGCTTTATTTCGGGGACGTCGAAGGATCGGGAAATTTGGCCCTCCTCGAAATCCATTATGATTCGCCCCTTCATCAGTTCGTTCCGACTCGAGATTGGGCCACTTTGGGAAACGCCTTTCCGACACTCCGCGAACGCTTCCTCGACTTCACCGCGTTCAGTAGGGCGAGTGCGGCGGACGTACTGGCAGCCGGTTTACCGAAGATGCGATCCGTTTCGTTAACAACTCTGGAAT
>JAYVTS010000340.1:0-7970 GCA_043788645.1 Verrucomicrobiota bacterium
CCCGTGAATGCATCTACAGCGGCGAGACGGCTGCGCGCTTTGCCGGCGATCCGTCGAAAAGTTCCACCCACGTAGACCAGATTATCCTTAATCGCCAAAGAGTTGACCACGCCTTCGGGACGGGGATTCCACGGAGTCAGC
Organism: Verrucomicrobiota bacterium; assembly: GCA_043788645.1. Classification (GTDB taxonomy): domain Bacteria; phylum Verrucomicrobiota; class Verrucomicrobiia; order Limisphaerales; family UBA9464; genus CANIZL01. Next base: position 142 of record JAYVTS010000340.1, read on the forward strand.
TGATTCCGATCCAGGTTGATGGACACTAAGTTAGTTCGGCTCTCTCCTCCTACATTAGTGAAGCTACCGCCTACAAAAAGGAGATTGCTCGTTGATCCCAGTGAAAGAACGCTTCCGCTGACAGTAAAGTTAAAGGGACTGGCCCGTCCGGTGATGAGGTCAATCTCGGCAAGATTTGTACGACTTTCCCCGCCGAGGCTGGTAAAATCGCCGCCCACAAAGAGGACGCTATCTTTCGCCAAAAGCGTGAACACTTGAGCCCGGCCACCGGAGAGTTTTGGATTCCAGTCGGTGGGTCGGCCGGTCGTCGGGTTGATGGCTGCCAAGCCCGCTCGGGGGACTCCGGCCATGAGGGTAAAGGGGCCGCCCAAGAATATTTTTGAATCAGCCGCGCCCAACACTCGGACGACATTCCCCGGATTTGGGTTCCACGGTTGAACCACCCCGCTGACGACCTCTACCGCGGCGGCAAAATGGCGTTCGTCAATTCCTCCCAAACTAGAAAAATCCCCACCAAAATAGAGGGTGTTGCCCTGTAAAGCGAGAGTTGAAACGGTTCCATTCGGCGCGGGATTCAACGAGGTTGCATTGGTCGAAGTAAGATCAATGGCTCCGAGATTGGTGCGGGCCTGTCCGGCCAGGTTGTTGAAGCGGCCGGCTACAAAAAGTGTCGAGCCCGTCTGCAGCAAAGCTCTGACGGGTCCATCGGCGGTGGGTGCCCAATCGGAAATCGCCGCTGTGAATGCCTGGATTTGAGCTAAGTTGGTCCTGCCTTGGCCGCCGACGAGCGTGAAATCGCCGCCGACGTACAATGTGTTCCCACTGAGTTGAAGACTCGTCACCGGTCCGTTGGCCCCCGGATCCCAGCCAGATGCCAAACCGCTAATCGCGTCAATGGACGCCAAATTAGTACGACTGTCGTCGCTCACCGTCGTAAAATTTCCACCGATGAACACTCGACTTCCAAGAAGTGCGATGGCCGCAACTTCCGAGCCCTGAATGTTCGGAGCCCAACTGCTCACCGCACCACTGGATGCGTCGATCGCCGCTACTCGGGTGTGAGCAACCCGGCCCACCACAGAAAAGGTGCCCCCGACATAGATCGTGTTTCCCGTCACCAGCATCGCCAGAACACTGCCGTTCGCTCCCGGATTCCACGTCCGATCTACCGTTTTATCCGCCCGCACGCGGGCTAGATTTGCCCGGGCGATTCCACCCACGCTGCTGAACGTCCCGCCCAGATACCAGCCACCACTGCCGTCAGACACCACCGCTTGTACTTGGCCATCTACCTGAGGGAACTGGGTATCGGGAGCGTCCGTACCGACGTCGAGCAACATTCCCCCGCCCGTCGATATACCCACTTGCGTGAAGCCACCTCCAAGGTAGATCAAACCGTCGACGTTGAGCATCGTTGATACGGGGCCATCCGTGACCCAGAAATCACGACGGGGGGATGACGCCGGTTGGCTAAGGGCCGTCACGCAGACCAGTCCAAGACCAGTCCAAGGCGCTGCCCAGCGGCAGACGGCGGTGAAGCGAGCGATTTTATTCAAGGTTCTCATCGTGTTAGGTACGGCAGACATGGTCAAATCAAGACAAACGGACTATCTTTGGCGAACTACCGTAGCTCACCTTCGCCCGTTACGCTGATCGCCACGGTGATTTCGCCGCTTGACTCTCTTCAAATTCGGGGGATTTCTAACCTAGGTCAACGGGGAACACAACAGAAGTCATCGGCTCGCCTCAGGCTTCAGGGATCGCCTACCGTTACGCTACCACCTATCAAACGACCCGTACCCGACCAAACCACCCACCATCAACGTAGTCTGCGGCAACTTCCATGCCGGGAAATCTAAAGTGACATTCCGACAATCACCGGCAGCACCTCGATACCACCCGAACTTTTTTGCTCGGACCAGACGGTCGACTTGACGAAGACAACCCGGACACGGGTGGTGGCGTAAAAACCGGTTACGATTTAGGGTAGTTCTGCGTTTCGCAGGCTGGACGAGAGGCCCTCAGACAACCTGGCGGTGGGCCGATTGATCACCTACCCAACTATCAACTTTAAGTTGAGTCGTCGTGTTCACCCGTCCGATAACGGCCACGACGAGGCACCGAATCGTCCGCCCCATGGGGAAGCCATTGAACAGTAATGAAGAAATCGATCTGCCCGTTGTCAGACGTTACCAGAAGCAAGATATGCACACGAAAGCTCCTCAGAAAATCCCCGCCAAAGCTTTATTGGGTAAACAAACTCGAACGGTCCTGAAACGGTCGGGATTGGTTGCGGTGGCCATCGTCGTTGCCCTGGGAGCCAGTCGCCTCCGACGACCCACGGTCGAGGTCGGCGGGAAAGAGGTCCCTCCCCCTTTCGAATCGACTGATCAGCCTCGCTTGCCAGGCGCGCCGACACCGGAAATCCACGATTCAACCACGCCCTTAACTGATTATACCACTACCGTAAACGCGACGGATGAAAGACCATCCGCACCTGAGCCTCATCCTGGAGCGACCGCAGAGCCCAGTGGGGAATCCCGCCAACTTGTCACCGGGTTAACCACTCTGAACTTCAGCAACGCGCCGGCCAGTGATGGCTTTACCGCCCGCTGGAAGCAGGACTTCCAAACCCTAGTCCAAACGGGGTCGGCTGGAATTCCCGCCATTCTAGAGTTTCTAAAACTAAATCGGGATTTCGAATTTGACACAACGGTCAGCCAAGCCATCGGCTTTCAGACGGCTCGGCAAACGATGTTCGAGGCCTTACTGGCCATCGGTGGCCCGGAAGGTACCAGCGCCACGTTAGCGACCTTGCAAACGACCGCGGATCCCAAAGAAATCGCGTTGCTGGCCCAAAACTTGGATAAACTGGACCCGGGGCAACATCGCTCGGAAGCCCTCGCGGCTGCCCGCACCGGGATGGCTCTTGCCGCCCATGGAGATCTGCCCGGCCGAGACGTCGCTCCACTTTTTGAAGTTTTCCAGCGCTTTGGCGACGCTTCCACCGCGCCCGAACTGGAACAAGCCGCGAGCCAATGGAAATATTACGCGACCTTGGCGCTGGCGAATTTACCCGAGGCTGCCGGGATACCGTCGATTCTCAAAATGGCGGATCCGTCGGGCAGCTCACAAAATCGGTTGGTTGCGTTGGAAATGGTCGTGCAATTGTCGGTAGACCACCCAGAGGTCCGAGAGTTTTTAGTCAATCAAATGTTGGGCAAGCAAATTCCGGTCGGCTACTGGGCCTACCTTGAGTCTCCGTTGTCCGGCAATCAGTATTATCCGGCCGCCGCCGCGATTACTCAATACCCCGCGTTGCAATCCATGAGCGATCTCAAGACCACCCATATTGAAAGTGGAAACCAGAATCTCTATACCCTACCGGCAACCCGAAGTATGAGTTCGGACGGAATCGCTCAGTTTACCGCGTTAATTGACGAGTTGACGCCCCGCACCACTGACCCAACCGCGCTCGCAACCCTCCAGAAGGCTCGCGAGGCACTGGAGAAACGAGCCGCGCGAGGTGCTGCTCAAACCCCGCCGCCGTAATTCAACACCCGCGAGTCCTTTGAGCGATCGCTCGTTCTTTCTGCGGCGCGTTGAGCATTCAAATTCTATCAAGTTAGGGCGGCAGGACCTCGGTTGGTTTCGCGGACGAACCACTGCCACCAGTCAAAATCTGTGCCTTTAGTTCATCCGAAATAGGCGCCGTTTTGAGCCAGTTCCGGGCGCCGACCGTATCGGTTTGAAGCCAGCTTTCTCCCAAATGCTGAAGCTCCGTTAAACGCCGAGCTTCGTCACCAATGGAGGCAACCCACGCCGCTGCCGTCTTCGGCGCCGTGGGGAAGATTTTAGTCGCGTACGCGGCGACCGCCGAGTCTCGCTCTGACCCCGTTTCCAGACTTCCTAGCCAGAGCTCCACCTGTTTCGGGGCTTTGTCGACCCAAAGTTTTACCAATTCCTGACTCGCCGTCTCACGGAGGTCGCTTTCGGGAAATCGGCGAACCCACGCCCCCGCGGCGACCGGATCTGTTTGAGCCCAGCGTTGCACAATGGAGACTACCGCGTCGTCCAGCGGGCGACCCGGAGCCAACGATTGGGCGGCCATGTTGGCGGCCGCCGCGGGATCGCGGTCACCCCAGGCGGTCAAAATTTGGGACAACATCCTTTGCCGCAGGATCTCATCCGGAATCTGCTTCGCCCACTGGGTGGCGTCGTCCGGATTTCGACTCGCCCAGAGACTCGCGGAGTAGTCCAGTAAATCGTCTCGCGAAGCGCCCGGCGTAAGACCGATCGCCAAGGTAAGCGCTCTGACCGGTTCAATTTTCGCGAGCTCATAGCCTACTTGGAGCAGGGCTAACTGTTTTTCAGAATCTGCCGACAGATCATTGGCCCACGACCATGCGGCCTGCCAGTTATCGCTGGCCCAGCCAGACGCCAGACTTTGAACCGCCCCCGCTTTCGATGGACCCGGTGGCAATCGATCCACCCACGCCGTCGCCGCTTTGGGATCCAGAACGACCCAACGTTTTAGCAACAATTCGCGCAGTTCTTGGCCCGGTCTTGCGAATTCATTTTGCTCCAATAGACCCAACGCAGCCGGTAGTTCAGCATTGACGATGGCGAGTGATAAGGCTTCCAGGCTGAGACTCTTCCCATCGAGCTTGAACCCGTGCAGGGAGGATTCTAAAATTTGGCTCAGTCTTTTTAGATTTGGATCCGGGACAGGCTCGCTCGACTTCGTGAATTGCAAACGAACCAAGTCGTCGTCGTCGTGCGCTTGGCGAGAATTTTTAATTGAGTTGGCGCCCTCGTTGGTCGCTGCAGTGTGCGGGTCTCGAACGGCAGAGTCGAATTCATTTTCGGACGCCGGTCTGCGGAAGACGAAGCCGATGGCGATCAGGGCGCTCCCCGTCGCGGCGGCCCACCAAATTGGGCGCCGACGTCGGCCGACTCCGGAGAATATTTCCGTCCGCCCTTCCATAAGAGCCATTTCGTTCAAGGTGCCCAGAACGTCAAAACACTTGTCGCTGCAAATAAAAAAGCTCCTGCCTCCGAGCGGAAGCAGGAGCCATGTTTGATCGAACCTGGTGGCGAACTACGGGGTGGCCGTAACGTTACTGAACTTGCAGGTCGAAATCGCTCCTTCCGAGTGACTCGTGCCCGTGAGGCCGATGTAAACCGTAGTTCCCATGCTGATGCTGGTGGAACCGCAGCTCGTCCAGGTGATTCCGTTCGCCGAACGATAGGCGGTGAAGGTGTTACCCACGCGGGTGAGTTTCACCCAGTACGGGCAGGTCGGTCCGGTACCGCTAATATTTTGGCTCGTGCCACCCGTGGTCGCGCGCCATTGGCAAGCAACTCCGTTAGCCGACGTCAGCAACACCGAGCAGTGCTTTGCGTCAGCATTGAGCGTTTCCCGAATCATGCAACCGGCTTTCGCCCACGGATCGGTGTAACCAATGCTTAGGACTTTAGCAACAATCGAGCAATCTCCGCTCGCGACCTGGTAGGTGTAGCGGCACGCATCTGAGGTGCCCCAAATATCCCGTCCGCAGTTGGACAGGGTGTGAGTGCCCGAACTGCAGTCAGAGCTACCCGTTCCGACCACCCCACCCACGTCGCGGCCGAGCCACGGGCTAGGCAAAGGTGAGCACGGAGCGGCAGTGATTTCGTCGGATTCGGAATCGTCGACACCACTCCGGCAGGCGGTCACGCGGTAATAGTAAACCTTACCATTGCTCGCCGTGTTGTCGGTATAGGAGTTGCCGGAGCAGTTCGAGAGCGCGGAATAGGGCCCGTCGCAATTCTCTGACCGAAGTACCTTATAATACGAGGCGTCTGCGCACGGCTTCCAACCCACGCTGACTTGGCCACTGCCACAAGTCGGGGTCGGGTATTGGGGACGTGCGCATTCGGTCTCGCCGCAGTGGCCAGGTCCGGTGACGCCGTTGTTGTAATCATCCAGTGCCGATTGCCAAGTCAGAACGAGGTTCTGATCGCTGCTGCTGAGGTAAGTCCAATCTTGATAATTATGGGTCGCTAGATAGGCGTCCACGAGCGAGATAATACTATTCACGGCGCTCAAAGCCGCACCGCGAAGGCCGTTGAGCTTGGCGGCAAGTAGTTGCGCGTAGAGCTTCGTAATCCCATTCGCGGGTGCTCCATAGTAATGTTGGCCCAAGGCGTCTACCCCGTTTTGTTGAGTCAGGATCACGAGCGTCTTGGAACCACCCATCGTGCCCAGGTAAATCGGCAGTGGTGTAATCGTCGACGGATGGTTCTTGAAGTAACCAATGGTTAGCGTGCAGCCACCAACCGGTTTCGGCACAATGGTAATGGAGCAGTTGATCGTGACCGTCTTAGCGTTGCTGCCACCGGCGTCAACGACCTTAGCGACGAACGAGAAGGTACCCGCGGTGTTGGGGATACCCGTGATGGCGCCCGTGGTCGGATTCAGGTTCAATCCTGGCGGCAGATAGCCTCCGATGATTGAGAAGGTATACGGAGCGACTCCGCCCGACGCTACGAATGCCGAGGAATAGGCCTTCCCGACTTCACCTGCAACCGCAGCTGGGCAGTCCATGGTGAGCGGTGGCGCCAACGGGCAGCCGATGGAAATGATTTGGCTGCAGGTGTTCGCGTTGCCGCAGGCATCGGTCGCCATCCAGGTTCGGGTAATGATTGTGCCGCCCGGGCAGATACCCGGTGAGGTGACATCGCTGTAAGTAATCACCGGTGTTCCACCACAATCATCGGTGGCTGTGGCCCATCCAGTCTTGCTCGGAGTGGTATCCGGCACGCCCGCGGCTGGTAAGAGGTGAGCGGTCGCCCAAGAAGTCGCTGTGCAGTTATCAAAACCTTCGTTGAGGTAGGTCACCAAGGGGTTGAGGTCGGCGATGCTGATGCCGGCATACCCGCCACCGAGCGCAGTGTTCGCCAGTGCCAAGATTTGGTTCACGGTTTTGCCGTTGAGCGGGGAAGTGCTATCATTAAGCACGAGGTTTCCAAGTTTATTTCCCGGCGTACCGATGACCCCCGCAGCGCTGAAGTCCACATTTATCTTGAGGGCCAAAACTTGGCCACCAAAGACCCCGGATGAGCTATTGAGCGGATTCACCGAATCAGCATTCAAAGCACCCGGAGTCCCACCCGCGGGGAGATAATTCCCTACCGCAGTCGCGGACGCAAATTTCATCGAATATCCAGTGCTCCCCGGGATCCCGACTTCCACACCCGACGGATAGACGATAGCGAAGTTATACTTCAGTTTAGAGGCGACATTATTGCCGCGGCATGAAGCCCCCCAGCCACCTTGCGTATACCCACAATACGTCGTGCAAACGACGGTTGAGACCGGAATCGAAATGTCCGGCGGGCAACTGACGATTGGTCCAGTGGTGTCAGCCTTCCAAGAATAGGCAATTGTTTTTGGGTACGACTTATTACCGCAGTCATCACTCGCTACGATTGTAAACGTACGGGTCGGCGCACAGACAGTACCGCCATCGGCGTGAGTAACGGTGATCGTGGGGTAAATGCTGCACCCGTCGGTTGCCGTGAGGAGGCTCCGGATACTGGCATCCGTGGGCGGGTAAGCCGGGTTACAGCCCAAATCGCCGCCCGCCGGGATCCCTGAGATCACGGGTGGGGTGGTATCCTTAATATGGATCCGTTGCGAAACACTTGAGCTATTGCTGCAATGATCGGTGAACGTCCACGTCCGCGTGATCGTGTAGCCGCAGCCGGTGGCGTCAGGGACCCGAGCACTATCGGTCGATACTCCGGTCACAACGCCATCGCAGTTATCGGTCGCCGTTAAGGTC
>JAYVTS010000341.1:0-32016 GCA_043788645.1 Verrucomicrobiota bacterium
TGCGGATGGCGCGGCGTTGGGAAGTCGGGCGTTTGTGGACGGTGTGTTTGCTCAATTCAGGGACCGCTTCGGTCCAACCCGCCAGAGCGGAGCCCGTACAATGACCGGACTGGCGTCCGAGGGACTCTTTACGCTTCGGAAACTGCGGGTGGCGGTGTTTGGTTGAGGCACTTGTCGATTGGAACCTATTTTTGTGGGTGCGGATGAGGGTGCAGGGACGCGCTCCCTACGTCGCGCGTGGGTGCCGGGGCGGCACCCACTACGGGGAATTTCGGACTGGTCGGCGCCTTCACTGGTCGCCCGGCGCGACAGTGCGTAAAAAAGGGACGGGCGGATTGCAAAATCCTACTTCACATCATAATAATTCATGATTGGTATATTGACTATTAAGTTTCTCAATTCGCCATTTCTTTGTTTTTTTCCCTGTTTTACGAAATCAGGAAAGAGGCGTCACGTACCCTCGCTCAGCACTTCCCGCCGAATTGCGGCGTGGGCAGGCGTTGTTTCCGCGCCCCAAACCGCGGAAAAAGAGGCGGCTTTGGTATCTCGACACGAACCCGACCGAAGCAATCCTGGCGGTTTTTTCTCCCTTGTTTGACTCTTGCATCAGACGGCACGAGCGACGCGACCCGCCAACTCCGCGAGGCACCGGCCCGCCTCCGCCTTCGCAACGGCCAGCGAGGCAATTTCGGGAACGAGCGCGTAGATTCCCGAAAAAAGCCGTTCGTCCGACGAGAGCTCGGCAACAGACTCAACCCTCCCAGCCAAACCAAAGCAGGGTTTTCCTAGTGCCTTCGCCCATTGTGCCACGCGTCCGGTGCCCTTGCCCATGAGAGTTTGACGATCAATTCCGCCTTCACCTGTCAGCACGAGGTCGGCCGCCGAAATCTTTTCGGGTAGACCCGCGAGCTTCGCGAAAATATCGAAACCGGATTCTAATCGTCCCCCGAGAAATGCCCGCAATGCGAATCCAAGCCCTCCGGCGGCCCCACTGCCCGCGTCGGCGGCGACATCACGGCCGAGTTGATTCCGAGTGATTTCTGCTAGACGACCCAATGCGGCTTCCGCGGCCAGGAAATCCGCCGCTGTCAGGCCCTTTTGCGGACCGTAGATTCTGGAACAACCCTGGGTGCCGAGGAGCGGATTTTTGACGTCACACGCGGCGACGATCTCAAGCTCGGCAAACCGATCCGCGGGCAGCGACCATTTGGCCAATTGGATTAGATCTGGCCAACGATCAATTTCGATTCCGGCCGAATCTACAAAATAACCGCCCAAGGAACGGGCCATCCCGAAACCTCCGTCGTTGGTGGCGCTACCCCCTAAGCCAATGATCAGCCGACGTGCCCCGAGTCGAAGCGCGGCGGCAATCATTTCTCCAAGTCCGCGGGAATCGAGTTGAAATGGATGAAACTCACCTGCTGGCAAAAGAGCGAGCCCGATGCTTTGGGTCGATTCGACGATTGCGGTCCGGGTGACGGGAGACCAACCCCAAGTGGCGTTTCGGGGTCGGTGGGCAGCGTCTACCGTGGAGAGAGTTTGGGTTTCGGCGGACAACAGTTCGGTGATCAGGGCTCCGAATCCGTCGCCTCCGTCGCTCATCGGGAGTAGTTCGAGGTGGTCTTGAGGGTACACCGCCGTCCAACCCGAAGCGATGGCTTCGGCCGCGGCTCGGGCCGAGAGGGTCCCTTTGAACTTATCTGGCACAATCAGAACACGACGTGGCATGGGTCGGATTGACGTCGGTCGGGTCGGGTTAAACAAGGGAAAGCTGACAAGGGGCTCAATTCCCTTCATCTTTCAGCCCATGAACTACCGCCGTTTCGGTCGAACCGATCTCACGATGCCTGTTTTCTCCTGCGGAGGAATGCGGTATCAGCAGTCGTGGTCGGACATTCCTTGGGACCAGGTGCCGAAAGATGGCCAAGCGAATCTGGAGGCGACAATTCATCGGTCGGTGGAACTGGGGATTAATCACATTGAGACAGCACGCGGTTATGGCAGTTCCGAAATGCAGCTCGGGCCGGTCCTGAAACAATTCAAGCGAGCCCAACTGATCGTCCAAACGAAGGTCGCGCCAAAATCGACCGCACGAGAATTTAGGGAGACGTTTGAGACGTCGATGAAATATCTCGGGCTGGATCAGGTGGAGTTGCTGTCGTTGCACGGAATTAATAACCGTGAACTCCTCGATTTTACTTTGCGATCCGGCGGTTGTTTGGAGGTCTGCCGTCAGCTCCAGCGGGAAGGCCGTGTCCGATTCATTGGCTTCAGTACGCATGCGACTCCCGATATTATTTCGGAAGCAATCCGCAGCGACGAATTCGATTACCTAAATCTACACTGGTATTTCGTCAATGATCTCAACCGCCCCTGTATTGCCGAGGCGGCGCAACGAGATCTGGGCGTCTTCATTATCAGTCCGAATGATAAAGGAGGAAAATTATATCTGGGCCTGCCGAAGATGCGATCGCTCTGTGCGCCGTTGACCCCCATGCAGTTTAATGATTTGTACTGCTTGGCGCGGCCGGAAATTCACACGCTGTCGATCGGCGCAGCGAAGCCCTCGGACTTTGACGAGCATATCGCTGCCCTAACCCTTTATGATCGGGCGGCGGCAGCTGTGGAGTCCATTGAGCGGCGGTTGCATGAGGAGCTGAAGCGTGTTCATGGCGCCGATTGGATGCAGCGATGGTGGGTGAACCTACCCGAATACCTTCAGGTCCCGGGCGAGGTCAATGTGGTCGAGATTCTTCGGATTTGGACTTACGCTAAAGCTCTGGAACTTCCGGAGTGGGCCAAGTTTCGCTATAATATGCTCGGGAATGCCGACCATTGGTTTCCCGGTGAGCACATTGAAAAGCTGGATCGAACGAAAATCGGAGCCGCTTTGGCGCGGAGCCCGTTTGCGGATCGGATTCCCGCCATTTTGGAACAAGCCCATGCGCTATTCCATGACGCTCCTGTCAAGCGGTTGAGCCAAAGTTGAGAGCCTCAGGGGTGGACCGGAGCTAGCGGGGCCGCCGGGCGCAATCGGATGCCGCGAATCCGTTCGACAAACGTGACGTATTCCGCCGCCTGTTCCTTGAGGCGTTTGATGAGGTCCGTATTAACAAACTGTCCGTGGGAATCGAAGGCCTCGCCGATTCCGGGCATAAACACGCGTTTCGGAAACAGGTATGCATTGCGATAGCCGAAGATCGCTTGCAATTGCTCGACGCTCCGGAGTGCCCCCCAAATTCCGGCCGCAAGACCTACAAAGCAAACCGGGCGCGCTTCAAAACTTTCGGGGAATTTCAAGTGGTCGATGAACAGCTTCAATACTCCCGGCATCGAGCCATTGTATTCTGGAGTGACGACGACCAGGCCGCTGGCGTCGAGCACACCTTGTGTGAAGGGTGCAAAGGCGGCGGGCTTGGTCGCATAGGCCCCCGGGGCAAATAGTTCGAGCGGAAGTTCGTGCAGGTCCAGTACCCGCGCCGGAACGCCGAGATCGCGATAAATGCCTTCAAGGAGGCTCGTCACTTTGCGGGTGTTCGAACCCGGACGATTAGTACCAGAGATAAGGGTAATCATAATTAATAATAGCCGTTGGCGACCGTCTTACCTGTTCGGCTGATTCCACCCCGCACCCGTCGCCTAAATCGGTGCGGGTCGCCCCCCCGACGGGAGACCCAGCTGGCAATGGCTCACTTCCGCTTCATTGTCGAATAGGTTGGGCGTTTCAACTCGTTGCCGCCATCATTTTGTTACAAACTCTTTTTTCCAAACTCGCTGGGGCCGCCGATTCTGGGGATCTATTTATGGCGTTGGGAGTCGAGCCGTGGGGGGCGAGTGGAACGAGTGGCTGTCATCCTGCGGTTGCGGGGGCCTTGGGCTGTGGGGGGCGCTGGATTGTGGCTCGGGCTCATGACGAGCGCGATCTTTATCTATCGGGCCGGACTGGGCTTGACCGTTCAGGACGGGGGCGGACGCGCCTTCGCGTTAGCCGTCACTGTTTTCGGGGCGAGCGACTTGGTGTGGTGGTTCCACCGATTCCAGTTCCTTGGGCTTGGCTCACGACTTTTTAGAATTTCGGGTGCAGAATTTGTTGTCTTAAATAAACGCGGCTAAATAAAACTCCTAACCCTTCCGTCTATGAAGCTATCCAATAGTATTGTTGCCGTGCCGACGCGGACGAAAATGTCGTCCTCTCATTACCGACTCCGAATTGCCGCCACCGAGGCAGATGTTCGGGCGGCTCAATTGTTGCGTTTTATTGTGTTCAATTTGGAACTGCGCGAAGGTTTAGATGATTCGTTTGATACTTGCCTGGACACGGATCGGTTTGACGCGGCGTGCGAACACTTAGTGGTGGAAGAAATCTCGACCGGCGAAATTGTGGGGACCTATCGACTACAAACCGGGATGCGTGCCCGCGAATGCCACGGCTATTATTCTGAACAAGAATTCGATTTCAAACCCTATGAATCCCTGCGTTCGGAACTTCTTGAATTGGGTCGGGCATGCATTCGCTCCGGCCACCGGAATTTTGCCGTCCTTAACCTGTTGTGGAAAGGGATTTCAGCTTATGCCCGCGACCACGGGGCTCGGTATCTGGTAGGGTGTAGTTCCCTGACTTCAGAGGATCCGGCGGAGGGCGCCACGGTGTATCAGATTCTACAGCCCCGATTGGTTGCACCGGAGTTTCGAACCCGACCCGTTCCCGCCTACGAATGTCGACAAACGTCGGTAGCCGACGAAGCCCAGGTAATTTCTGATTTGTTGGGAGAAGCAGGAATCGCGGGGACTCTCGCTCTACCGAAACCTCGGGATACTCCGAAAATCCCGAAACTATTAGCCACTTATTTGGCACTCGGAGCGAAGATCTGCGGTCCACCGGCGCTCGATCGAGCCTTTAAGACCATCGACTTCCTGACCCTGATGGATTTGCGAGAGGTCTCGCTCCGTTGGGATGGCTTTGGGAAATCCGCTCGTTAGACTTGGTGTTGATGGTGGGTCTTCCCTCGATTTTAAGGGCTACGGGCCGATTCCTACATTTCGGCGCATCGCTCGCCGGGGCAGGCCTCGATTTTGCTTGGAACCGGGAGCATCGTTCGGTGCTGCGACGAGCGCGTTGGATGCAACGTTGGAGTCGTCGATTGCTTCGATCTCTGGGAATCCGTGTAGAAATTGTGCTGGAAGTCGATGGCCAAGTCCAGCCATCGCGGGCCGGGTTAGTGGTCAGTAACCACTTAGGCTATATTGACATTCTAGTGTTAGGTGCCCAACAACCCTTGGTGTTTGTTTCAAAGAGTGAGGTGCGGCATTGGCCGATCCTGGGAGCGATGGTAGGTTTTGCGGGGACGATCTTTTTAGAACGTCGGCGTCGGGCGGATTTGAGCCGGGTGACGGCAGCGATACGGGCGGTGGTGGATGGGGGTGTTTCCGTCGCCTTCTTTCCGGAAGGAACTTCGACCGATGGCTCCTACGTGGGCGCTTTTCATGCCGGATTGTTTGACCCGGCGGTGACTCAATCCTGGTCGGTGATTCCCGCTTGGATCGACTATCGACTCGCCGACGGGTCCGTGGCGTCGGCGGTCAGTTACTGGGGGGACATGATTTTTCTCCCGCATTTTCTCAAACTACTGACTCAGCCACCGATCACCGCACGGATTGTCGTAGGGGGTCCGATGCCGCAATTCGCGGATCGGAAGCAGTTGGCGTCCGCTACTCAACAGGTCGTCAGCGCTCTCTCGTACTTGCCCACGAATTTACCATAACCCAAACGTCATGCTTTAAAAGTTTTTGTGATTCTGTATTAATATAACTCCTGGTATAAAATACTAAATTGTGTCAATTAAAAATGACTGATATGATTGGCAGTAATAAAAATGACATGTTAGTAATTTGACATTTTTTGACTGTGTCAATATAAAAATAAAGTCATTATGTTTATATGCCTGTTTCAGGCGTTTGAGTTCCACCTTGTTGACGACCGTGATCGTCTGGTTCATATCATTTAATTATTTGGAAAAGATGAAACGATCATCTTCCACCCGCCCGATTGTCTTCGTGCGAAAGGGGTGTGGAATTCGCAGCATCCCAAAGCCGTTGGATTGCGATAAGGACGTTTCAGGGGAGGCCGTGTCGAGTGCGCCGATGGGTCAGGGTGCGGTCGCGACTCCCGAAGCCACGCCGCTGCCGAGCACCGAACCCCCTTGGCCATTGGATTTCAAGCGGTGCGATTATCGGGTGTTTTGTTTGGAGACCACCGGGCAGATTCAGCACCAGTTTGACCTCCCGAGCACCGAGGCTTCTGGGGGCGCATCGTTCGGACTCGTGGATCAGCAATTGCTCCTTCGGGTCAGCCACGGTTTTTTGGTGGTGGATCCGGGGAAATTCGCTATCCGGGAGAAAATACCCGTTTATGACAGCCAGGATTTTCCGTCTAAACAAAACCTTGAGTTGATGACGATTGACGAGCAGCGAGACGCTTATCAACCGCTATTTGACGCTCAGTTAACGAAAGGAACGGACTCCAAGTGGTTGGATTGGAAGCCCGGCGGTCAATATTTTGTATTGGCGACGGCCCCCACGGGTAAACGCTCGGCGTGGTCGCCCATGACTTACGAAGATAGCCTTATCGTAGATTTAAAAAGTCGCATGGCATCTATTCCGGTGGCGCTGAATCCCAAAGCCAATGACCAACGGAACGGCAGTGATCTTCAGATTTCCGATGAATCGGTCCAAATCAGGCAGACGGATTACCTATCGGCAGATACCCAGTTGGACTATCCCAATTATAAAAAGCGTGGGGTATTGCAATATGAAATGAAATTAGGCGATCAAACCTTTCATTTTTCCACGACCGACAAAGATCGGCATGATTTGCGGATCGGGTTCTCCGACAATTTAATGCTGGTGACGGCGGATGGTTGCGCCTGGGTAAAGTACGAAAGTGTGCTGTATAAGATCTCAAAAAAATAAAGGGGTTTTAAAAAATTAAAAATAAATCAAAATGAATATTGAATCGCACAAATCGGACGACGAAATTAAGGAAAGCAACGAGGAGCTCGATGAAGTCGACCAATGGGTTGCCGAGTTTGTTGAGAGTTCGTACTATGACCGACTGAGCAAGGATCAAAATTGCGGCCGGAGTGGATGTGTCGGATGGAGCCGCGTTAGCCCGCCACATGGACCTGCTCAACGCACGCCTGGCCCAGCAGTTTGAAATTGGAATGACGGACCGGAATGAGACGTCGAGAGATGGCTTTGAGACTTTCGACCATGGATTGGCGTCCTTGGCGTCTCCTCATCGGCGCGAGGGTCCCAAAGTCGGCCGCAATGATCCGTGTCCCTGCGGAAGTGGAAAAAAAATCAAAAAAGTGCTGCGCCGCGTGAGGTTGGCTGGCTGATCCGTCGGCGCCGGCGGGTGAGCCATTGGTTGGCTTGATCGAGTACGACGGCGAGAATGACGACGGTTCCGATGATGATTTGGGACCAACTTTGCGGGATGCCAACAATGACGATTCCTGTCCCGATCATCTTGATGATGAGGGCGCCCAGGAGCGCTCCCAAAGCCGTCCCGCGGCCGCCGCTGAGGCTGGCGCCGCCGACGACCGCGGCGGCGATGACTTCCAGTTCGTAACCCTGGCCATCGCCGCTACTGGCTGCTCCGTAATATCCGAGGGAAAGGAGTGAAGCCAGGCCAGCGGACAGGCCGGCAAGGAGGAAAACACCTAGCTTGATTCGTTCGACCCGAATTCCGGAGTAACGACTGGCCAGCTCGTTTCCGCCCACCGCATAAACTTGGCGGCCAACGGCAAGTCGACGCAGAAAAACGCTCCCCGCGCCGCCGACGCCGAGAGTCAAGAGCAGGGGCCGGAATTGGAGTCCGCCTTCGGTGCCGGCGGTCACCCAGTTTCGGAAGGGTACGGGAAAAGCGCCCACGCTCTGCCCTTCAGAGATGACAAAGGCGATTCCCCGTAGAACGGCCATCGTCCCGAGCGTAATGATGAAAGGATGAACCCGGAGAAAAATCACCATCGTCCCGTTAATCAAGCCACACATCCAACCGACACCGAGCCCGGTTCCCAATCCCAGCAGCGAGCCAATCCACGGGCTCGTCGCGTAAGGTCCATCGGGTCCAAATTGATGGAGCACCAGTGCGGTGAGGACTCCGGTCAGGGCATAAATGGAGCCGATGGACAGGTCAATCTGACCGGCGATGATGACGCAGGTCATGCCGACGGCCATGATCGCGATGAACGAAGTATCCTTCGCTAACTGGGTGAGGCTTTCTGCGTTGAGAAATTTGTTAACGCGTTCTGTGGCCGGCGCTTCGTCTCCGTTGGGCAAGGTGATCTTAATCCGTTCACGGGTGCCGTCGGGAAGGGTTCTAAACACCGGGCGGTTGGCGAATCCGCCAAAGGTAGCCAGGAGCGTTCCCAGGACCAAAACCACCAGGATGAGCCCGGTTTCGGCGAAACGAGGCGCTCGTTGGGAGGGGACTGCCGACCCGGCAAGGGATGGGGCACGACTCATGTGATGTTTTACCGTAACGACCGGTGTCCGTGTCTGTCCAACCCCGTGCTTGAATCCCGGTCGTTCACCTTTGGTTGGCGAATACTTCCTTTCTGGGAGGGTCGGCATGGACTTGGTGCAGCGGGCTGTCAGGCTGGGATGGAAAATGGTTCGGCTCGTTTTGTTCGACATTGATGGCACCTTGATTCGCACGGGTGGGGCGGGGGTGGCGGCGTTTGCACGGGTGGCTGAGCACCTGTATGGACTCCGCGAGGGGATGTCGGGTTTAAGTTTTCATGGGGCTACGGACACGGGGTTGGTGCGAGATTTTTTCAAGGCGCACGCGCTTCCGGATTCGCCGGGGGAGAGGTCGCGGTTTCTTGAGGCGTATGTTTTTTGGTTGGACCACCATTTGGGGCGCACTCGGGGAGAGATTTGTCCTGGGGTTCGGAGTGTTTTAGCAGCGCTCCAGGCGTTGCCGCATAGACCTTTGCTGGGGTTATTGACGGGAAATATCCGGCTGGGCGCGGAGCTGAAATTGCGAGTCCACGAGTTGTGGGATGAATTTCGAATCGGTGGCTTTGGGGATGACCACGAAGATCGGGCTAAGATTGCCCAGGTTGCCCATCGGAGGGGCGAAGAGGTGCTCGGTCGGTCGGTCCGTGGCGATGAGGTATTGGTCATTGGCGATACGCCGGCGGATATCCGTTGTGGCCGTGCCATTGGCGCTCGCTGTCTGGCGGTCGCGACCGGTGGTGTGGGGATTGAAGCGTTGCGGCCATGCGCTCCGGATTGGGTATGGCCCGAACTTTCGAGCGACCAGATCGTCGAGATTTGTGCGAGCTGATCGAATTTTTCTGAATTATGATGTTTGGAGGAGATTTTTTGCTGGAATTCGTTCCGATCAGAGTTTTACGTTTGACCATCACCGGCTGGTCCATTAGCTACGGGGCCGACTTTCCGCGATTAACCGCCACTGGGCCACCGGGCCACGGTTGACGGTCAATTTTATCACGGACCTTAAAGCGCGAGCAGAACATTATGCTAAAAGCGAAGACATTTTTGGGAGCCGATTTCGGCGCCGGCAGCCTCAAGGTTGCCGAGTTTGAGGCTGCCGAGGACGGCGGGCTTCGCCTGTGTGGCTTCGGCGTGAAGGCGCTGGGCTTGGCGGGTTCGCAGGATGCTCAGCGTGAGATCATCCTCAAAAAAGCACTGGCGGACGTGTTGAGCGAGGGCGGTTTTTCCTCCAAACAAGCGAGCATTGCCATTCCGGGCTATCAGGTATTTAGCAAGTTCGTCAAATTGCCGCCGGTGGATACGTCGAAGGTTTCTCAAATCATCGAGTACGAAGCAAAGCAGAACGTCCCTTTCCCACTGACGGAAGCCGCTTGGGATCGACAAATTTTGGGCAATACCGCGGCGGGTGAAATCGAGGTCGTTCTCCTGGCGGTCAAATCTGCTGAAGTAGAGAAGTATTTTGGGTTGTGCGAGGCCGCGGGACTCAAACTATCAGTGGTGGATGCGTCGTTGGCTGCGTTGGCGAACGCTTTCCGGTTCAACTATCCGGACCTTGAAGGTTGCAGCCTGCTGATCGACATCGGCGCCAAAACGAGCAATGTACTCGTTTTTGAAAAGAACAAATTTTACGCCCGCAGTATACCGGTCGGCTCCAACGCGATTACTCAGGAGTTCGGCGCGGAAGTGAAGCTTCCTTTTGCGGAGGCTGAGAAAATCAAGACGGATGGTGGATTCGTTAGTTTGGGGGGAGCGTATGAGGAGCCAGATGATCCGAAACTGGCGGCGGTCTCGAAGGTGGCCCGCAATGTTTTCACGCGGTTACATCTCCAGGTCAATCAGACCATTCAGTTCTATCGCACCCAACAGGGGGGGAGTGCGCCGGTTCGGGTGTTCTTGTCCGGCGGGGGAGCCGTGCTGCCCTACTCGACCGAGTTTTTTCAGGAGAAACTGAATCTACCCGTCGAGTACTTTAATCCGTTCCGAAACGTTCAGATTGGACCCAATGTGGACGTACCCACCCTCGAAAAAGTGGCACCTTCTTTGGGAGAAGTGGTCGGCCTTGGCCTTCGCAGTCTCGTTCAATGCCCGATGGAATTGAACCTGATGCCGAAGGCCTCCCAGTCCCGGCAGCAGTTTAATTCTAAAAAACCGTTCTTATTGGCGGCCGCATTCGCCGCGGCCGCAGGCGTTTTTGGGTTTGGAGCCTATTTCAGCAAGAAGGCGGATGTCACCCAGGACTATGCCCAAAAGGTGTCGGCGACCTTGGATCCATTGACTAGTGAATTGGCTCGGCTCACTACGGAAAAAGAAAAGGTTGGAAATCTGGCCAAGCAAACTACGCAATTGACCTCTTGGCTCCAGGGGCGCACTGCTTGGCCGGACTTGATGTCAGAAATTAGGCGAATCCTGCAGCAGGCCGAGGTGGCGGCGCAGGAAAAACTTTCACGGCCGGTTTCGATTTGGATCGAAGTCGTCTCGGACCCGGTCTTCGGCGCCACCATCAATCCAGTGGAGACCGCTTCGACCGAAGAGAACACTGAAGTCAGATCAATGGTCAAGATTGATCCAATTCTGGCAAAACGGTATGGGCTAAAAGTCGCTCCTGAACCCGCCGCCGAGGGTGAGCCCGGGGAGGGCGCGGTGAAGCCTAAGGCAGTCATCTCGACGAACCAAATTGTGACGCTCAACCTGGTGGTTAAGGCCATCACCTCTTCGGTGGACGCCACGGCTCAGGGGACCGTAATGTTCGGCGTGGAACGGTCGGCCAAAGAGAGCCCGATGTTTGACAAAGATGGAACCAGCCTTTCTGGTAAGATTGAGACGACCGAGGGTTCGCCGGTCTTTTCTTCCCCGTTGGTCGTTAAATTGAAGCGCCCGATCAAACTCTGATATGGCTTGGATTAAACGAAATCTTCTGTTCGTCGTCGGCTTGTTAGTCGCCGGCTTGCTCATCGGGGCCGGCGTGTTCTATCTGCTCCAGCAGATGGAACGAGCGGCCGCAGCGACGGCGGACCTTGAAGACAAGAACAAGAAGCTTGAAGGCTTGGTCGGCAACGATCCCTACCCGGAGAAGAAGAATATCGAATTGGCCAAGGTGGAACAGGTGCGACTAGGAAAGTTCCAGTCCGAAGCCTTGACCTTCTTCCAGACCAATCAGGTGCCCACCGATCTAGATCCCGAGCGTTTCCAAACGCTATTATTAACCACGATCGTGGGTCTGGATCGTGAGGCGGAGAGTTCCGGGACCAAGCTTCCTGCCACGGATTATTCTTTCTCGTTCGCCCCGGAAAAGGGCAATACCCAGATTCCCGTCAAAATGCTCGGCCAATTGGCGGCTCAATTGGCGGATATTCGGGCGATTTCAAGAGTCTTATTTCGGGCGAAGATCCACTCCCTCACCAGTCTCAAGCGCACGGGCACTGTCACCAACGACTATGGCAATGCGGACATCTTAACGGGAAAAAAACCCGGCACCGACCCGATAACCGGGGCGCTCATTCGCCCGTATGAAATTCAATTCCAAACCTTTAGTAGTGAATTGGGTGAAGTGCTGGCTGGATTTGCCAACGCACCGGAGACGATCTTGGTGAAAGCGGTCAACACTCAGAAGGGGACATTAACCACCGAAGTGGCCGCCGTCCCGGTGGCTGCTCCGCTGCTGGGTGGATTTGGTGGTGGCCGTCTGGATCCTGCCTTGGCCGCCCGCTATGGTCTCAATCGTGCGCCGGCCCCTCAACCCGTTGCGGCGACGCCAGTTGCTAGCACGAAAGCCGGGGAGATCGTCGTGGACGAGAGTCCCATCCAGGTCACTTTAGCTTTGGAAGTAGTAAAACTGCCAGCACCGGGCGCGGTAGCCTCCGCACCGGTTAAACCAGCTCGCCCGGCGGCGGCTCAGTAAGTTTGCTTATCCTACTCCGACCGACTCATGGAATTTCTCAAAAAGCACTACGAAAAACTCGCTCTTTCCTTGGTCTTATTGGCCCTGGCGGTCGTGGCGGTTTTGCTTTTCGTCCAAGTCGGCTCCTTCAAGGAGAGTCTCGAAAAACAGCTCACGACTCGAACGACTGGGAAGAAGAAAGAACTGATACCGGCCGATCTTTCGACCAATCAGATGCTCCTCAAACAGCTGAGTGCTAATATTCGAGTGCCGTTGGGTGGTGATCATCCAACCTTTAATTCTCCGCGTTGGAGACGCGCTGCCAATGGAGATGCCGTTCCGGATACGACCCGAACCGATCAAGGCCCCGCTGGAATCAGTGGGCTCACCACGACTCCCTTGTATTTAACAGTCGATTTTTCAAAGACTGCTGGACCTCCTGAATCTTTGCGTTACGAATTTGTCATCGGTCGCGAATTTGAAAAAGCCACTGCTAAACGGGGTGTTTTGACCCTCTCTACCAAACTCAACGAAGGCGTCCGATTGCCCTCCCAAAAGAGCGACCTTTTCCGCCTTGTTGAGGTCAAAGGAACTCCCGCAGAACCGACTGAGCTTGTCATTCAGTTGACAGACGGTAATGAGCGGGCGTCGGTGGCCACGCACAAGCCGTATCGTCGAGTCATGGGCTATTCTGCCGCCTTTACCTACGGAACGGAAAAGCGAAGTTATAAGAATATCCGTGTCGATGACAGCGTTCCCTTGTCGGGTACCGCCTACAAAGTGGTTGCCATTTCAGAAGGCGAAATCGTCCTTTCAGCTCCAAACAAAGTCCGCTCCAACATTAAGGCGATGCCGACCCGATAGGGAAACCGGCGTCTATCATCATTTCCATCACCAACCGTGAAGCAACCCATGACCAACGTGTCCCGCATCCTTGGCACGCTCCTCGTGTGTGCCAGCCTCCAGAATGCTTTGGCGCAGTCACCGCAACAACTGGCCGAAGACGAGTCTGTACGCCGGGCCGAGAAGTCGATCCTCCTCCGCAAAACCTTGGAGTCGGCTGAGAGCCTCCAAAAACAGCGCGATCTGGAGGCCGCTGCCAAGGTGTACGACGAGGCTTGGGCCCTGTCCGAAAGCGTCGGTCCAAGCGCTGAAGCGGAACGGGCTTCGGCCGCCCAAGGCGTCGCCGCCGTTCGTTTTGCCCTGGCTAACCGAGCGGCTAAGGCGGGCGACTTTCAATCCGCAGACACGCACATTTCGCGGGCGCTGAAGGTTGATCCGAATAACACGCTGATTAAAACCTTTAAGCACGAGAACGACGCGCGGCTGGCCGATTTGGTGGGCAAGGTACCCAGCGATGAAGCCCTGCAATTCGTCCCGGATTACCGGACCAATCATATCAAGGTGGCAACCTCGGTCCAGAATGCCCGACTCCTCCTCGAATTGGGCAAACAAGAGGAGTCAGAGAAGATCTTGCGCGAAGTCATGCGCCAAGAACCAGATAACCAAGGGGCTTTTTACTATCTCAGCCTGATTGAGGAACAAAAATTCAATCGGCTCGCCCGCAAACGCGAGCTGACCAGCAAAGAGAAGTTGGTCGAAATCGAACGGGCTTGGGAACTGCCCAACCCGAAGCTTCCCAATGCAAACCCGTATGCCCGGACCAACACGATCTATACCGGGTACGGTCGCCAAGCGATTCAGAACAAGCTCGATAAAATCATCTTGGATGAGGTCAAGTTCGATGGTTTACCCCTCGGTGAAGTGGTGAAATGGTTGGATGAACAAGCGCGTCTGCGAGATCCAGCCGGCAAAGGGATCAACTTTATTATCAGTTCTACCGCCGATGTCGCCCCGACGGGTGGCATTACAACGATTGATCCTGCGACCGGCCAACCGGTGGCCGCTGCGGCCGCGGAGCCTTTGGATCTCAACAGTGTTTCGATCAAGTTGGCGCCTCCGCTCAGGAAGGTTCGTTTAGCAGATGCCATTGACGCGATCGCCAAGGTCGCAGATCGACCCATTAAAATCTCGTTGGAAGAGTATGCCGTGGTTTTTACCCAGCGCACTCCCCAGGCGGAATTGTTGCATACCAAGCAATTTAAGGTCAATCCCAATACCTTTCTACAAGGGCTAGAGAGCGTCACCGGATTCCCGATCGGTTCGAGTTTCGGCAGCGCTGGTGGGGGTGGCGGCGGCGGTGGCGGTGGCGGCGGCGGCGGTGCGGGTGGCCAACAAGGAACTTTCGCTATTCCACGCGTCGATCTCTCCGGCATTGCTAGCCAAGGCGGTGGCGGCGGTGGTGGCGGCGGTGGCGGCGGTGCGGGTGGCCAGATTGGCAACGGTATTACTGGCGTTACTCGCACTAATATTATGGCGAATCAGCAGGTTTTGGTACGTGACTTCTTCCGGGCCGCGGGCGTTGATTTTCCGCAGACCGTGGTGGCCGGAGCCGGTGGATTCGGCGGCGCCGCGGCGGGCGGCGGCGGCGGATTTGGAGGAGCAGGAGCATTTGGCGGTGGTTTACCCGGCCAACCGGCCGTGGAGCAAAAGGCGGTGTTCTTCAATGACCGTGCGGGCATTATTTTTGTACGCGCCACCCAAGCGGATCTCGATATTATTGAACAAGCCATTGACGTTCTTAACGTCTCGCCCCCCGAGGTTCAAATCGAAGCGAAGTTTGCTGAAATCAATCAAAATGATTCCAAGGCGCTCGGCTTTGATTGGTACTTGGGCAATTTCTCCATCGGAAAGAAAGTGGGAGCGCAGGCCGGATCCGCCGGTCGCCTGGTGGGAGCGACACCTCAAAGCAGTTTCAACAGTGGGGTGACCGATGGTAGCTTCCCCTACCCGAGTTCATTGGTAACTCAGAGCGCAACGGACACCTTGTTGACCTCAGGCCTGCGCAATCAGGCGGGCATCGCTGGCGATAGCGCCATTCCAGCACTGGCCACCCTCACCGGAATCCTCACCGATCCCCAATTCCGAACCGTTATTCGTGCGTTGGAACAACGGGACGGTGCCGAACTCATATCGGCTCCGAAAGTTACCACCATGAGTGGCCGACAAGCCCAAATCACTGTTGCCGACGTTCGCACAATTGTGACGGGAACCCAGAATAGTACCGGTGGCGGCGGCGGCGGCTCCACGGCGACCGCGGGAGCGGGCGGAAACGTCATCCAAAATCAAGGAATTTCCCAAAACTTCACCACCACGGCTTTGCCGTTTGGGCCAACCCTAGACGTCATTCCGTACGTTTCAGCGGATGATTATTCGGTTCAAATGACCATTATGCCCAGTTTCACTGAGTTTATTGGGTATGAAGAATCTCAATTCATCAACCGAGCGGTAACGGCCAGCGGTGCCAATCCTTTGAGTCAACCCTTGCCGCTTCCTCGGTTGCGTGTCCGCCAAGTGACCACTTCGGCCATTGTGTGGGATGGCCAGACCGTCGTCCTCGGTGGTTTGATTGCTGAAGATGTCCGGAAACTCAAAGATAAGGTTCCGGTTCTTGGCGATATTCCATTCTTAGGACGATTGTTCCGGAATGAAAGCTCGGCCACCTCTAAAAAGAATCTGCTGATCTTTGTGACTCCCACCATCATCGATCCGGCCGGAAAACGGGTGCATGACCCGAACAATTTGCCCTACGACCCCAACAGCGTGAAGGCCCAGGCAAAGTAAACTGATAAAAATCGTGACGGGTTTCGTTGGCCTTTGCCGAATATACCATGATAGCTAGAGCACCGATAAGCGCTGAAAAAGCGCGCCGAACCAGAGGTTTCGGCAGGTTGTGGGCGGTAACCTCCCGAGGCGGTTTTCTGCTGGCGACCGCCGTCGCCGCTGTCGCGGGAGATTTCCAGCCCACCGGCAGCGAGTTCGCGCCGGTTACTGCGCAGGTGGGAGATCAAATTACTCCGTCGATTGCTCTGGGCCTGGATGGTCGAGGGTACGCGGTGTGGGCCGAAAATACCGATGGTTCCGGTTTTGGCATTGGAGCTCAAGCTTATTCACGGAACGGTATCCGGAGCGGTCAAAGTTTTCGCGTCAATTCTGTGACCCAAGGAGATCAGACGCTCCCCTCGATCGCGATCCTCTCAGACGGTTCGGCCCTCGTTGTCTGGCAACATGGCCCCGTTGGGTCGGCCGAAGTTCATGGACGAGTCATTGGGGCTAATGGTATTCTTGGGGCGGAGATGGTTCTCTCGGGAGCCAGTAAAGAGCTGAATACAATTGGTGTAGCCGCTTCCCCCAAAGGCGGGGCTCTGGTGGTCTGGTCCCAAGCGGGGGGTGACGCGGATGGGTTTGCGGTGATGGCCCGTCCTTTAGCCGCCAACGGAGTGCCTTTGGCCCCCGAGCGGTCAATCAATGCTTTTACTTCCGGAAATCAACGTGGCTCCGCAGTGGCTGCTTTGGCGGATGGCACTTACGTGGTGACTTGGATTTCTGAAGGTCAAACCGGTGGAGAAAATGCCGATGTCATTGCGCGAAAGATCAATGCCAACGGTGTACCCGCTGGATCCGAGACGATCATCAGCCGTCCCAAATCACTCAATCAGATCCCGAACGTAGCCGGTTTGCCGTCGGGCGGTTTCGTGGTGGCTTGGTGTACGCTGAATGGTTTGCTCACCCCGGTGGTTGGGGGAAATGCGGCAGCTCACAATACCACCGCTTTGGCACAAGTCATTACCGATCCCGGGGCAGTGGTCTGGGGTGTCGTGGCCAGATCGTATACGGCAAGCTTTACCCCCGCGAGCGGAGAGGTGGTGGTCTCGGATCAGCCACGCAGTTCCCAACTCTCCCCGCGTCTTGCGGTGAGTGGCAGTTCTATTGGGATTACCTGGAGCGGCGGCGGGTTTGATGGTTCAGGAACGGGAATTGCCGGTCGAGCCTTTGACCTGCAACTCGGTGCCTTGGGTGGGCCCCAAACGGTCAACGAACGACGACGCGGGGATCAAGATAGTCCAAGCATTCTAGCCGATGGCGATGATAGCTTCTTAATCGTTTGGTCCAATTGGTTAGGTTTAGATAATGGCATGGATTTGGCAGCCCGGCGTTTCCAGCGTCCTGCCAATCTCCTGGCTGCTCCCCCGGCACCCGTTCTTGAGGCGCTTTCGTCCTGGCAAATCCAAGCGACGTGGTCTCCGGTCCTTGGATTGCCCTTGGCCCGTTACGATGTCTTGGTTGATGGGGCGGAACAGCCCGTGGTGACGACGGACCCCGTTTTCGCGTCGCCGGATTATCTTCCTTCTACACCTCACAGCGTCAAATACCGCTACGTTCTCACCGATGGACGGAGTTCGCCTTACAGCGCGGCGGTCAGTGTTGTCACCTGGGGCAAAGATGCTAACAGCGACGGTTTGCCCGATGATTGGCAGGCTAAGTATTTTGGTCTGATCCCGGCTCATTGGCCGACCCCGGACCACGATAGCGATGGGGATGGCGTGAGTGATCGGAATGAGTATCTCGCCGGCACGGATCCTACGAACCCCAATGATGCCTTACGTTTAGTTTTGGGGGAGGGTCCCACGGGTCCACAAGTCTCGTGGAATGCCAAGCCTGGGTCTACCTATCGGTTACAATCGAGTGCTGACCTAGTGGGTTGGCAGTATCTTTCGGCACCGCTTTTCGCGGCTGAAGTCAGTCAAACCCAAACGGTGCCGGCCACGGTTGGCGCTCTTTATTTCCGGGTCCTTCGCCTCCGCTAATCATGAAGATTACACGTTACTCTTGGTCGCTGCTCGCCAGCGTGGGCCTTTCGGTTTCCACCCAGGCGTTTAGCCTTATAGGCATTGCCGATCCTAGCCAGGTGTTTGCAATTGGATATTTTGCGAACGGAGTTGGGATTAGATCCTACGATCAACAAGGGGATCTCGGTGGTCCGCGAAACCTCGGCAGCGAATTCCGGTGGTCTTCACCGATTATTACCTATGGGTTTGATGCGACCTTCCTGGACTATTTCGGAACCAATGGCGTCATTGCCGTGGAGAAGGCGATCAAGGTCCTGAACGACCTGCCGGCGGCGTCTAAGATGACTCCCGGACTTACCGAGTTCCCTTTACGAACAGCGGGCGCAAATTTCGCGGCACAGCGGCTCCATTTGTTTGATCTAAAATCGTTCACTTTGTCGATTTTGCTCGAGCAGATGGGACTCGCGGCACCCGAGCGATGGGTCTGGTGCCTCAAAGACCGCGAAGGCCCGCCGCCAGAACGGTATTTGATCATTAATCGCAACTTTGATCCGGTCACTCAGACCTATTCTCCATTCATCAATGGAACTCGGTACAGCTTTGTTATTGGAACTTATACCACGCCCGCTGGTCAGTTCTGGGATGCCCGCAAAGTCGCCTTAGATGCAGCCGAGCCCAATATTACGGTCGCCTCCCTTCACGGCATCCAAGGCGGTGAACTTGGGATTGATGATCGGGTGGCCCGCCAAATGAGATACACCTTCGGCAACATTGAAGGTCAAGCGGCGATTGGGTCTTGGGGTCTCTATTTTTCGGGTCTCACCCGAGATGACGCCGGCGGAATTCGGCACCTGATCCAACCTAGAAACCGAAATTACGAATCGGCACCCCTAGGATCGACGGGCCGGAGCGGGCTCACCGTTTCCTCGGTAACCCCTGGAACGAGTGGCGGCGGCACCGGCGGGGGTAATTCGCCGTTTCGTTTGGTGGACGATTTACCAGTCGTCGCGGTCGTTCCTACCGCCACCGCGGGTGGGACGCCTGCGGTGACCGCGGCCCCGGCTATTCAAATTGAAGCCGTCAGGAGCGGCGTTGATAAAATTGGTTTCATCCGGGTCGACCTAGATCCTTTGACACGACGGATCAATCAACCGATTGCGGTCCAGTACCAGGAAACCATCGTCACGAATGGGACGTCGATCTCGCAACAAGTGGAGCGAATTTTGGTCCAACCCGATATTCTCTTTTCAGCGGCGGACATTGGGCAAACTCTCGCGATCCCCTTTGTCTACCGGCGCACACTCAACCTGACCCAACCCGCTCGAACTGCGGTCGATGTTATCAATAATCCAAACAATACCTTGGGTTACCCAGGGAATATAAGCGGGACGGTCGACATTACGTTTAGCACAATTGGACCCCATTATATTGACAACCAAGTCGGTGATAATCAGGCGAACTCATCTTACGGGTTTCTCTGGGGATCATTTGATGGGACGACCAATCGACCGATTGTGTACCCGGTCGGACAGGTGGATTTGAAGCAATTGGAGCAGGCTGCCCTGAAGGAAAAATAGTAGCGACTGGTACATTTTATGAATATCTTATCTAAGAGCCGAATTGCCGTAGGGATTTTGGCTTCAGCGGTTCAACTGTCCCGGTTGCTGGCGGTCGACACCCTGTACCAGAACGATGGAAATATCACGACGTCTGATATTCCCCCTCAAATCGATGCCACAGCATTTGTCAATAACGGACAAATGACCTTTTCCCTGTTAAACTTTCCATTTGAAACCAGAAACACCCTGAATTTCACGAATCGGGGGATTATGGACGTGGCGCCAGGAATTCGATTTGAGACCGTTACGCACGATTCAAAACATATTCCGGCCCAAACATTTGTGGCCCCGGCGGGTTCATTGACTCGGGTCCGTGCCAACCAGTTGTTTACCGGTTTCGTGTTCAGTTCAGCTCAAGTGGGCCTTTTGTTGCAACAGTTTGGTATCAGCCTGGACGAGTTCATTGTGGCGACGGAGTTCAATCCCTTCCAAGACTATCAAGCGGCGACCTTGACCATTTCCGCTGAAACGATCGACATTCAGGGTCGGTTACAAACCGATATCGGAAGTTCAATCGAAATCTCTGGAGGAAACGTCAATTTGGCAAATGCCGCCATGTACGGTTCACCTCCCCCCGCGACCCGCAGCGTATATTTGGATGATAATTTGGACGGAATGATTGATCACATTGGGGCGCCAATTGGGTTAGCCGTTGATTATGGTTATGAATTCGATAACGCGTTCATGGACTATACCACGCTGGCGACGCCTTTACGAGACCGCATCGTAGTCCAAACTCTTTCTGGTCCTGTCGTTCAGACAAATAGGACCGCAGCCGGAACCACGCCCTTCTTTCGCTATCGTACTGATTTTACACAGGTTCCAGCGGTCTTAGGGGACGATCTGCTTCCTCGGAGATCTATCGATACTTTAGTCTCTCCGATCCACTCTTATTACGTTTTCACCAATGCGTCCAACCCAACGAACCAGTTTATCCAAGCGGCGTTCGTCGGTTCGACTGATCCAGATGTCTTGGTGGACATCGTTTATGAAGGGAACGGTAGAAGCATCACCGCTTTTAGTCCGCTCCGGTTGCTCTTTGGAACCACGATTACCAACGTCGCGGATGGTGGGGTAGACCTGCTTGCCCTATCGGTTGATTGCGATTTCGGCAACAATCCAGTGCTGGCCAATTTTCCTCTGGAGACTGATGCTAGCTTCATCTGGCCAAGTAATGTCGTGGTGCGCCGGTTCAACCCTTTTTCCATTCCGGTGACTCGACGTGATGTCGTCACGGGAAGTGTTACGAATATACTTTCCAAGACGAATCTCATCGCCGCCATGCGAACGGTCGCTGGGGCCAGCCAAAAGGTCTATACGAATTCAACGTTTCGTCCAAATCTGTTCACTGAGGCCTGGGTCCCGCCAACTCTATCCCTCACCCCGGTCGCGTTTACTAACACCTCCGCTACCAATCCCTACGTTGGTTTTGGATTCAGCTTCCGGTCAACGCCTTCTGATACCCAATTTTTGGATAATTCAGGAAAAACTTTTATCACTAACAACTTGGGACGGCTTTCGATCAGTGCCAAGAATCTGAATTTGACTCGTACTCGAGTAAAATCCCAGGGGCCGATTGTCGTCAAAACCGAGAATCTAATTTCTAGCACCGGAGCTGCACTGGACGGCCCCTATGTTGCTCTCGATCTTGGGAATACTAATGCCGCCGGAGACTTGAAGGTCCAAGGGTTGATTCGGCCCATTTTTGAAACCCTATTGGGTAGTGTGGAGTTTTTCATGAGCACCTGGACGAACAGTGCGATTTTCCCTGATCCAGCGAGTACTAATATGCCACCAGACGTGATCTCGGCCAACGTAGCCTTTCAGTACACCGTCGCCGACGTTTCGGTCATCAAGAGTGAACTGACTCAGGTGATTAACCTTTTGCTTCATAGCAAGAAGGTGACGATCGACGATTCGGGCACGATCGAAGCATTGGCGGCGGCTGACACTGAAGAATTGCATTTCAACGGCGGAATTACCCTTAGGGGGATTGCGAATGAGATTGCGAATTCAGCGAATTTCCCCTCGTTAAAGCGACTCGCAGTGGGTCCCAATGGCGGTTTCGCGACACCGAGCCTGATCGATTTTGGTAGCGGACCTGCTGGACGTCTTGAATCCGTTATTTTAGCCGGCGATCTGACCAGAGGGGGTGGTGTTTTGCAGTCGAGCGGTATCCGCTTGAATAGCGTTGATATTGAAGTCGGTCCGTTGGCGGGCATTCAGATCGTGCGAGGTTCGTTAGGGTTGATCGCGGACACCTTGACGGTCACGGACTCAGCATCGCAGACTAGTGGTATTCGAGGGAACGGACCGAGCGCGATTACGGTCAAGAGTCTGAGCCTCGTTCGGGGCACGATTGGAACGGCCAATGCAACGTTGCAACTGGCAGTGGCGGACACTTTCAGTGCGCCCGCAGCCACTGGCGGAGCGCTGGTGGTTCCCCTGGGACTTCAGTTGTTGAACCGGCCGCCTTCGACCGATCTTTCCGGTTTGAACATCCAGGTGGATGTTCCGGCCTATGCGAACGCGACTTTGCAATGGCCGGGCGAAGATCTTGGAGCGGTTTTGGCCGGCTTTAGCTCGCCCAATAATTTTTCGATCAAGACCTTGGTCCTGGGAGGGGATAATTTTTCAACCATTGCTTTTAGTGGCGCCAGTGGCGCCACCAAGAATGCGCTTTATGTAAGCCAGATTCAGTTCCTTGCGGGTGCGATCCCGGTACTGACCAACCGAGTCATCACCGCCGGTGCAGGCGGGGCCAAGGTGACAAATAATGTGGTGGTGCCAGATTTGAGCTATGTGCCGCAGCTACTGGATATTCCAGCTTCTTTCACCATCTATTTCGCCTCGGCCGTCACGGATACTGGAGCGGATATCACGGATGCGTTGGATGGATTGATTCCTGGCCGATTACGATTGGTTCGGATTCCGTCTGCCCCAACGGGCCTGGTTGAGGTGGCCTCAAGCAATGGCGATAAAATGTGGGTTCCCCGCTCCGTCGTGCAGTCGTTGACGTTGGATTCCGACGGGGATGGTATCGTCAATGGCTGGGATCCGCATCCGTTTGATGGAATCCGGCTGTCGGTGAATACGGTGCAAATGGCGGGTGAACGGATGGTACGCCTTTCTTGGACGGCGGGTTCCAAGGCAAAATATGAGGTGGAGGCGACGTCCGCTCTCGGCAATGGTTCTTGGACGCCAGTTCAAACGGTCGTGAACACGAATTCCGCATCTAAGCTGATCGAACTCTATGACCGTACGCCGGAGGGAAGCCCCGCCAAGAGCTACCGAGTGCGCTACTCATTCTGATTCGCCGCAACGGAGGTATCCAATCATTTCATAAGGCGCCTGGTTTTTTCCAGGCGCCTTTTTTAATTCAGTCTAGCGACTCCCTGGCTTGATCGCGGGTATCGCTCGGAGATCGGCGGGCAGAGCATCGGGAGCAAAGGTGTCCACCTGCAATCGAATCAAACTCGCCGTGGGCACACCAAAATCCAACGAGCCATCGGATCGATCCACGAGCATCGCGACGCCAACGAGTTGGCCTCCCTGTTGGCGAACGATCTCAATCGTTTCCTGAACTCGACCGCCCTTGGTGACGACATCTTCCACAATGAGAATCGGTTCTCTCTCAACCAACTTGAACCCGCGGCGCAGCACCAGTTTCCCCTCTTCCTTTTCCGCAAAAATAAATCGGCAGTTCAATTGGCGGGCGACTTCTTGGCCAATCACCAATCCGCCCATCGCCGGAGCAATCACCGTCGTCGGTGTTAGATGTCTCACTTGAGTCGCGAGCGCGGCTCCAAATCGAACCACGATGGGCATCTGTTGCAGGGCTTGTGCGCATTGGAAAAATTGCCGGCTGTGATGCCCGCTTCGAAGCACAAAATGACCTTCCAAGAGAGCTCCCGTTTGGCGGAATAGATCCAACGCTTCCGAATTCGTCATGCGGGGAGAGGTTAACGAGGCGTTGGATCGGGACAAGCTCGGGCACCCGGGGATCAGCGTATCTCGCGACAATGATTCCGAATTTCGCAGCCACTGCAGTCGGGGTTCCGCGCACGACAGCGATTTCGTCCGTGCCAGATCAGCCAGTGGCTGAAAACGGTCCATTGTTCTTGCGGCACGAGTTTTTGGAGATCGATCTCGATGCCTTCTGGAGTCGTTGCTCGGGTGAGTCCGAGGCGGGTCGTCACCCGGCCGACATGGGTATCAACGACGATTCCGATATTGAGTCCGTACGCGTTTCCTAAAACCACGTTGGCCGTCTTGCGTCCCACTCCCGCGAGGGCGGTCAGTTGCGCCATATCAGCCGGTACTTGGCCTCCATGGCGCTCGATCAAGGCACCGCAACAGGCTCGAATGAACTTGGCCTTGTTACGGTACAAACCGATCCGACGAATATCCTGCGTCAATTCGGCGAGATCTGATTCCGCATAATCTCGTACGGAACGATATTTTTGAAAAAGGTCAACGGTGACTAGATTCACCTGCCGATCTGTGCACTGAGCCGAAAGAATCGTCGCGATCAGCAGCTCAAGGGGATTGGTTGCGTTCAGGGCGCAATGCGCGTCGGGGTAAGCGAGGCGCAGCCGATCAATAATGGTCAACGTCCGCTGCTGTCGGGCGATGACGGATTCTCTTGGCATCGCCCGATTCTCCTTCAGGCGAAATCGTAGACGAGCACTCGTTGCCAATACTGTTTGTTTTGGGCAACGAATTCGAGGTGGCGAGGATGGATCTGATACTCGTCCTGCGCCTTTTTATCAGGGAAAATCAGATTCAACGCGACTTGGTAGGATTGGTCTACGACGTCGCGGTGGCTGCTTACCATTTTGCCCACATGAAATTGGATCACCCCGGGAATGGGCTCCAAGAACTCGTGGCACCCGGCAATGAGACTTTCCGCGGACTTGGGATTGGTTGGATCCGTCCAAAAAATTACAACGTGTGAAAACATGCGGCCGGGAGCCTGAACGACGCCGGACGCGGAGGCAATGCGAGGTTGATTCAAGCTCAAGTGGAAAAGGCCGAAGAACTCACCCGGGTGCGGGTCTCGACTTCTCAATGGGCTGTTGTTGGAGCCAAACGAGTGCGCCGGGCAGATCATGAAATGAGCCGTCCAGTTGTGCTTCAAATGCCAACGCCAAAACGGGCCCGAACCTCGGCCCCGGCGAATGGCCGTGTTCAATCAGGTGTCGTCCGAGCAAGAGGGGTTTCGGGGCGGATGCTTGCAGGTCGAGTTCACTGGCCTTGGCTAGCAGGGCTATGACGGATTCCGGTATCTGCTTAGGATTCGGTGGCCGCCCTGAGGCGTCAGCGGTCATGACCAAACCCAATTCACGCACCTGGGCCGGGTACAGGCGACTGGCCAGGCGCCGGATCGTGCGAGCAGAGGGCTCCGTGTAGTGGGCCATGTGATTCACCACCAAGGGCACAATTCGTTCGCGCAGAATGACGGGTAAATCAAATCGAGTCAGGAAATCATCGGCGAGCCGGCCGCTCTCCTGTTCGTGAGCGGGGGAAATAATTCGTTCACGATCTCCACGAAGTTCGGAATAGGTCGTTGTTGCTTTTCCGACATCGTGTAAAAGGACCGCTAACATGAGCACGGCCCGAGTTGGCGCGTCGGCCGCTCGCCAATCGGGCAAGTTTGCTAACGCGTCGACACAATGGAGCGTGTGGATCCAGACATCCCCCTCCGGATGCCATTCTGGATCCTGCGGGACGCCCTCAATCGCCTGGAGTTCCGGGTAGTGCTTGAGCCAACCGGTCGCTTGGAGAAATTGGAGTCCGCGACTCGGCTGGACG
This sequence comes from Verrucomicrobiota bacterium, assembly GCA_043788645.1. GTDB lineage: Bacteria > Verrucomicrobiota > Verrucomicrobiia > Limisphaerales > UBA9464 > CANIZL01. Next base: position 25,524 of record JAYVTS010000341.1, read on the forward strand.
CTCTCCGTGGCCCACTTGAGCCACTCTTCCCGGCGACGTTCCACGGCCAGCTCATCATGGGACGAAACGATGCGGCGGCAAAGTTCGAGGGTTTCTGGCGCTGGGGTCAGATTGAAACGAGCCGCAAATTGCATTCCTCGAAGCACCCGCAGAGGATCCTCGGCAAAGGCGGGACTGGTATGGCGCAGGCGGTGTGCGGCGAGATCCGCTTGGCCACCGTGAAAGTCGAGGAGGATTTCCGATCGCAAATCATACATCAACGCGTTGATGGTATAGTCTCGCCGTGCGGAAGCTGTGGCGGGACTCAGGTCCGGCTCGCTAGCTACCGAAAACCCCCGGTGCCCGGTACCTGTTTTTGAATCACGCCGAGGTAGGGCAAAGTCGTAGGTCCCCTCGGTCGTCGTCAGTTTTACGACGCCGAAGGAACGACCGACGAGATCAGCCCGACCCCAGCGTTGAAGGGCGTTGACGAGTTGTTCATAGCCGACGCCGAATACTTCCAGATCGAAGTCTTTTACGGAGCGCCCCAGGAGGGCATCGCGAACGCATCCGCCCACGAGGTAGGTGCGGGCCAGTTCGGGGGTGAGCCGAATCATTCGGTCCAGCAGTGGGGGCAGTCGGTCGCGCACGGACGAAGGAATCGTGAATGTTGGCCGCATGGAAAGAGAATTTCCTAGCCGGATTTTTCAGAATCACGTCCCATTGAAGCAGAAAGAGTTTGGAATTCCTACCTCAAGGTATTGGTGGCGGAAGATCAATCCTCACGGGGTAGACCTCGAAATACTCGAATTCCACTGGCTCGCGACGCGTCCGAGAGACACCTTTAGTTTTCAAGTATGCACCATCGAATTACCGGCTTGTTACTCAGTTTCGCCGTTTGGATCAGTTGCTCGATTCACAGTCGGGCGGAAATATCGCCACCCCTCACGTTGAAGAAGGGAGATCACGTTGCCTTGATTGGTAACTCGACGGCTGATCGGATGCAGCACGATGGTTGGTTCGAGACGGCGATGGTTGCGAAATTTCCGGAAATGGACCTTGTTTTTCGAAATTTGGCGGCCCCTGCGGATGAAGTGGCGACCTGGCATCGGTCCGAAAATTTCGGTTCGCGCGACGATTGGTTGAAGAAGGTGCAAGCGGACGTGATTTTCGCTTTCTACGGTTTTAATGAATCGTTTCAGGGCGATGCGGGGTTACCCAAGTTTAAGAGCGATCTCGGGAAATTTATCAAAACCATTCAGGCGAGTAATTTTAGCGGCAAAGGTTCGCCTCGGTTGGTGCTATTTGGGCCTATTGCCAACGAGAAAATCAATGATCCAAACCAGCCGGATCCCGCGGCCAACAACGCCAATCTGAAAAAATACACCGCCGCCATCGCGGAGGTCGCCGCGGCCAATGGTGTGGCTGCGGTGGATTTGTTCTCCCTCTCCCAACGACTTTACGCGCAGAACACCCGCCCCGGGCAATCGTTGACGTTCAATACCTTTATGCTGACGGAAACGGGCAATCAGGCGCTGGCTCCGGAAATAGTTCGCGAACTCTTCGGCTCAGTGACTCCGCTGAACAAATTCGAAAAGCTGCGGCTGGCGGTGAATGACAAAAATGCGGAGTGGCATGCGCGGTATCGAACGGTTGACGGATACAATGTCTACGGGGGCCGATCTAAACTGACGTTTCCAAAAGCCGGCAAGGATTCGCCGAATATTTCGAACTTTGACGTCATGCAGGAGGAAATGTCTCAGCGCGACGTCAAGACCGCTAATCGGGATCTCCGGGTCTGGGCTCTGGCCAAAGGTGGCGACCTGAAGGTGGACGACTCGAACTTGCCGGTCGTTGACAAACTTGAATCAAATAAAAAGGACATCCAACCCTTCCTCAGCGGCGAAGAGGCGATCAAACACATGACCGTACCCAAGGGATGCAAGGTGACTCTCTTTGCGAGTGAAGAGCAATTTCCTGAACTGGTTAGCCCGGTTCAAATGGCCTTTGATACCAAAGGTCGCCTTTGGATCGCGGCCTGGCCGAGCTATCCCGAACTCAGGCCCACCGATACGGTGAAGGATAAGTTGTTAATTTTTGAGGATCGTCACGGAACCGGCAAAGCGGATAAAATGACCGTCTATTTGGATGGATTAAACTGCCCGACGGGATTCCAATTCTATAAAGATGGCGTGCTGGTCATGCAGGCACCGGACTTGTGGTTTGCCCGCGATACGAACGGGGATGGTAAGGCAGATACAAAAGAGCGGGTGGTCATGGGGATGGATTCGGCGGACTCTCACCATACGGCGAATGCCATGGTGCTCGATCCTGGTGGTGCGACTTATTTGAGCGATGGCGTTTTCCATCGTACTCAAGTCGAGACGGCGATCGGGCCGGTACGTAACTTCGACGGTTGCATCTATCGTTTTGAACCGGTTACTGGGAAGTTTGAGCGATATGTTCCATACGGGTTTGCCAATCCTCACGGACGCGTATTCGATCATTGGGGTAACGACATCATCACCGATGCGACGGGTAATGAGAATTTCTTCGCCCCGGCGTTTAGCGGCCATTTGGAATCCGGCAAACACGCCGGGATGCAGCAATTTTGGAAGCGCCCGTCCCGCCCGTGTCCCGCGACGGGTATCATCTCAAGTCGCCATTTCCCCGAGGAGTTCCAGGACAATTTTCTCAATATTAATGTGATCGGATTTCAGGGGATCTTTCGGGTAAAAGTCAGCGAGAGCGGCTCCGGCCTCTCGGGTGAAACGATTCCCCAAGATTTGGTGAAATCGGATGACCCGAACTTCCGTCCGATCGCGCTCGCGGTGGCTCCCGACGGTTCGATCTATTTCTGCGATTGGGCCAAGCCGCTCATTGGGCACATGCAACATCATATTCGCGACCCCAATCGCGACAAACAACATGGGCGCATTTACCGCATGACCTATGAGGGTCGTCCGCTGCTCAAACCCGTGAAAATCGACGGCGAGCCCATTAAAGCGCTTCTTGAGGCCCTCAAGACACCCGAAGACGATGTCCGCACCCGGGCAAAAATCGAACTCGGCAAACGTGATAGCGCGAAGGTCATTGCGGCGACTAAAACTTGGATTTCAAAGCTGGATCCCAAAGATCCCGCGTACGAGCACCATCGGTTGGAAGGTCTTTGGGTTCACCAATGGCACAACGTGGTCGATGAGGGTTTGCTGAAGGAAGTATTGCACTCGCCCGATCACCGCGCCCGGGCGGCCGCCACGCGCGTGCTGTGCTACTGGCGTGATCGGGTTAAAGATCCGCTCGCGTTACTCAAGGTGCAGGTGGTTGATGCTCATCCGCGGGTCCGGCTAGAGGCCGTTCGTGCCTGTAGCTTCTTCACCAGCCGCGAGGCGGGGGACATCGCCCTCATGGCACTCGACAAAGAGGCGGATCCGAATAAGCCTGATTACTATATCAAGTATTGCCTCGACGAGACCTTGAAGCAGTTGGATAAGTACATGAAAAACTAGCTGGGGTTTTCGGGTGCGATGCCCTATCGGATCAGTGCCTAGCAAATCGGCATGAGCCTGTGATGGGCCATGCCGATTTATTTTCCAGAATTCAACATGAGACTGATTCGCCTTATAGCGGGCCTTTTGATCGCTGCCTTCTGCTTTTTGCCGGTGCGAGCACAGGCAGTATCAACGAACGGTAAACCGCCGGGCGCGGCCCCCGGAAAACTTTACCTCCCAGCGAATCCCCGGGCCGCGGCGTATGTCTTGAAACGCCTCTCCAACAAAGAATTGATCCAAGCACCCCGGGTCGAGCCGGTCTATAACGCATTCCTTGAACGGGCCGGCCTTGACCCGAAATTCCGGGAAGAAGCACTCACCGGGCTGGCTGCCCTGCACCAAAGCGATCGGGTCACCGAACTCGTCGCCGCCTTGGAACGGCTCGATGCCCAAGGCACGAATGCCGCTCCCGTCATCACCGATCTCGCACTATTGGTAGCGAAAACCAAGCCCGTGGATCTTGGTGTGAAAAAGGCCAGCCTCGAAGCACTCGCGACGAAGGCCGAGTTTCCGCTGACTCGCCGGGCGGCCGTCGTGGGTCTGATCACCGCGGATGGCAAATCCAGCCCAGTTTGGGAGGCGGCGGCTCGGGTTGACTCGAAGCTGATCGATGTCATCGGAGCGGTGCCGTGGATCGTTGATGCCACGTTACGCGCCTCATTTCAACCGCTGGTTGCTCCGCTTGCGCAGAAGGCGCCGACTCCGGAGGTGCAGCAGGTGGCGATCCTGGCGTTACCGAGCCTGAAAGGATATGAATCGACGAATTTTGCGGCTTTGTCTGGATTGATCCGTGCTGGAACGGAGCGCGCCGCGGCGATGCAGGCGCTTTTGCAATTACCACGCTCCGTTTGGCAGAAAGAAATGGCGGGCTCCGTGTCCCAAAGCTTGGTTGATTATGCGGCGAAGGTGCCCGCCGAGCAACGCACTGAGATCGACTTCCTCAACGCGGTACAACTGGGGAACGACTTTTCGTTGCTCCTGCCGGTCGAAGAGGGGAGGCGGATCCGCAAAGCTTTGGCCGAACTTGGGGTACGGGTGTTGATTCTGAAAACTCTTCACGAACAAATGTTATACGATAAAACACGCCTCGTGGTGGAGGCCGGAAAACCGGTTGAAATTATCTTCGAGAATCCCGATTCCATGCCGCATAACTTTGTCGTGAGTGTGCCGGGCGCACGGGAAGAGATGGGCAAACTGGCGGACGCACTGACGCCGGACGCTGATGACCAGGGAAGAATGTTTATTCCGAAATCAGCGAAGGTATTATTTGGTTCGAAACTGGTCGATCCGGGCTCCCGATTGAAACTCAATTTTACTGCGCCGACGGATCCCGGGGAGTATCCGTATCTCTGCACCTTTCCCGGGCATTGGATGAGGATGTTTGGGACACTGGTCGTGGCCGCGGACGTGGAGGACTACTTGGCGAAGAATCCGGAACCAGACGCACCAAAATCCATCGAATGGAAAATAGCCGATTTCACTGATGACTGGGTGCGTCTCAACCAGCACCGAAACTATTCTGGCGGTAAAGCGCTCTTTAGTACGCTCGGTTGCGTCCAATGTCATCAATTGGGCACGGAGGGAGCGCCTTTCGGTCCGAACCTGACTGGGGTCTTGACTCGTTGGAAAGGCGATCCGTCGGCCGTCCTTGAGCAGATACTGGATCCATCCAAAGTAATTGATGAGAAATTCCGGGCGCAATCTTTAGATATTGGCGAAGAGAATGACGTTGTAGGAATGGTGCTCTCGGAGGACGCGGAGCAGTTGACATTGCAATCCGGACCGTCGTCGGCATTAATTCAAAAGCTCAAGAAAACGGCGATCAAATCACGCACTCCGCAAGTAGGTTCGTTGATGCCGGGTGGATTGCTCAATTTGGTCAATAAAGAGCAAATATTGGATCTATTGGCTTATCTTTTCGCCGAAGGAAATCCTGCGCATTCGTCATTCAACCATCACTAGCGACCGTCAATGAAAACGGTTGGCCCTCTCTGCAGCATCGTGGCGGATCGAAGAGGACCAACTGTCCGCCTGGGAGATGCTTTTCGGCGAGTGCTTTCTGGATCGCCGGTTGGCGCTCCAGCAATCGATCCATGGGTTCGTAGCAATGGGTATCGACGTCGACCTCGTCTTCGATGCCGCAAATTTCCCAGAGGGTGGAACGAGGACCGGAGCGTTTCGATGAATCGAGCAGCCCGACCTGGGAGAGTGACAATTTACTGCCGGCGTAAATGACTCGGCCGATCATCATGGCCAGGGCGCATTTCTCCCACGGTTCCTTACGGAAATAGAGGAGGCGATCTCATTCGAGTTCCTGGGCCAACTCCAGCAGCGCCGTGCTGGCGCCACCCTCTCTGGACCCGAGGGGATCTTGAGTGCGTCGGTCGAGCTCCGAGGAACGAGTTCATCGCGCAGTGCCGCCTGCATGAGGCGGAGTTGTGGCAAAGCGATCCCCGAGACGCGCCCGTGCGTGTGGTGGCGAACCTGCGCCCCCACGCGGTAAGACGAGCGGAAGACGCCGTAATGACGATCTCCCCGGGTCTGAATTTCCAAATGAATACGCGGATCCAATTTTATGGCCACTTAATAACACTACTGAAAAACACTGTAAATAATTAATTTATAAATCTATGTGGCCACACATTTGCAAAATGAAAAAGCGATAAAACCCGCTCCAGATCGAATCAAAGTCGCCGTGTTCTGGAAAAAAGAGGGGGTAAAGTGCGTCTACGCGGCGCCGTTGATACCGGCAATCGAGTCGCGCAGGAAATCATCACCGATCTCGCCTAAAGGTCTACAAGAGCCACCCTCTCGGTGGCGGGAACAGTTTCGCAAAAAGGGCCGGAAACCCTGGCGTCCCGGCTCTGATTCTAATTCGCTTTCAAATTTAGATTAACTCTGGCATGGTTGCGGCATGGCCAGACCACGCCGGATCGACCCGCTACTCGTCCAGCGGGCGCAGG
>JAYVTS010000342.1:0-12368 GCA_043788645.1 Verrucomicrobiota bacterium
CCTATACGTGCGAAAAACAGGGGCTTATTACAATGCAATCTAAATCTATTAAAATGTACCCTCCGCTCATATGTTTTTTTGCCTCGGTAACACCCATCCCGGGACGGCATCCTCCCTCTACAAACCCACCTACCAACTGGCCATCCCACGCTGGTCTCCAGACGGGAAGTCGATCGCATTCATAGAGGGATTGATGAGCGACGAGGGCTTCCATGGCGGCGATCTCTTTACCATCTCAGCCGAAGGCAGAGGGTTGATCAATCGCAGCAAAGGACACCCTGGTTCAATCAGCTCGCTTATGTGGGTGGCGCAAGAGCGGATTCTTTTCACGGAAGTGGTGGGGGGCGATAGCGCCATCTCGGAATTGATCCTCCCGAGCAATCGAATGCGCACGCTGTGGAAGGGCGGAGAAGACATGCACGCCTACGGTAATTTTCCGAACTTTGGTGTCACGAGGGATGCGAGTTTTAGCGCGGCTGTTCGCAACAGTTTTGAACACCCGCCGGAAGTCTGGGTGGGACCTATCAATGAATGGCATCTTTTGACGAGTCTGAATAAATCTCAGCAGCCGTCCTGGGGTGCCGTGCAAAACCTGGAGTGGACCAATGGCGGCTTTCACATCCAAGGCTGGCTCCTGCCTCCGAGAGAAGTTCGACCAGGCCTCCGTTATCCAATGATCGTGGACGTCCATGGCGGTCCGGCGGGGGTCGCTCAACCGTATTGGCCGGCGAAGTACTCCTTGGATGCACTCCTTGCCTCCGAGGGTTATTATGTTTTTATGCCCAATCCTCGGGGTAGTTATGGACAGGGAGAGGATTTCACGCGCGCCAATATCCGTGATTTCGGAGGAGGAGACTTAAGCGATATACTTTCCGGAGTAGATGCTGCTATTGCCGGGCATCCTATCGACACCAATCGGCTCGGGGTGACCGGGTGGAGCTATGGCGGCTATACCACGATGTGGTCCGTGACGCAGACTACTCGCTTCCGCGCGGCAGTCGCCGGAGCCGGTATTGCTAATTGGCAAAGCTACTACGGTCAGAATCTCATCGACCAATGGATGATTCCGTTCTTTGGCGCATCCGTATATGACGATCCAGCCGTTTACGCGAAAAGCTCACCCATCACATTCGTCAAAAACGTCAAGACACCCACCTTGATCATCGTCGGTGAGCACGATGCGGAATGCCCTGCCCCCCAATCTTTCGAATTCTGGCACGCACTCCGCACCCTTCACGTGCCGACCCAGCTCGTTGTCTATCCCGAGGAAGGGCACATGTTCATCAATCCCACCAACCAAGTCGATTCTGAGGACCGCACGTTGGCATGGTTCAATAAATACTTGGCGCGTTGAGCTTTTAAAACAAGGGACAGACCGTTTGACAAATTCGATAGTCAATATAACTAACATATTCTATTATGATGTGAAATCTGCCTTTTTAAACGGCCTGTCCCTTTTTTTTCTGGAATCTCCGACCGATACCATTATTTACCGGTCTCGACTCAACCCGAAAATCAACCGCAATTTCGAACTCTTTGATCCCGTCGAATTTCTGGCCGTGTTATCCCAGCACATTCCCGACAAAGGGTGCAGAGGATCCGTTACTACGGGCTCTATTCCAACAAGCTGCGTGGCTGCGCTCGAAAGGGCACGGGCAACCGCGGTTCCGGCGGACACCTCAAATCTCAATTTTCTGAACTCAAATCCCTGCCTACTGGTTCACCGCCACCGCCCATCAAGCTACCTTCCCGGAAAGGGCGCGACCTGATTCGCCAGGCGTGGCATGTGGACCCGCTGCAATGTCCGGCTTCTCAGAAGCAGATGCGGGTGATCGCTTTCATCGACAACCCGGAGGTGGTTGAGAAAATCCTCCGCCATCTCCATCTCTGGTGTGGTCCAGCGGCCTTTGCCCCGGCTCGTCCGCCTCCTGGTTCAAACCTGGTACGCAGCGAACCAGACTTTCGCATCGAACTGGATCCGATGCCCGACTATGAAAACGTGATAACCGTTTGATCATCAATGGCATAACCGTGGAACTCCGCGCCCAATCGCCCGCCAAAAGCAGGCTTTCCCGCCTTCTCCGTCCACCTTCCACCGCCTTTTGCCCAATTTTGCCAGCCCCGGGGCGGTCCTTGCGACTCAAAAACCCCTTGCCACCCTAGCTTTACTGCCGCATAATTAAAAAAAATTGACTGAGACCAAGAAAGTAAATCTCCCTTTCCGCGGAGCGTCCAGAACCAAATTTCTATCAGTTCGTCGGGGAGGTGTCGGAGTGCTAAACGGGCCGAACCGCGTGGCCATGGTTTGGTTTGTTCTCGATCACTTGCCCGAGCCGCAAGCATCCCCATTCTCTGCCGGTGCCTGAGGCCGAACCGAAGTCGGGGGGTGGGGTGTTTGCGACGACGCATTGGTCGATCGTGGCGCAAGCAGGAGCCGCGGCTTCGCCCGCGGCGTTGGCGGCGATCGAAACACTGTGCCGAGGATACTGGTTTCCCATCTATGCGCACGTCCGTCGGCACGGCCATGGAGCAGAAGAAGCCCGGGACTTAACTCAGGAATTTTTTGCGAGCTTGCTCCGCCATGAATCCGTCGCCCGCGTGCGCCGGGAGCAAGGGCGGTTTCGTACGTTTCTACTGGCGTCACTCAGTTATTTTCTCGCGGACCAATCCGATCATGCCCGCGCCGCGAAGCGCGGGGGCGGAATCGCACCGGTGGAATTAGACGCCCTCGAAGGCGAGGCGCGGCTGGCGCTCGAGCCGGCGACTCACGAATCCCCGGATGTCGTTTTTGATCGTCGTTGGATCGCCGTTCTCATCGAACGGTCGCTGACGGCGTTGCAGGTGGAGCAGGTGGCCGCGGGACGGGCCAGGCAGTTCGAACTCTTGAAGTCGTTTTTGGAACATCAGGCCGAACGAGGTGACTACGATAAGATTTCGGATTCGCTGGGACTGTCTCCCAATGCGGTCGCCGCGGCGGTGCGCCGTTTACGCGTGCGATTAAGGGAGATTCTGCTCGGGGAGGTCGCCCATACGGTCGGGACACCCGGTGAAGCGGAAGAAGAATTGCGGCGATTGCTCGCCTGAACGAACCGGCTGACCCATGAGAACCTCTCGACGACGCGCGTGGACTTGAAGTTCTGTCGATCTCGGACGTCATCCCTTTGGACCATTTCCTAATCTCCCAGTAATGGCCGATTCACTCGAACCGGTTCGTAGTTGCCCGCGCTGCCGCACTGCGTTGGGCTCCAGCATTGCGGCAGGCTTGTGCCCGCGGTGTATTGGCCGGCTGGCGCTGGGATTGGACGGAGACGGTGCTGCGAGCGTTGAACGGGCCGCGGACGTCGCCGCGGAAACGTCAGTCACCGGGTCACCGGAGCCTACCGGATTGCGGATCGGACCTTATGAGCTGCGCGATGAACTTGGACGCGGTGCGATGGGGGTGGTGTATCGAGCTTGGCATGCGGCGCTGGGGCGCGAAGTGGCGTTGAAAGTGATTCTGGCGGGGGAGTTGTCGAGCGTCACGGAACGGGCTCGTTTCACCGCCGAAGCCGAACTGGCCGCCCAGCTCGACCATCCGCATCTGGTTCCAATCTACGACGTGGGAGAATGCGAGGGGCGGCAGTTTTACGCGATGAAAATGATCGCGGGCCAGACCTTGGCGACCGAACTCACCGCTCGCGGCCCGTGCCATCCCGAGTGGGCGGCCGAGCTCGTCGAAAAACTGGCGCGTGCGGTGCAACATGCGCACGCGCGGGGATTGCTGCATCGGGACCTCAAACCCAGCAATATTTTGCTGGATCCGGCGGGCGAACCGCACATTACCGACTTCGGATTGGCGCGGCGGCTTGATGCTGACGGTGGGTTGACGGTGAGCGGGTCACCTATTGGCACCCCGGCCTACATGGCGCCGGAGATTGCGCGGGGTGAAAAGTCCATCACCGTGGCGGCCGACCTCTGGAGCCTCGGGGCAATTTTGCACGAATTGCTCACCGGACGTCCGCCGTTCAGCGGCACCAACGTTCCGGACTTGCTCCGCAAAATTGTCGAAGAAGAGGTGGCACCATTGCGTGACACCCATGCGGGGCGAGGATTTTCCGGGAGGGTCGAAACGAATTTGCTTTCCTCAACCGTGCCGACCTCCGAATTCATCGGGTCGTCGGACCCGGTCCCAGTGCCCCGGCCGGCTTTACGGCGCCGGGTCATCCCGCGTGACTTGGCGACGATCTGTCTCAAATGCCTTCGTAAAGATCCGAGCCAGCGTTATGGCTCCGCCGCCGAATTGGCGGATGACCTCCGCCGTTGGGCGTTGGGCGAGCCCGTTTTGGCACGACCCATGGGCGTGGGGGAACGGTTGGTGTTGTGGGCGCGTCGACGTCCGCTCGTGGCGTTGCTAGTGTCGCTCTTGGTAACGGGTGCCGTGGTCGGATCGGTCTTGTTGTGGCGGGCCAATCGCCAACTCACGACCGCGCTCACGGCGGCGCGGGCCGCCGAAGGTCTGGCGCGGGCGCACCTGCACGCGGCGCTCCTGGCCCAGGTCCGAGCCGCGCGGGGAGGCAACACGAACTCGGTGCCGGACGACTCGTTGAAAATCATCGCCGAGGCGGCCCAACTGAATCCCACCCTCGAAACTCGCAATGAAGCCATCGTTGCTCTGGCGGCGCGCGACCAAGGACGACGCGGTTCTAACCCCACAATGGAATCGGTATTTCGCTCATTCGATCCTCCGGCCGAGACGGTGAAACAGGCCTGCACCCTCTCGGTCAACCCGGAGGGCACCCTCATTTTATTGGGCGCGCATGAGGGCTTGCATTTGTGGGATGCGGCGAGCGGGCACGAAGTCTGGTCCATTCAGCAGCACGGATTTCCTTGGGTAACGGCCTATTTCACACCCGACGGCTCGGCAATTCTCCATAGCGCGAAAAACTTCGGCATCCAACGGCGCAGCCTGAAGGTAGCGACCAATGCGAGCGGTGGGCTGGCCGTCCTGGTGGGTGAACCGGAGACGATCGGTCGGAACCAGGATTCGACGCTTCAGATACCTGTGGGCGATGGGTCCGACTGGTTGGTGGCGTTGGATCGCGACCCAATTTACATTGTGCGCGCCGAAGTTTGGCCGGGCGGAGATCCGGCGCGAGCCCACGTTGTCGCTGCGGGCAAGGCGATGACTTGGATTCACCTGAGTGACGACGAAAAGTGGCTCGTGTCCGTGAAGTTCCCGCCGGCAGGGGTGCGTTTTTGGGATGCCGCCCGGGGTGAAATCGCCCATGTCCTCGATTTGCCCGGGGCTATTTCTGCGACCTTCGTCCCGGATAACCGGCGGGTGATCACTCGCGACGCCGCCGAATATCGGGTTTGGGAAATCGGTACTTGGAAACCGTTGGGACGTTGGCCCTCGGTTAGCACCGGCTTGCCCGGTCGAACCAAATTCTCCGCCGATGGGACCCGTCTCCTGGTAACCCAAGGTGTTGATCGCATCCAAATTCGCCGCCTCACCGACTATCAGGAGGAGGCTACGCTCACGCCGCCCCAGGCGCTCGATATGTTCGATTTCGCTCCCACTCGCGACGGAACTCGCGTCTATCTTGTCAACGGCACGGGGCGTGTCTTTGAGTGGAACCTTGATGCTTTGGAATCGGAGCTGCGCGAATTGGGCTTGGCGTTATGGGTCCGGTAAGAATACTTCGTCATCGACCAAAGCCCTTTCCTAAGAACGGGGGCAATGGCCTCAAAGTCATTCCGAATCTGCCGGGCCGGTTGGGTGGTGACTGCGTTCGTTATGGCGGCGTTGTGCGCCTCGCGGCTGGGGGTGGCTGCGTCGTTGGGGTTAGACGTGGAGCAGGTCAGTAGCGGTAATATAAAGCTGCGTTGGCCAGCGGTTGCCGGGGCACAATTGGAATCCGCGGAAGCCTTGATGGCCGCCACCCTTTGGCTCCCGGTTCCCATTACCCCCGTCATTCGTGACGGCGTGGCGGTTGTGGAAGTGTCGCCGGCGGCGCCGACCCGCTTTTATCGAGTGCGGGGTCCGGCCTTGACGACGCTGGTCAGTTCCCCCGCCGACCGCGAGTCCGGTATATCGGCGAATCGCGAAACCGTTTTTACTTTCTCTCGCCCACTACGGGCCGATGTGATGTTAAAACCGGAACGATTTACTGCGTTCGCGGCCGGTCGCAAGCTGCTGACGCGCATCGAACTTTCTAGTGATCGCCGGAGGGCCACGCTCTTCTTCTTGGAACCAATGCCCGCGGCGGCCCGCGTTCAAATCCGTTTCGACGCGACCGAAGTGGTTGACGAATTCGGTCAAGAGGTGGACGCGAATGGCGATGGTCAGCCGGGTGGCTTGTTGGTAGTGTCGTTTGATACCGGCAATCGAGCGGTGCTAGTCGGAACCGCGGTAACTGGGCGCGTTATGGCGTCCGAGCGCATTCCGGATCCGGCTCACCCCGGAAAACTGACCGACCTTCCGATTCCGGGCGCCATCATAGCCGTCGACGGCGCGGAGGAATCGTTGCGAGCGATCACCGATGGAGACGGGCGGTTTATTCTGTCGCCCGCGCCCGCGGGACGGGTCTTTGTCCACATTGACGGGCGCCAGGCCAACGGCAGTACGTGGCCGGTGGGTGCCTACTATCCCTTCGTCGGCAAGGCTTGGGAGATCGAGGCGGGTCGAACGAACAATCTTGCTGGCGGCACCGGCGAAATCTTTTTGCCCCTCGTCCCCGCAGAAACGCTGCAGCCGGTAAGTCTGACGCAGGATACTCGGATCGCGTTGCCGCCGGCGGTGCTGGCCGGCAATCCGGCCCTCGCCGGCGTGGAGATTATCGTCCCGAGCGGAGCCTTGTTTGATGACGCCGGCAATCGCGGCGGAAAAGTAGGAATTGCGCTGGTTCCACCGGATCGTCTGCCGGGTCCGCTGCCGCCGGGTGTCCGTTTGCCCCTCGTGATCACGGTACAGACGGACGGCGCTCAGAATTTTGATCGGCCCGCACCGATTTGTTTTCCCAACGTACCGGACGAATTTGGCAATCGGCTGCCGCCGGGGACGAAAGCCGCGTTGATGTCTTTTGACCACGACACCGGTGAGTGGGCTCGGGTGGGCAGTATGACTGTGAGCGGTGATGGTTCATTGGTTTGCTCGGATCCGGGCTCGGGGATTCTCAAGCCTGGCTGGCACGGACGGCAGTACCCGGATCCCACGGCCGATCCCGGTCCACCACCACCACCGCCGCCCGCGTCGCCCCCGACGCCGCCGTTACCGGAACCGTATCCGTTTCCGTGCGGACCCAATTGCCCGTTGTTTTGTACCCACCAACGCCGGATGGATCGGATGAAGTGCCATCAGGACTGGGTCGAATGCATCCGCCAAGCCCGCGGGCTGCTCCCCAACATGACGGCCTACTATAATCAAGTAGAACTCTGTGAATTGCAGTACCAGGCGTGTTTGGGTGACGCAAAATTTAACGACCAGGAATGCCGCCAGAATTGCAATCTCGTTTGCCCTCAGCCAGCCGAAGTTCGTCCCGTAGCCACCCGGAAGGCTGGGCCACGGTTGGCCGCCGAACCGGGAGACGAATTGACGGGAGTGACGGCCGCGGTGGTTTCCAATTATACTCAAATCGTTGATCTGTTGAGGCCGTATTTTCAAACGTCGCAGTCGCTACCCGCGGAGATATTAGCGGAGATCGACGCGCTCGAGACGGACGCTGATCAAAGGGCAACCGGAGACGCCGCCGCCTACGTGCGTGCAGAATTCTTCCAACTGGAGGCTGAGCGAGTTAGTACCCTGGGTCCTCAAGGGGAATTCCGCGGGGATCAGCCGGCCTATCCCATCCACTATGCCTATGAATTCATTGAGCAAAAGGAAACCATTTTGTGTGACGGCAGTCTATTTGAATGGACAACCAATATCATCAGTGGACTCACGGACCCCTATGGCCAATACCGGATCTATCTGCGCAATAGCCGAAACCGGAACCCGAAAGATCCGAATTGTCAGGGCGGAGGAATTGTTGGATATAATTTTCTCTCGTATCTGTCCCGCGTGTTTTTTTACGATGCGCGCACGCAGCGGTACGGGGAGGCCTTTCCGCGCCGGATTCCCGGATTGGCTTCCGGCATTTCCGGTTTTGTCCTTCATTCCTTCCGCGGGGCGCAGGACTCCGATCACGACGGTCTACCCGACGTCGTCGAGCGGATCCTCGGCACCGATCCGAACAATCCGGACTCGGATGGCGATGGCATTTTCGATGGCGCGGAAGTAGAGGGTGGCGCCAACCCGCAGGACAGCCGCCCGGCCATTACCGGGATTATTGCCACCTTGCCCGTGACGGGCACGGCGGTGGATGTGGCGGCCTTCAACGATTTTGCGGCCCTCGCATTGGGTGCCAACGGGGTGGCGGTTTTTGATGTGCGCGACGCCCAGAATCCCGTTCTCGCTGGCCTGGTGAAAACGCCCGGCACGGCGCGGGCCGTCGCCCTCGATCGGGATCAAGCCGTCGTGGCCGATGGCGCACACGGGATCGCCGTGATTAGTTTACGCGGGGTCAATGGCCCCGAACTCACGCGCAGTGTAGCCGTGGGCTCCCCGACGACCTCCATCACCGCCAGCGGTGGGTTTGGGTTTGTCGGGTGCGAAGACGGTTCGCTCGTCGCGGTCGAATTAAGTAGTGGTTCGGCGGCCCAACACGTCAATGTAGGGGAACGAGTGGATGATGTGGCGATCGCGGGGGATTATGTTTTTGTCACCAGTCCCGCCACGCTTTTCGTTTATCGCTGGACGGACTTTGTGCTGACGCGGGTCGGCTCCCAAGCACTTGGTTTTTCCTTTCAAGCGGATCCAATTACGGGCCGGCGTCGTTTGGCGGTCGTGGACGGGATTGCGTACTTAACCGCGTTTCCGGGCTACGGCACTTTCGATGTGCACAATCCCGGCGCGATCCAACGACTGACACCGCCGGTGGATTTCGCGCCCAATTCCTTCAAGCAAATCGTGCCGACCGGCTCCGGGCTTGGCCTGGCCGCGGTCGGCGTCGTGCCGCGGAATCTAGATCCGAAAACTCACAACGTGCAGCTCTGGGATTTGAGCGATCCGCGTAATCCCCAACAGGTGATCCGTCAGTTTGATACCCCGGGCTTGGCCCGCGCCGTCACGATTTATAATGGCTTGGGATACGTGGCCGATGGCGAGGCGGGCTTGCAGGTGATCAATTATCTCCCGTTCGATACGGGTCGAAAACCGCCCGTTTTGACGCTGACCACGAGCGCCGAGGGGAATGAGATCGAAGAAGGAAAGTTATTGCGACTGACGGCGGGCGTCACGGACGACGTGCAAGTTCGCAACGTGGAGTTCTTACTCGATGGGGCGCTCGTGGCGATCGATGGCAATGCGCCATTTGAAGTCCGCCTCTTAGTGCCCGCTAGGACGGCCGATAAAACCAGCATTAAGGTCCGGGCGCGCGCTCGCGATACGGGTGGGAACGAGGCCTTGAGTGCCGAGTTGGAACTCAATTTGGTACCGGACCACACCCCGCCCATCGCGGCTCCGTTCACGCCAGCGGCCAACCGCTTTGCTGGCTCTCCCACCGAAGTCGGGGTGCGATTTAATGAGCCCATCGCTGCCGATTCCCTGCAGCGAAGTCAATTTCGGATCACCTTTGCCGGCGCAGACCGTGCCTTCGGAACGGCGGACGACGAGCTGATTCAAGACGGTTCGCTTGTGCAACGCGCCGATGGACGGCTTGTATTCGTGGTGTTCGATGCGCCGCTGGTGCCCGGGCGGTATCGCGTTGAACTATTAGCTGGCGCGCGCGACCTCGCTGGAAACGCATCGCGCGAATCGGTGAGCTGGGAATTCCAGGCGATTGCTGGCAGCGACAGTGATGGCGACGGCGACGCAGACAACGACGGGGCCAGCAATCTCGCGGAATCCTCAATGGGGTCGGATCCGCACGATCCCCACTCTTTGGATCCGAATTTGCTTGATGGCGAAGTGGATCGCGATCACGACGGGTTACCTGATGCCGTCGAGGTATTGATTGGTACCGATCCCCTCGTGGCCGACACGGATGGAGACGGCTGGAGTGATGGGGCCGAATATAGTGCCGGTAGCAATCCCTTGCTGCGCAGCAGCACTCCGCTGTTCGCGGTCTCGGCGCGTCCGGCGCCGGCTGTGACGGCGTTCGACCTAGTGGCGTTGGGGCCGATGGCCGTGAATGCGGTCGCGCTGCCGGGGGTTTTTGTCACCTTTCCGGCGCCACCTCTCTTCACGGGAGCGCTGGTCGCTAGGCCACCGACCCGGGTATTGGCGGTGGAGCCGACTTTCTTGGTACAAGGCGCAACGGCCGCGCCCCAAGCGCCGCATCTGTGGGTGCCACAATTCGGCGAATATCCTGGCGCCGGAGCCGCTGTCGCTCACCCACCGGTTCGAGCCCATATCGGTGACGTGCCGGCCGCAAGACTCGGCCCCGTGCCCGCTTCGGCCTCAGTCGTGGCTGACGAAGACGCACTCCACCCTAACGTATTAGCTCCAATCTACCCCGATCAGCCCTAATCTGACCCTTTTCCCCTCCCCACTCTCGTTTTCGAACTCATGTGAAAAACCTATGAAAATACGTGCTCAAATAATTATCGTTCTTGCTTTCGCTGCCGGCTTCGCGCGCAGTTATGCCCAACCGTTTAACTCCGGCTCGAACGGGACGTTGGGTGACGTCGTGATCGACAAAACGACCACGATCGACTTGCCGCCAGACGGGGTCCTCCATTTTAAGAAATTTGCCGTTGCCGCGGGAGTCGCCCTCACCTTCAAACGCAATGAACTCAACACCCCGGTGACGCTTTTGGCGCAAGGCGATGTGTTGATCCAAGGAACTATTGATATTTCGGGTGGGGAAGGGAGCGGAACCGCGGGTGGCTTAGGTGGGCCCGGCGGTTTTGACGGGGGGCGGCCGGGCTTTGGTGACACGGACCCAGGCGCGGGGTTTGGGCCCGGCGGGGGCCGTGGCGGCGGGCGCGATAATGTTCCTGCCGGGGTAGGGGCGGCAGGGTTTAACGGGCCTGCGGGCGGCAACTCGACGAATCTTGGGCAAGCGTACGGAAATTCCTTGTTGATCCCTTTGGTCGGTGGATCTGGTGGTGGTGGCGTCGCCTACTATGGCGACAATCAAAGCGGCTACGGCGGCGGCGGCGGCGGCGGCGCCATTCTTATTGCGTCGAGCACCCGGGTGGAGTTTGCCCCTAAAGATGTCGTGTACTCCATCGTCGCTGGAGGTGGAGCCGGCAAGTCGGGCCAAAATGGGGGCAGCGGTGGCGCGATTCGCGTGGTCGCGCCGGTGATTACTGGCTCGGCTCAGATTTTTGTCGTAGGGCGTGAGGGTAGCGCCAGCGGTCGGGTGCGCATGGACGCCATCGACGCTTCGGGCCTGCGGCGCGGGGTGGCTCCGGCTTACGCTCTCAGCGTGGGCACGGTCATGGTGGCGCGCCTGAATCCGGAGCCTCGCTTGGACCTTACCGAAGTGGCCGGCAAGGCCATCCCCGAGGGCACGTCGGGACTGGTGCAAATAACGTTACCCACCGGGTCGGATCCCAAAAGTACCGTGAAAGTAAAGGCGAGGAATTTCGGGGCGGTGATTCCGCTCGAAATTGTCCTGACGCCCGATAGCGGCGTACCAGTGATTGCTCAGGTGGTGATCGACAACACGTCGCAACATAATCCCGCTGAGGTCAGTGTGCCGGTGACCTTCCCGGTCAATGTCGGGGTCACGGTCAGCGCTTGGGCGCGCGGGAAACCGTGAGAGGCGCTCGCTGACAGTGGCGCTTCATCGCCGGGCAGCGGAATCGAGGCGCTGCATTCGCGTTGAACGCGCTCGGCGTCGGCAGGCGAGCCACCGCAGTGGCGGCGCGGAATACGAGGCCTTGAGGTAGTCACGGCTCGTGGGAACCCTTCTGCCGAAGTGGTCTCTTCTGCCGAAGTGGTCTACTTCCGTCGAACGCGCGAAAACAAGGGACAAGAGGATTAAAAATAAGAATCCGAATGCAATAAAACATGCTAGTTACATTGACATTTTTATTTCATAAGATTAATAAAGGGACGGCTGGATTGAAAAATAAATCTTATCTGTTCTCCAAACCCCTGGCACGGTGTGTGAATGCGCTACGCACGAATGAAACCGGCGGCACCCACCGAGGCGATGTACTATCATTGCCTCTCTCGGGTGGTGAATCGTGCTGGGTAAGCGTTGGTGACCATGGCGGCGTACATCGATTTAAACCCCATTCGTGCCGGGCTCATGGATGAGCCGCAGGATTATCGCTGGTGCGGCTACGCCGAAGCGATGGCAGGTCAAAAACAAGCCACTGAAGCTTACCAATTCATC
>JAYVTS010000343.1:0-4878 GCA_043788645.1 Verrucomicrobiota bacterium
TTGGGCTTCCCCGACCGTCTCGACCGGAGCCGTGTACAAGTCGGCCAGCATCGCTTGCATGGCATTGACTGGGTCAACGGCAGTAGGGCGCGCCTCGGCCAAGGCGGTGAAAACCTGATCCAGATGCGCTCGAAAACGGGTAATGTCGGAACCCCGAAAAGCACAGGCCCCTTGGGCTAAACCATAGGCGGCGGTGGCTCCGATGGCGCCCGCTCCTCGAACCACCATTTCGGTGATCGCTTGGGCGGTGGCGAGATAGTCAGCGGTGCGAACGAGGGCGAACTCGTGGGGCAACAATCGCTGTTCGATCAACACGACGGCGTTCTGAGCGGCGTCGAAGCGGACGGTGCGGTAGGGGCGGCGTCGGCCGCGAACGGTAACATTCATTGTTCTCCAGCATTGAAACGGGTGAAAAGGGGTCTGAAAATAGCGGGGTGGACGTACGCTTTCTTTTGGGGCCGGCCGGTACGGGTAAAACCCACCAATGCCTGGCCGAACTTCGGACCGAGCTTCGGGCTCGTCCGGAGGGCCTGCCGCTGGTTTTTTTGGCCCCTAAACAAGCAACCTTTCAATTGGAACGACAGTTGCTGGAAGGCCGCGGGCTCGCCGGTTTCATGCGCTTGCAGATCTTTTCGTTTCCGCGACTTGCGCATTTTTTGCAGGCAGAATTGGGTGAACCGGAACCGCAGATCTTGGATGAAAGTGGCCGAGTGATGGTGTTGCGAGCCTTGCTCCGAAAACACGAAAACGAATTGGAGATTTTTCGGCGAAGTGCCAGGCAAGTGGGTTTCGCGACCGAGTTCAGTCGGCAGTTGCGCGAATTCCAAGAGCAACGAGTCAGTCCCGCTCAGCTCGAAACGACGGCGGCTGAAGGGGCGTTACCCAACACCTTGCGTGCGAAGTTGCGCGACACGGCCCGTCTTGCTCGTGCCTATCTGCTGTGGTTGAAGGATCATGGGTTGACGGATGGCGACGCATTATTGGACACCGCCGCCGATGGCTTGGTGGCCGCACGCCGCTCTGGACGGCAACCCCGGCTCGGAGCCGTCTGGCTCGATGGCTTTGCGGAAATGACTCCGCAAGAACTGCGTTTGCTCGCGGAAACGGTCGCGAGTTCGGACCGGGCCACACTGGCTTTTTGTTTGGACCAAGTTCCCGCGGAACATCCCGAGCCCCTCAGCCCGTGGAGTGTGGTCGGGGATACTTTTCGAAAATGCCACGCCCGATTGCAACAACTGGAGGGCGTCAAGATCCGGGTAACTCAGTTGGAACGTCAGATGAATTCGGGGCCGGGGCGTTTTCGGCACACTCCCTTTTTGGCGCACCTGGAAGCCAACTGGCCCCGCCCACGTCCCGCCGCGTGGCAGGGCGCAGTCCGCGCCGGACAACGAGAACTCAACCTAGCAGCCGCCCACGAAGCGGCGTGCGTGCTCCTGGAAGCTGGTGATTCGGTGGAGGCCGAAGCTTTGCTGGCAGCTCGCCAAGTCCAGCGATACGTGACGAATGGCGGCCGATATCGAGAGTGTGCCGTCCTGTTGCGATCACTCGATACCCACGGCGATGCCTTTCGGCGGACCTGGCGGCGATTGGCGATTCCGATGTTTCTGGATCGCCGAGAACCGGTGGGGAATGAGCCACTGACGACCCTGACCCGCTGCGCGTTACGAACCGCCATCGGGGGTTGGCGACACGACGATTGGTTTGGGGCGCTTCGGTCCGGCTTGGCCGGGCTCGAAATGGAAGCCGTCGATGTACTGGAAAATGAAGCCCTAGCCGGCGGTTGGAGTGGTTCCCACTGGGTTCGCCCCCGTCCGGCCGAGGGTCGCATCGACGATGCGAATCACCAACGATTGGTGGAACCCTTCCGCACGTTTGCCGATGCGATTCGGGAAGAGCCCACCGGACGAGAAATCGCCGAGGCAATCCAGGCGTTGTGGCAGTGCTTGGAAGTCGATGTGACCCTCAAGCGATGGGACGAAGCATCCCATCCTGGACTGGGGCTGGCCGGATTGGGGTCCCATCAAGCCGTCCGGCGGCAATTGGACCAGTGGCTCGAAGAAGTGCGTCGGGCCCTGGGCACCACCCGGATGCCCGCTCCGGCGTGGCTCGATGTTTTTGAATGTGCTTGGGTGGGACTCACGATCGGACTCGTCCCGCCGGCTTTGGATCAAGTATTAGTCGGGGCGATTGATCGGTCTAGAAATCCAAACTTAGAGCTGGTTATTTTGCCCGGCTGGAATGAAGGGATTTTTCCTCAATCCACTCCGATGATGGGATTATTAACCGCGATGGAACGGCAATTGCTTTTTGAACGTTCCACGGCGTTGCAATTGCCCACGGTTGTTGTCGGCGCCCGAGAAAGTTTTTATGCTTATATCGCTTTGAGTCGGGCGCGCTCGAAAGTCGTGGTGACGTGGAGCGAGGCGTCCTCCTCAGCCCTCTTACGGTCTCCGTTCGTTGCACGACTCATTCGATGCGGGGCTCACCTTGAACCGAGCGCCAGCCCGGCTCAGGCGGTCAATCTGTGGCGTGAATTTCCCACTGATTTGAACCCAGCATTGATCGTTGAGCCCGCGGTCGGCACGGAGCACCTGACGCAAGAGGTCGCGGCCGCTTTGTATGGGCGGACGTTACATCTGTCAGCAAGCCGATTGGAACGGATGGCGACCTGTCCACACCAATCCTTTTTAATGAGCGCGCTGCGAATCAATGAGCGGGATCTCTGGTGTTTTGAAGCGCGGGAACAGGGGGATCTAGCTCACGAATTGTTGGCGGAATTTCATCGAACAGTGGTTAGGCACCATGGCTCGTGGGCAAATTTGAATCCCGCAAGTGCGCGAATCATTCTGGAAGAAGTAGCTCGGCACATCCGTCGAACGGGACCGACGGATGGACGGAGGGATTTCTTGGCCTCAGGTTGGATCACTAAACTGGGACGTTTCGTGGCTGATACCACCGAGTGGTTACCGGGGTATCGTTTTCTGCCGCACTCCGCTGAATTGAAGTTTGGCCGGAGCAGCGAATTATCGGCCTTGAAACTTGAGCTAGGCGAAGGCGCCTATTTGGTCGTGGAGGGCAAAATAGACCGGATCGATCAGCAGTCGGAAAAAGTTCCGCAGATCATTGTCCTGGACTATAAGTCGTCGAATCGGCGCTGGGATCAAAAAGCGATGTCAGCGGGGTTGGAGATCCAGTTGCCGGTATACGGACTGGCACTTCGGGCGGCGGGTTTTCAAGTAGCGGGCTTCGCCTATATCGGCCTGAGTGGACGGAGTCTTCCGGGCAAGAGCCGAACTCCCTCCCTGAAGTCCGCGCCGTTTCCGCATCATGGACGATTTAGCGTTTCAGTCCTCGGTGCCAGCTCCAATTCCAGTGCCGGCGATGAGGATGGGTTTCCCTTCAAATGGAAGTTGAAAAAAAATGGTGAGCCGACCGCTACAGGCGAACTTCGCACCAACGTGGTTTTCGACGAGCTCCTGGCGGAGGCTCAGAGGGTGATTGAATCATTGGCTCGGAACTGGTTGAAGGGCGAAGCCGCCGCCCGGCCGAGTTCGATCCCCAAGGAACTACCGTGCGAGCGTTGTAACGTTCGGCGAGGCTGCCGGAAATAGGTGGCGAGTGGAAACAGATGGCGTTAACCCCAGCGAACGTAACACTCGCTCCGTGGCTACTTTGGTCGGGGAATCGATCCCGGCATGAATGGCGGCAGAAGAAATCACCCACGAGGCGTATCACCCGTGATACACAATCCAACCTTTTTGTGCGGGAACAGGGGAGACGGATTCTACCCGCTTCGAATCCGCTCTTGAAAGCGAATTGGAATCGGGGCCTTCAATCCGCCATAGTAGAAGTCATGTCTGGGCTTATCGCCATTGTTGGCCGACCGAATGTCGGCAAATCTGCTCTCTTTAACCGTATTGCACGGCGGCGCATCGCCATTGTCCATGATATGCCGGGGGTGACTCGGGATCGGGTGATGGCCGAGGTGGAATGGCATGGTCAACCTTTCACCCTCGTCGATACAGGCGGCATCGGCTTGCTCCGACGAGAAAAAGCGGCGGATGTCATTCAAGCCGCGGCGCTCGAACAGGTGGACCTCGCCATCGAAGCGGCGGACGTGATTCTCATGGTGGTCAACGTCCAAGAAGGATTGGTTCCACTGGATGCCGAGGTGGCGTCCAAATTGCGTGTGACGCGCAAACCCGTCCTCGTCGTGGTCAACAAAGTGGATAACGACCGTGCGACCGCTGGAGTGGCGGAGTTTTCTGCCCTGGGCTTCAACCGGTATTTTCCCGTAACCGCAATTCATGGTTACGGCATTGAGGCGCTCATGGATGCGGCGGTCAAATTTCTACCAGAACCGACCCAGGAGGCGACGCCAATACCGGTTGTGGACCTAGCTGAAACAGGCGAAACCGCCGCGGACGAACTGGACGCGGATGGGAATCCGAAAATTCCAAGAAATCGGATGCAGAATCCGAACTACGCGATTCGATTGGCAATTGTCGGACGGCCGAACGTTGGGAAATCCTCTCTCATTAACGCTCTGATCGGCTCCCAGCGCGTGATTGTCAGTCCGATTCCCGGGACGACGCGTGATGCTGTGGACGTGCCATTTGAGGTCGATACCGAAGGAGTGCGGCAAAAATATGTGTTGATCGATACCGCTGGGGTTCGCAAAGCGAGGCGGGTGGCCGATTCAGTGGAATTTTTCTCGGTGAAACGGACGGAAGATGCGATTTCACGGAGTGATATTTCGGTCTTGGTGATTGATGCCGACGCCGGAATTACCGAACAGGATAAAAAGTTGGCGGACGTCATCGTCGAGCAACGGCGGGCCTGCATTGTCGTCGTAAATAAGTGGGATTTGATGTCCGA
>JAYVTS010000344.1:0-11003 GCA_043788645.1 Verrucomicrobiota bacterium
TGTCGAATTGAGATTTGAGGTGTCCGCCGGAACCGCGGTTGCCCGTGCCCTTTCGAGCGCAGCCACGCATACTCTAAGCCGTAACGATTCAATTGAACAGAAGGGAACGAAGAGAACGAAGCTCGGACGCAGAGAGGAAGCTCATCTCACGATGCTTGGGTTCGCTCACTGTTTCGTGAATGGGGCGAAATGCGTTCCCGTTCGGTTGTCTCCGCTGCCATGCTTCGTTTCCTTTGTTTCCTTATGTAGAGAGCTGCATTGTTACGGCTAAGGGCGGATTTTCCACCCCATTCTCCCACTTTTGATATGCTTTCGCGTCCCATGCGTCTCGCACTGGACGGCAGTACTCATCGGTAAATGTCCTTTCGGTTGCCAACAGTATAGACCGTCACCCGGTGGTCTTCGTGTTCAAAGAGCACCCGGTAGTCGCCGACCCGCGGACGGTATTTATCGTGCGGTGTCGGCGAAATCTCGAGCGCACGAGTTTTGGCAGAGCCATCACGAAATGACGGTGTGAAACGGGCAGGAGAGAGGTCTTCAACGAGCCGAACCAACTGCCCGCGAAGAGCCTTTCATTGAACCAGTGTGGAAAATATCCGTTGTGGCCCAACTCCGAGATTTCCCGTGCGGTAGTCACTCCACGGCGCTGCCCTTCAATCAGGGCTTGCTCGATCATGTCGCACGAGATGGGTTCCGCCGCGGCCAAATTGGCGACGATTGAGCCCTTTCAAGGAGCGATTTTGACTTTTACCGGGCGCGAGAACAGCGTGCATTCGCTGACAAATGGCCCACACTCCGTCTCATGTTTTCACCTTGGGTTGAGTTGCGCCGCCAGAGCTTTCGAGCTTTTACGGCGCTCTTCGGGTTGTTCGTAGGAACCGGGTTCTTACCGGCAGCGAGCACGACGAATATTGTTTTGATCGTGGCTGAAGGCGTCAGAACGGGTGACTTGGGTAGGCCGGGCAATCAATTGTATGAAACACCGAACTTAGATCGACTCGCACACGATGGGGTGCAATTCACCCAAGCCTATTCGGCAGGGACAGTTGGCCCCGCAACCCGGGCAGCACTATTGACCGGAAAATATCCCGCCCGAATCAAATTGACCGATTCGGTTTTCAACGGAGATCTACCCACAGCGAAGCTGCGTCCTCCGAGTTGGACCCGACAGCTGCCGTTAGAAGAGATCACCCTGGCCGAGGTATTGCGATCCGGGGGCTACGCAACGGCGCATATGGGAAAATGGAATCTGGGTGGCGACGGATTTGGTCCTGAGGCACAGGGCTTCGACGTCAATCTCGGAGGTGATGAAAAGGAACAACCGCCGAGTTATTTTTCACCGTATCAAATCGGAAAGCTAGCGGAGGGTCCAGCTGGAGAATATCTCACTGATCGCACCGGCGACGAGGCTGCCCGCTATATAAACGCACACGCCCAGCAACCTTTTCTACTTCACGTCTGTTTTTATGGCGCTCGCACGCCGTTGCAAGTCAAGTCGGACCTGATTGAAAAATATCGTCGCAAAGTTCTCACCGACGGGGGGGCCGAGACTAATATTGTTAGCGCGGCGATGCTAGAGAGTTTAGATACAGCGGTCGGTCACATCCTCCGGGCGATCGAGGAAAACGGACTTTCGGGACATACCGCCGTGTTCTTTACCTCCGACCACGGCGGTTCTCCACTCGGCCAGAATCCATCGCCGGGAGGCGCATCGTTGCCGACGAGGCACGGGCCGCCGTATGAAGGAGGGGTACGGGTGCCATTAATCGTTCGGTGGCCAGGGCTTACCCAGCCCGGCGGTCGTTGTCCTACACCCGTCATTTCGATGGACTTACCCGCGACGATTTTGGAACAAACCGGTCGGACCAATCGGGTGCCGGATGGCCGGAGCCTCGCGCCGCTCCTTCGCGATCCTCAAACGACGCTTGATCGACCGCTGCTTGGCTGGCATTACCCGCACTATTACCTCGGTGGTGTCACACCCTATGCCGCAATTCGTTCCGGAGATTGGAAACTGATTCAATACTATGAAGAGGGCCGACACGAGTTGTTCAATCTCCGCACCGATCCAGGTGAGACAACCAATCTCGTGGACCAACAGCCGGAGAAGGCGGGAGAACTCGCCCACCAACTGTTTGACTGGCAAGGTTCCGTGGGTGCGCAGTGGCCGATGTCCAATCCGAATTGGGTCGCTGATACGATCAGAGCACAAACCAATGGTGTCGTGCTGCTTCATTCCCGGAGCGCCGCGATTCACGGCACCACGCTACGATATGAACCGATGCCGTTTAAGAACACTCTCGGTTGGTGGGGGCGCCCCGAAGATTGGGCTGACTGGACGTTTGCATTGGATCGACCCGGGACCTTTGAAGTA
Source organism: Verrucomicrobiota bacterium (assembly GCA_043788645.1). GTDB lineage: Bacteria > Verrucomicrobiota > Verrucomicrobiia > Limisphaerales > UBA9464 > CANIZL01. Next base: position 2,375 of record JAYVTS010000344.1, read on the forward strand.
GAAGTATTACAAGGGTGTGGCAAAGGGAGTGGCGGAAGTGAAGTGCGCTTGGAAGTGGCCCAACAGATCCGCTCATTTGAGGTGCAAGAGACCGGTCATTTTCAAATCTTTATTCCGCGTCGAATCGGTCGCGTCACGCTGCCAGCCGGGATCCAAACTCTCTCGGTAAAACCCCAGCGGAAGCCTGGCGGAGCGGTGATGGATCTGCGTCAGATCCAACTAATACCCGTAGAAAATCCAATACCAGATGTAACGGCCTCAGCCATGCTCAGTTCCTTTTTAAGGGCGCGGCGAGTTGTTTTTCTCGGAGATAGCATCACTTATGCGGGAGAATGGGTCGAATTTGTGGAGACTTGGCTCCGATTACAGTATCCGACTCTCACGACGGATTTTCTCGATTTGGGATTGCCCAGCGAGACCGTCTCCGGGCTGAGCGAACCAGGGCATGCGGGCGGCAGCTTTCCGCGACCCGTTCTGTCCGAACGACTTGGGCGAGTTTTGGAGCGAACCCATCCGGACGTAATTGTTGCTGGTTACGGGATGAATGATGGGATGTATTATCCCTATTCCGATGAGCGAGCGCAGCGATTTCAGACAGGCCTACGCCAGCTCCGAGCCCAAGCCGCCGCCGCCGGCGCCACGGTAATCCATGTGACTCCTCCGGTCTTCGATGCGGTGCCCATCAAAGGTCAAACTCTTCCCGCAGGACTCCCCGAGTATCGCACTCCGTTTGCGGGCTATGACGATGTTCTCGCCCGCTATTCGGCCTGGTTGATGGACAGGCGGGTTGAGGGTTGGGCGGTGGTCGATATCCACCAGCCGATGTTGAAGTATTTGGCTGATCGACGTCAGACCGAGCCCCAATTTGCACTCGCGGGCGATGGCGTCCATGCGAATACCCAAGGTCACTGGTTGATAGCCCGCGAAGTATTGCGTGAGTTGGGGGCTTCGGCGGAGATTGTGGCGGCCGATTCACCGGCAGAACTTTTGAAATCCCATCCGCGGGCGACTGACGTACTCAAGCTGGTTCAACAGCGGCAGCGACTGCGGAAGGACACGTGGCTGACGCATGTGAGCCACCTGCGGCCCGGAATGGGAGCGGGGAAACCGATGGCAGAGGTGGAACTTAGAAGTGCGGAGCTGCTCTCCAAATTACAGGCAACGGCCGATCAGCGGTTTCCCGGGCGGCGTTCGGTGTGGAATGGATTTGATCGATACGACTTTGTGGTCGATGGCCAACCGGCCATGGTCATCGCGCCCAAACTAACCGCACCGGGTCGGCCCTGGCTCTGGCATGGCGAGTTTTTTGGACATAAGCCGGAACCTGATCTCGCATTATTGGGTCGCGGTTTCCATGTCGCGTACCTGAGTGTTCCGGATCAGCTTGGAAGTCCCAGTGCGGTCGCCCATTGGAACGTCTTTTACGGTGAGCTGACAACGCAGTACGGTTTGGCGCCCAAGGTGGCCCTTGTAGGACTAAGTCGCGGAGGCCTTTATTGCTATAATTGGGCCATTGCCAATCCAGACCGAGTTGCGTGCTTATATGGCGACGCACCGGTTTGCGATTTTCGGAGCTGGCCGGGTGCCTTTGGCAAAGGGAAACGAAGCGATCACGATTGGCAACTTGTCCTCGCCCAGTATGGATTCAAATCGGACGAAGAAGCCAAAGCTTATGGCGGAAATCCGGTGGACCGTTTGGCTTCCCTGGCCGCGGCGAAAGTCCCCCTATTGCACGTCTATGGTGACGCTGATGAGGTGGTGCCTTGGGACGAGAATACCGGGGTGGTCGCGGAGCGTTACCGTAAATTAGGGGGCGAGATCACTCTCATTGCCAAATCAGGTGTGCTCCATCATCCGCACGGTCTGGCTGATTCCACGCCGATCATCGACTTCATCTGGAATCACGCCGCGTCTGCCAGGGCGAAATCCTGGTCGTCGGTACACGGTGGAGGTCCGCTCAACGCGCTCGGTGCCCCTTTATTGCGTAAGTTGGGTACCGTTGATCTCGACTTGGTTGAGACAACTCCCATCGTGCTGAGTAATCGACTTTGGCGATTTGAGTGGGTTCGTCAGGGGGCGGGTCAGCAATATTGGGACAACCAACGTGGGACGAACTATTTTCGCTTTCGCGATCCGACTACAGGTGAAGTCTCGGCACCCTTTGCCGACGGATATGAATTCGGCAGCGCATTCGTCGACCAAGGGATTGTCTACGTAACGGGCACCCTGGGTCGGGGGCGGGTCGATGTGTTTGCGTCCAAGGACCTCAAATCGTGGGACAGCTGGACCGCGATTCCGTCGGGTCGATATGGCATTTTCAATACTTCGATCTGCCGCGGATTCGACGAGTTTGTTTTGATGTTTGAGATTGATCGGCCGGTGGAGGAAGCGGGGGCACCGTTCACCGCTCGGTTTGCGAAATCCCGGGATCTGCGTTTGTGGAAGATCACGCCACCAGAATGCAACTATTCAAAAGATCGTTATACCGCGCCGCACTGTCTTCGTTGGGCGGAGGGCTGGTATTATAATTTTTATCTCGAAGCTCACGAGGGATATGAGTTGCGGGTGGTGCGATCACAGGACCTCGAACACTGGTCAGCGAGTCCTTTCAATCCGGTACTACGGGCATCGCCTGAGGACAAAATCATTGCTAACGCCCGACTGACCGATCCGCAGCGGTATCGAATTGCTCACGCGAAGAATCTGAATAATTCAGATCTCGATTTTTGTGAACGTGATGGGCGATTGATCATTAACTACTCGTGGGGAAACCAACTGGGCGTAGAGCATCTCGCGGAAGCGGTCTACGACGGCACCGAAGCGCAATTTCTGCGTGGTTGGTTTGAAAGCCCAATTCGGGAATAGTTAGGGATTACATGAAGGAAGTCTGTATGAGTACGATCATACAGACGGAATCCGAACAAGAACCCATGGCCGCCCCTTATTCTCGCATCGGGTCATCCGAAAACGGTTCGACCCAATGATTCAGGCTGAAATCAATTGCGCGGTAAAGCGACTTGCCCGGTCCGGGTCAGATCGAGAATGCCGAAATCTTTCAGCAGCATGAGGAATTTCTCAATCTTCGATTCACCACCGGTTAACTCAATCGTGAGACTGGCCGGTTGTACGTCCACGACTTTGGCTCGAAACAGTTCTGCCATCTGACAGATCTCGGCCCGATTCTGCGCATTGGCCGCGACTCGGACCAGGATCAGCTCGCGATCAATGTAATCGCCTTGGCGATAGTCGATCACCTTGGCCACGTCGATCAACTTGCCCAATTGCTTGCAGATCTGTTCGACCGTGGCGTCGTCGCCTCGGGTGACGATCGTCATCCGGCTGAGGCTTGGATCGTGCGTGGGCCCAACATTGAGGGTGTCGATATTGTAACCGCGGCCGGAGAACAGGCCGGCTACGCGGGTCAGCACGCCGAACTTGTTTTCGACGAGGACCGAGATGGTATGTCGCTGCTGCATGTGACGTCTTTCCTGACTGATGTCTATTTTCGCCCGGGCTAGGTTCATTCGGCCAAGAAACTGACCTCAGTTTCATCTTCGAATCCCGGAAACCGCCCGTGCGCCGCCTCCCGGAAATCGAAAACCCGCGTCCGCGCAACTGGCGTGGACCGCGGGCGACCTGGGAGTCGACTGACAACGCCTCAGGCCGCGCTTATACGCGTACTACCAAGAGACTGACGGTCGAATTCACACTCCAATCGTATCGGGCGCCGACCGACCGGGCAATGGGTTTTTCCGGGACGCAGCCGATTGTTGCAATATTGGGTGTTGCTAGGCAAAAGGCTTTGACTCCGAAGGTCCGACTACGCCAGAACGAGCAACACTCACTTTTCTCATGATGAAAACCTCTCCAAAACCCCTGGTTATCGCTGGCGATTGGCTTTGGCTGACGCTGCTGGTACTCCTCGGCCTGACCGCTCCAACCAACCGGGGCTCCACGCTGGACGACTTTGACGGGGCCACCAAGACCGGCTGGGCGGACTTCACGTTTCAAGCCGGGTTCGGAATCCCGATCCAAACCAACGGTCAATTTCGCTTCGAACAACCACCTGCGGGGCAGGCCATCTTTTCGGACAGCCAAAAGGACAGCCAAATACCCGGTGCTTCCACTGAGTTGGGCAATGAAAATTACGCGATGGAAGTGCGCGCCTTCCTGCAACTACCCGCTGGCGTCACCCGTTTAGGGGTCCGTTGTGATGACGATTACAAATTAGCTTCTGCGTCAACGCTCATGCAATTGTTAACCGTAAAAATCAACGGCGATCAAGTGGTGATTACTTATAAACAAAATTGACCGTCGTCTGGGAGTGATGGCTTGGCGGGCGGGCCATCACTCCTTCAGCGTCCCTAAGAACTCCATCACATCCCGGAGTTCCTGGCGTGACAGTAGGTTACCAAAGCCGTCGGGCATCCCGCTCAAGCCTTTTTCCCGCGTGGCAATTTCCGCTTTGGCGACGCGAATATCGCCGCCGGTCTCGGGGTTCAACAGGACGATTTCCTCCGCGGTTTCGGCTTTGACCGTGCCCGCCAGCACCTCACCGTTCTTCAGGGTAAGGGCAGCGGCTTCAAAACCGGGAACAATTTGTTGATTCGGAAACACGATCGACTCAAGCAAGTATTCGCGGACGTTACGCGTTGCGACCCCATCGAGTTTGGGACCCGCATTTCCGCCTCCATCGCCCGCGATTTGATGACATCGAGTGCAGGCCACCGCGGCGTTTTCATAAAAGATCTTCCGTCCCCGCGCCACGTCTCCGCCCACCAGCGCCTCGCGATAGGGACTGAGCGAGTCCTTCGGCAACTTCCAATCCTCATACGCTGCTAACCGAGACTTGACGGCCGTTGCGGACCGTTTCGCGGCGGCTTCGACCAGATCCAACGTGACCTCCGGCATGACTTCTCGTTTGATCAATTGATCGAGGGCATCCGCCAAAAGCGCATCAGCCGCCTCAGATTTTAGAGTGCCGAGGGTCGCGTAGGCGCCTTGTTGTTCGGCCTGAGTACCCGAAACAATCAGGATCGCCAATTGACCGGCAGCATCGCCGGGGTTCAGGATCGCTTGCAGTTTTGAGGCTTCCAATCGGAGTGCTTCCGCCGGATCCTTCACGGCCAACGAGAGTGCCTCGTCCAGGTTCGCCGGTAGTTTGCTCGTTCCGTCGATCAAAGACGTTGACCCGCCAGAAATGATTCCTGCCGCCAGAGCACGCAAGGCCGATGCTCGTGCCAACGCCGGTGCCGAGGTGCGTTTGACCAATTCCAAGAGTGCCGGTTCCGCCTCTCGATAGCCCAGGGCGGCGACGGTGTCGGCCGTCTGTGCCGCCACCACGGAATCGCTCAATAGCGAAGTTGCGACTTTGGCTAGTGCGGCCTGGGCGGCCGTCGAGACCCTTCTCGGTAGCGGCCGATAGGTACCAACAATGCGATCTCTCGGTGCGGGTTCGGCCCAACTTGCCAACCCATGGAGTGCCTCCATCCGCACAAGTTCTGGCAGGTCAGTGCGTGCGGCCAACCCAGCGAGGCGCTCGGCACTGGCGGCGGTTCCTAGTCTGAAATTGGCGTTCACGACGCGCAGCAGCATCGGCGCCAACTGATCGACCGGCGCCGTCCCCCAGGGCATGGGTTGATCGAAGCGCACATCCCGAATGGCCTCGCCAATCACCGGAGCATGAGCAGTTGGAAAAGAAGTGTTCAATAAACCAAATTGCTTTAAGAGCGGGTCGAGCTTCGCTGGATCACCCAGCGCCGCGAGTGATGGCAGGGCGGCAATGATCGGCACGTCGTTAATGGCTCGCGCCGCTTCCAGGACAATCAAGGGGTCTAGATCGGCTAAGAATTTCGCGATATCTGGATCAGCCGTTCGACGCAATACCAGCAGCAAATTCATCCGTTGTTGAGCCTTCGTTGAGGCCCAGCTATGGCCGTAGTCGAGCGGTGCACTTCGGGCAACACCGGACGAGTCCTGCCGTGCCTTTTGGATTTCCAACCAAGTCGTTGCCAGATTTATTTGGGCAGTTCTCAGCGTGGGATCTTCGGCACCCGCCTCAAACGCCCCACCCGGTGGCTCGGGAATGACGACACCGCCTACTTTGATCCCCGAGACGTCAGTCCCGCCGGTCGCACTTTCACCAAGTCCAGTAACACTACGCCGATCCTTTTGCCGGTGAGAGATTGCCCGCAAGAATTCCGTTAATCCTTGAGTCGCTAAGGTTCGGACCCGTGGGTTTGAATGAAGCATGAGGGCCTGCAGTTTTCCCGTTGCGGCCCGTGTGACGGCCGATTCACCGAGCATCTTTGCCGTTTGGCCCACCACCTCTAGGTCAGGACTCTCTAAGAGTGGCAAGAGGCTCTCGAATTCGGCGCCCAAACTCGTGCGTGGAGCGCCGCGACCAATCTGGCCCAATCCCCAAAGGGCATGGATTCGAGCGAGCGAATGGGTGGAGCCCAAGGCGACCTGACGCAAACCCGCAAAGGACTTTGGCCCTCGCCGCGCCAACTCAAATTGTGCCTCTTGCCGCACCCGCATATCGCGGTGAGCCAGGAGTCCGAGTAACTCGTCCGCGCCGCGCTGAGTCATTCCTTCAGCGATGAGTTTCTGGGTCGCACGGACCCGTGGATCGGCCATCACTTCCGGAAAATAGGCGCGATACAACCGCCCCTTATTGCTCTTCGGCCATCCCTCATGCCAATCCGCAAAATAGATGGATCCATCTGGACCCAAATCAACATCCGGCACCAATGAGTTCCAAACCAATTCGTCATGAGCCACTAGTTCGTAGCTCGCGCCCTGCGCACGAACGCCCAACGAATAAATGCCACTTCGGGCACTGGTCCCTTTAAAATAGGCTAATAAAAACCGCTGACTAAGGCCCGCGGGAAAGGTACTGCCGTAGTCGTATACGAGTCCGCTCGGTCCATCGCCAATGTTCGCCAAGGGCGGCACGATATACGCCGCTTGCCCAGGAAAATAGGGCACCCAGAGCCGCTCCATATTCCACATTCCAGCATTACCCAGCGGTGCGTGTTGATAACCGACACGCCAACCCGCGTCCATGCCAGGAACGACCTGCACCCAACGTTCACGATCACCCTGGTCCGAATCATTATCCCCCGTGAACAGATCGCCGAACTCATTGAACGCTAGCTCTTGGGGATTGCGTAAGCCGCGAGCAAAAACCTCCAATCGCAACCCATCCGGTTCGCAACGAAACACGGCGCCTTCATCCGGCAGATCAATCGTGGTTCCTTCATGAGTGACGACGTGCGTGCCGCGATCACCCACACTAAAATAGAGGCGACCATCGGGGCCAAATTTGAGGCCATGCAGATCGTGACCGGTAAAGCTGAACCGCACCCCCCAACCACGGAACATTTCTGCGGCCGAATAATTCGCGACTCCCAGCCGGGGGCGTGATCCGATCGGCGCTTTCGGACCATCGGACGAAGTGGGAATTGCTGATTTGGCGGCCACGGCGGAATTCGTCGTAAACCGCCACAGACTCGGAATATCGGTTAACCACACCTCGCCGTGGCGCGCTAAGATGCCGGAAGCGATTCCATCCAGCGAGCCATTGAGTCCATCGGCAAAAACCGTCGATTTATCAGCGTGCCCGTCCTGATCCGTGTCCTCGAGCATGCGAACGACCTCGGTTTCCTGCGAAAGTTCTTTTTCGCCATCGGGCCCAAACCATTTCCGAATGTTGGCCAGGCGATCCTCCAGGCGACGAGACGCCAAATCATCCTCCAACAGGAACATATAATGGCGGACATCGAGAGCGCTCGACCGATACCGATAGGTCTCGCTGGTGAAGACGCGACCGAGTTCGTCCACGGAGAACGCGACCGGATTGGCGAGCATCGGTTCCGCGGCCCAAAGCTCAATCTTGAGCCCGGGAACGTGGCGAAACTGTTTAATGCGCGCTTCGCCTTCTTTCGACGCGGGGGCGAGCAACGGAGTCTTGAGCCGATCCAACGGCACTAGAGGACGGAATCCATTGGGGGTTGTCCCGGCGGCCGCACCCGGTTTGTCGATGTCGGCGCCCAAGAGGAAACTCCCCCAGATAACCGAACAAGAAACGGTCAAAAGCGAGGGTGCAAGACAGCGGGCAATGGACATCCGCCTATTCTGGCGGGACGAATACCATTTGGAAAGCCCGCCGAGGAGCCGTCAGCTCGGATTCTGACCGCGTTCGCGAACCTTGTGCAGAGCGGCGGCAGCGGCGGAACTTTCCGCCAGTTTTTTGCTTCGGCCGGTCCCCCGACCCAGCTCCTCGCCGCCATGTTGGACGGCGCACTCGAAATACCGGCTGTGATCCGGTCCGGTCGCGGAAAGGAGTTCGTACCGCGGGGGGTCCGGACTGGCCGATTGGAGCAATTCTTGGAGTTCACCCTTGGGGTTCTCCTGGTTGGGAACGACCTCTAGTTCGATCAACGTTTCATTGTACAAACGGCGAATTAGTTGGTTGGCCGCCTCATAGCCTGCATCCAGGTAGACCGCGCCGAGCACGGCTTCAAACGCATCAGCGATCGTTGAACCGCGGGTCCGTCCACCGCACGTTTCCTCCCCGCGGGAAAGGATCAAATATTGCCCGAGCCCAAGTCGGCGGCCTTGTTCG
>JAYVTS010000345.1:0-2519 GCA_043788645.1 Verrucomicrobiota bacterium
GGTGTCGATGAAGCAAGCAAACCAACCACCGATGACTGGCACCAGAATGCGTACCGATAGTAGGGGTAACGATTTTTTATTACCTAAGCGTTCGGTAAACGTGAACAGCGTCGCCCTACCTACCGGGTTGACCGTGAAATCGCCTCAGGCATGCGCATCTAGTCTTCCCGATTGGGCTGGCTTGGATTGAGCGCGTCCAGACGACGCCACGGCGGCATGATCGTCGGCATCACTATCGGCTCGTTTCGTGGGGGTGGTGTTGACCGTAGGTGGCGTTTGATGGATTTGCTGCTTGGGTTTTGCCTTCAAGGTGACGGGCGGTTGAAAGGTGGCGGCGGTCGGAACTGGAGATGTTTTCATTAGTTTATGGAGTCTATCGCTAGACCGTTACACGAGTCACATCGGTCGGGGAGATATCTGACATGAATGAATTTTTTGTCATTTCATAAACTCGGGTGGCGGTGATGAGCAAAACTGCCAAAACGGTTGGCGTGCTTGATCTCGAGGCAGTGGCCAGCATGGCCTCAAGACCATGAAATGGCAAAGTGACCGTCGCAGAACTCCAAACGGCGATGCCAACGGTTAGGACTCGACTCACGGCGAGTCCTGCGCCGCGGCCGCGGTCGCCGGGAGAATCCGTAGTTCAGCCCGGCCCGCTGGGAATTCAATCTCCCAGACTGAATCAAAATCTTTACCTTTCCATTGGGGGACCGCGGCGACGCCCAAGGCCCGCACCAGATCAGGCAGGAATTCATGGACCCAACAAATGACGACGTCCTGTCCGCCGTACTCCCTCCGGACTGTGTCGGCCAACTTTCCGACCTCCGCCGCGGAGAATGGGGTTAGTACGGGCTTCCTCGATTTTTCCGCAAGCGGCTGCAGCGTTTCTATTGGACGGATACTGATGCGCTTTTCCGTCGGATGCGGGGCAAAGAGCGCGGCCGGCACTTTTCCTCCCAAAGGTCCCGAGGGACTCGAGATGAGTTTGGCCCATTCCAACGCATGGAGGCGACCCCGCTCGGATAGATGAGGATTTCGTTCGTCGGCGGGTTTCTCCGCGTGGCGGATGATGACAATCCGGGCCGGGTGGGTGGAAACGCTGGAGCCAGATGATTGGCAACCCGTGACTCCCAAGAGACAGGCAAATCCCATGGCCCGCCCAGCAACTCGGATTGCCCCCCGGGCGCCCTCCGACCCGATCAGGCTCGGTGATACGTGCATTAGAATCTTCGTCGGAATTTTAAACATCATTCAGAGTTCGCTTCTTTGCCGTTGCTTCGAGTAGCCAGATTGATGCGAAGGGTGGCCTCACCGCAAGCACGCCGAAGGGGCAGTACGGGAGTGTCATTGGAATCGCGGACGGTATTTGCCCAGACCCGTCCGTTCGCCGCGGTCCAAGAATGAGCCTGTGGGCAGGCCGAGAAGGCTAGGCGAAGATCGCTCATTGACTGCACTCGGTGAGCCGGATCCTTGGCGAGACAAGCCAGAATTATTTTTTCCAGCTCAGCACTGATGCCAAGGGCCGAGCGCACCGACGGGGCAACCGGAATGGCCTCCAGATGCTGCCGCCAGATGTCTTGGATATTTCCGCCCTGAAAGACCGGTTCTCCGACCAGAAGCATATAACCCACCGCTCCAACGGCATAGATATCGGTCAGGGCGTTTCCAAAGCCGGGCTGCTTAATACACTCGGGAGCCATGAAAAGCGGAGTGCCACGGAAACGTGAGGCGTCGGGTGAATCCACTGGCTCCAGGGTAGCCTGCGTGACCTCTGCCGTCCGGATCACTAAGCCGAAATCCAGGACCTTAACGGTGTCGGCAATCCCTCCACGCTCGCAGAGAAAAAGGTTACCGGGCTTGATGTCGCGATGAATGAGCCCGGCGGCATGGGCCTCCTGAAGTGAACCGCATATTTGCCGGAGTAGGTGCAGAACTCGGGCCTCCGGTTGCGCACCGTGTCGATCAATTAATTCTTGCAGCGTCATCCCGCTGAGAAATTCCATGGCGTAAGAACCCGTGTGAATTCCTGTTCCGGACGGACGATGCAGGCCAGGGCACCGATCACGTCGCCGACGGGATTGCGGACCGGGGCAACCACCTGCATTAAGTTCAACTCGGTCCGCGGTCCGCCCGGACCACGGTCAGGTGGACCACGCCGTTGGTCGGGATTGCCGCGCGAGGGTTCCCTCGGGGGCGGCATATCGGGAAGCGGCGGTTGCGGACCACCGGTCGTGGTTCTTGGCGAATCGAGCGGACCGAATCGGCGGATCCCAGGACCGCCTAGTCCGCGCGCCGGAGCGGCTTTGAAGGGGGTGATCAGCACCGGTTTGCCCGACGCAAACAGGGCGTGGTAACGTTCCGTAAAACTGTCCGAGACCGGACTGCCGATTCGGCTCGATCTTCGTCCGGCCACGGCAATGATATTCAGATTGGTGGTCACGAATTCAGCTACGCCGAAGCCGGCGCCGTGAACTCGTTCGTTGAGAATCTGTTGAAACGCGGTTTGCGGCGGCAACGAT
>JAYVTS010000346.1:0-22522 GCA_043788645.1 Verrucomicrobiota bacterium
GTCCGACTCACGCCACAACTCGGCGGAAAACTGCGGGTCGAGGTCACTCGCACGATGATCGCAAAACGACTCGGTCGTGCCACGGGTGCCGGAATTTTCGGTGAAAGCCAGAAATTGGGCGAAGAATTGGGCTGGACCGAAAGCGGGATCTTTGGGTGCGATAGCGTTCAAAACGCGGTCTATCGCGGACGTCTCTTTTGGGCTTGGGGCGACACGTTGCTTCCGGGTTATCCTCTGGGGCTTTTCGATATGAGCAGCGCGACGACTGACGTACAGCCCTTGAAATCCTTTGAGCCACCGTTGCGCCTGCGGTTTGAGCATTTTCGCGACCCGAAAGGACGGCCTCGCGGGGTTGCCCCCATCCCGGGTGTCGGCCCGACTTGGCTCAGTGGCTATGTGAACCTACCCGATACCCATCATCTTCCACACTTAGTCGCCACTTATATGAAGATCCGACCGCCGATGGAAGCCTATGAACGCGGTCTGTGCGTCTGGAATGACCAGACTGAAACGTTCGACCGACAGCGCGTTTTATGGACTCGCTCGGTGGCGACGCCCAAAGAGCCCGCCGTCCCCGAGGGTCAGGCGGTTTTCTGGAAAGATGAACGGGATCGCGAGTGGGTTTTATTCGGCAATCCGCTGCCCTCGCTCCGCTGCCCGGCACTCTTTGAAGCTTGGACAAATCTTGCGAGTTGGGAAGTGCTGCAACCGCAAGGTGAACTGGCGTCGAGAGTCGGCGGCAGGTCGATTAAACCGCACAGTGGATCCATTGCCTGGAACGACTTTAGGCACCGTTGGGTGACGGTTTTTGTCGAGGCCTTCGGAAAACCCTCTGGCCTGGGGGAAGTTTGGTATGCTGAAGCGATATCGCCATTGGGTCCTTGGGGGCCTGCGGTGAAAGTTCTCAGTCATGCAAATTACACCTTCTACAATCCTAGATTGCATCCGGAGTTTACGGGACTGAATTCGCCCGTGCTGATCTTTGAGGGTACCTACACGAAGGATTTCGCTGATCGACCGTTCCCGACGCCCCGCTACGACTACAACCAGGTGGTGTACCGCATCGATCTCGATGATCCTGCGCTCACGAAGGCATTAATCGAAAAGTGACGGGAAGCTCATCGTTTGAGCCAAGACATGGAAATTTGCACCTGAGGCAGAGGGAGCGCGTTAGCCCGGATTTGGACGATCCGGGTTAGGGACTGAGAGGGTCTCTGAATGTTCCTTCACCGTTACCGGTTGCGGTGAATGGAAGGCTCCGTCAGGTGGGGCAGTCCGAGGGGGTCAATGGTTCAATGGCGACCCTTCAGTCGGTTTGATAACTCGGTTCGCCAGAGACGTTCTTGTCTCCTAGGGTTGACCCACGATGGACTCCACGATTGGGGAAGGTCACTACGCAAAGAAGCAGCTGCGAAATCCGTTCGCGCTGATTCGTTGGAGTCATCAGGCTCGATTCGCCAAGGCCCTCCGGCTGGCTGCAGATCTAAAGGGAGGGAGAATTCTCGATTTTGGATGCGGCGATGCCACGTTTCTGGCCCTGCTCGCAGCCTCGCCCAATGGACCGGCTGAAGGTGTGGGTGCGGAGATCGATGCCAAGGTCGTGGAAAGTAACGGAACCCGATTTGCCGACCGGCCGACACTCAAGTTTGTACTGCAATCGGAACTGAACGCGCCCGCCCACCAGGAGCACTACGACGCAGTGACCTGCATGGAGGTGTTTGAACATGTGGAGAATCAGGACATTTACCTGGATCTTTTCGTTCGTGTGCTGCGTCCTGGGGGCCGCGTGATCATTAGTGTACCCGTTGAGACTGGCCCGGCGGTGGTCGTCAAACAGGCGGCCCGGCAGGTGGCGGGTTGGATGGGGGCACCTCACTATCCTGGTGTTTCGCCCTATACCTGGACCGAATTAGCGCGGAGCGTGTTTGCCGGCGAGCAGCAGCACGTAGTGCGACCGTTGCACCGCAGCCCGGAAGGATTTGGTTCCTACTGCCATAAGGGATTTAACTGGAAGGTGCTGCGCGGAAAAATCGCCCAACGATTTGAAATCACGGCGATTGCTGCGTCGCCCATCGGTTGGCTACCCGTCGGGGCGAATAGCCAAGTCTGGATCTCGGCCCGGAAACGGGTTTGAGTCCGATCAGTTTTCGCCTCACGACGACGACTATGGGCAGGAAAAATGAGGGCAATGGCTAAATTGGCTTGCCCGAGGGGATCGTGAGCAGGACGGTCAATGGGCAAATTCCCTTGCGGCGGCAAATGGGCGCTCCTACTTCCCCTGTCCGCGTGCCAGCGTAGCTCAGCGGTAGAGCAGGGGACTCATAAGCCCTTGGTCGGAGGTTCGATTCCTCTCGCTGGCACCAACTTCCCTTAATCCTCGTGTATTAACCTTTACGATCTCACGCGGATGGAGTTGCAGGCCCAATTTGCCCGTTGGGACATGAGCGCCGTGCATGCGGCTCGACTCTGGAACTATCTCTACATTGGGCTCGTCGATTCACTGGAAGCAATGCCGGAACTGCCCCCGAGAGTTCGCGCTCGATTGACCGCGGAAACAGGGATCCTTCGTTTACCCACCGCGCTTGAAACGGATTCCAAGGATGGTTTCACTCGCAAATACCTGCTGAGTCTCCCGGATGACCAACAAGTCGAGACCGTGCTCATGCGATTCACCGGACGCGTGACGGCGTGCGTTTCCAGTCAGGTCGGGTGTGCGATGGGTTGCGTTTTCTGCGCCACCGGTCAAATGGGCTATACCCGGCATCTAACTCCGGGTGAGATTGTTGCCCAGGCCGTCCACGTCGCCCGTTCGTTGAATCCGCACGGTGAACGCCGCCGGTCTCACCATCCTCGTCTACGCAATCTGGTTTTCATGGGCATGGGCGAGCCGTTGCACAACTATGACGCGGTGATGCAGGCCGTAGATATTCTCCGCGACTCCGGTGGTTTAGCTTTGGGCAACGAACGAATTACGCTGAGCACGGTCGGGGTTGTTCCAGGCATTCTCCGGTTGGCTCAAGAAAAGCGTCCGCTCCATCTGGCGGTCTCGCTTCACGCGGCCACTCAAGTCGAACGCGTCGAATTGGTGCCCGCCGCAAAAAAATGGCCGCTCGACGAACTGATGAATGCGTGTCGGAGATATAGCGAACAAACCGGTCGCCGTATTTTCTACGAATGGACGCTGATTGAGGGGAAAAACGATTCCGTGGAACACGCCCACGCGGTCGGTCGACTTCTTCAAGGGCTCCCGGCCCAGGTCAACCTCATCCCACTCAATCCCACCGTCGGTTATCTCGGTGTGCCGACCTGCACGGATGCGGCAAAGAAATTCCAACAAATTCTGGCCCGCGATTTTCATCTGCCGAGCACGGTTCGCCAGCGGCGAGGAATTGACATTGCGGCCGGCTGTGGGCAATTGGCGACGAAGCAGTAGGCCTCAGGCCGCTTCACTGCACCGGCGAAGGGGGGAGTGCCGCAAAGTTTTCGGTTTTAGGGAACCTGTTTGTTTGGGCAAACGATGAACCTTCCGGCCGTCCAAATTCGATCAACGCCCAAGGTGTCGCTTCGCCTCGCTTGCTGTTTGGGGAACTGGTAGTCACTCTGTGGGTATGAAGCACGATGTCGTGCCGGTACAGATTCGTGGTTTGCTACCCGCTAACAGCGGAGTCGCTCTGTTTCTCGGCAATGATGAGAAGGTGTTCGTCATCCAGGTCGAGCAAAGCATGGGTTCCGTCATCCATATGGCCATGCGCGGTGCACCCAAGGATCGGCCGCTGACGCACGACCTCATGGGTCATGTTTTTCAGGGCTTCGGGATCTCCGTGGAACGAGTCGTCATCACGGAGTTGCGGAATTCCACGTATTTCGCCCGGCTCATCCTCAAACAAGAGAACGAACTGGGTATCAAACTGGTGGAACTCGATGCGCGTCCCAGCGATTGCTTAGCACTCGCCGCGGCCCTGAAACGGCCAGTGTTTGTCGCTGCAAAACTGTTCGCTGATGTCGAAGACATGAGCGAGGTCTTGGAGCAACACACAGAGCAACAGGATCCATCCGGGCCTGAGCCGGAGTGATGAGGTTCGCTTATCCGAGGCGATAGGTGATTCGCGCTTTGTTCATGTCGTAGGGCGACATTTCTAAGCGGACTCGATCACCCACGGTCAGGCGAATAAAGCGTTTGCGCATTTTGCCCGAGATATGGGCGAGGACGACGTGCTGACTATTGTCCAGTTTGATGCGGAACATCGTGCCGGCCAATACGGTCGCTACGGTGCCTTCGGTTTGTATCGGCTCTTCCACAGGTACTTAACATGGACGTTGGCTGGAGCGGGATACTTCCCGACCACCGGGTTCCGGAGTCTTCGAAAACCATTTTCCGATCCAACTCAAACAATCCCCGGGATACCATCGTCGTTCAGAACCTACATGTTGGCGGGCCAGGAAGGAGATGCAAGGGCGAGTTCCAGACGTTTCCCGTCATTCTGTCGTTCAGGGTTTATCGGCGGACCGGACGGCGGCCAATTTCTCGAGGCGTCGTCCAGCACCCGCAGAATTCAGAATCCGGCGGGGCATAAAAAAATCGCTTTTTGAATAATTTTTAGCTTGAGCTTTGAAGCTTCCACCACAAGATATTTTACGTGCTCGACATCGCTGACCCCACTAATGGGGTGTCCTCTCCGTCGAACGTTTCTCAACGCAACCCTCGTCGTCGCTCCGGTGCTCGGCCCAAAGCCACGCCTTTGCCGGACGACCGGCCGCAGAGTGCGGTCTCTCCTCCCAGCCAGGTAAAGAACTACGTCCTCGATACCAACGTCCTGCTACACGATCCTAACGCCATCTTCAATTTTCAGGACAATCAGGTCCTGGTCCCCATTGAGGTCATTGAAGAGGTGGACAAATTCAAGCGTGAGACCAGCGATCTGGGTCAGAATGCTCGCTCGGTTTCGCGCCGACTGGATTCCCTTCGGAGCCAGGGCTCGCTCTCCACCGGCGTGAGTCTCCCGAGTGGTGGCAGTCTTCGCATCCTCTTTGGTCGGGAGGTTACGGAGGGTTCGCGCGCCGAGAAGGTCGCCAACGGGACCGTCGATTCACGGATTCTGGCTCACGCCCTGGCCTTGCACGATGCCGATCCCAGCCACCGAACGGTGCTGGTCACCAAAGACATTAATCTCCGACTCAAAGCCGATGCCTGGGGGGTCGCCGCGGAGGACTACGAGACCGACCAGATTAATCTTCAAGACCTGTACACGGGTCATTTCGAGTTGACGGTGCCGACGGCATTTTTGGCGGAATTCAAATTGCGCGGTGAACTCGCCCTGCCGGCGGGTTCGCGCATTCGTCATCCCAACGAGTATTGCACCTTGCACGAGGAAGGGCTCACCAAACGGAGCGTGTTGGCCAAGGTGGATGCGACCGGCAAAAAACTCATTCCGCTTCAGGATTGTCAAAATGTGTGGGGGATTAAACCCAAAAACCGGGAACAACACTTTGCTCTCGACGCCTTGCTCGACGAACGCGTCAAGTTGGTGACGCTCATGGGGAAAGCCGGCACCGGAAAGACATTGTTAGCCCTCGCGGCCGGATTGAAACGGACGGTCAGTGATCGCGAGTTTCGTCGCCTCATGGTGGCGCGACCCACGGTTTCCATGGGAAAGGAACTTGGTTTTCTGCCGGGCTCGCTGGACGAAAAATTGGGGCCGTGGATGCAACCGATCCATGACGCGTTGGAATTGTTGGGAGACCTCAACATGGGACGTGATCAAGGGCGAACCAGCGATCTATTGCGTAACGGCACGATTGTCGTCGAGGCGCTTAGCTATATCCGTGGACGGAGTATTGCTCATCAGTTCATGATTGTGGACGAGGCGCAAAACCTCACGCCATTGGAGGCCAAAACCATTCTCACCCGCGTGGGGCATGGAACTAAGATCATCCTCACCGGGGATCCGTATCAGATTGATAATCCGTATGTAGATGTGTCCAGCAATGGATTTAACTACGTGATTAGTCGGTTCCGGGAGCAAGCCTTGTCGGCCCACATTGAATTGGCTAAGGGCGAGCGAAGTGAACTCGCCGAACTGGCCGCGAATGTCCTGTGAGGGCGGCCGCGCCCGAGTCAACCGCTTGAGCACCCAGGGAAACGGAGCGGGGTGAATGCCCCACTCCGTTCCGTTCTGATCACGAAATGGTCTTGAGATCCGCCCGGACTTTTTCGTAAGTGGTTTGAAAAGCGAGCACCTGCGGATCCGGTTTCACCTGGTTTTGCGTGCAATATTGGGTGTAAAGACCGGGCCACCAATTACGATGTTCTGTCTGGCCCGACCGTTTCCAAGCACCCCAATCCAGGAGCACTTTGCTCCAGCAATGATCGCCGTAAGCCACCGCTTCATGGGCACTCGGCATCTCTTTCACATACCAATCCCGACCCACGCGGGCGTGCAAGACTTCGTCGGCCCAATCAAAATCCTGGAACGTGGCCGCCAGCGGATTCGCCGATTGTACGGCTACCTCCCATTCGTGACGTTTGCCAGTTTTGGGCATCAATCCTTGTTCGATGTAATAGAGAACCGCATGGCGTTCTTTGGGGGTGAGTTGAGTATTAAGTCCGAGGGACCACGTAAAGTTAACCATCACCTCTCGTGACCAATCGACCCCTACGCTCGCAAAGCCTACTTCACCCATCATCGCGTGCCGGGCCTCATCCCAGAGCTGTCGCGTCATGTCCCGATAGTATCCCCAGGGTTTGCCCGTTGTTTCGGTGATAATACTGGCCATCATTTCGGGCACATCAATTTCCCTCAATCGCTTGTAGAACATCATGAGAACCTTTCCTTCAGCGGGTAGGGCGGGATCATACAAAAACGCTTCGGCATTGACCCCCATGTTGTAGGGATCGGGAAAACGGGCATCCCGTTGCGGCAGGCGTTGATAGGAATACGGCTGGGCGGAGTGATGCCGCGGAGGGAGAGGAGCGGTGAGATCGCCGGTGAGGCCAGGCATATCCTCGAGAACCTGGATAATCAGCTTGAGACCGGAGTAGGCCGCGTCGCGTTCTTCGGGTGAGACGAGCGCACGCACTGCCGCTTGGCCGTACGCCAGCATCTCGTCCACTTCTAAGCGCGCAAATTTCAGCACACGACGGGTGGGCTGTTCGGCCAGGACGTGTGCGACGGCCTGATGTTTTTCGAGGGCCTCTTGAAGGGCCGGAAAGGCCATTTCGTAAATCCCCAATAACAACTCTGCGGTGGTGGGTGAGGCGAGGATTTCGTCAAAAATCAGGGCAAGTCCGGGGTGAGGAATCTGGTCGAGCCCCAAGGGCGGTTCGCGCATTTCGCCGACTCGAGCGCGAAGTGCGGTCACTTGTTCGGCGCAAAGGTAGGCGTGGTAGCTGAAAGCCATCTTGAGTTCATACACCGGCTCGGCCGTCAGGCGAGCCAAGAAGATCTCATGCAACCGTTTGAATGCGTAGTGGATGGACTTGAGCCGTCGAACGCTTTCTTCGACGGACAATCCGGGCTCAACGGCCTCGCAAAAAGAGGCCAATCCTGCCAGCGGCGGGAGGCCGCGGTAGGTTTGGTACTGGGCAGCAAAGGTTCGGGCACGTTCAGTAGGCGACGGTTTCATCGATTCAAATGGCTACGGGGTATCGGGCAACCTGGCAACCGGAACCGCGGTGAAAATAAAATCACCTTTTTGGAAAGTTGAATAAGATTGGGGAAAAGCTGTGGTGGACTTCTTCCTTTTAATCGTGTCCCCAATACAGAGTGCGGTCGAACTCGGGATTCTTTGATTGCGTCGGAGAAACCGGACTCCCCGAGAAAGGGGTGATCAATTTCCGGTTTGACTTGGGTGACCATGGGCGGTTTGTGCTCACGTTAGAGCGCATTGACCCGCCTGACGATAAGATCGAAAGCACCCAGGTTCTCGAATCCGTGGGTGAGGCTCCGAAACAATATCCGATTTCCGGGGACCAGTAATTCCAACCGGTTCTGTACCGACGCCTCTTTTCAATTGAATGGGTTTGGCTACTGTGCCTCTTATGGAATCGTGGGTAGCCAACGGGAGTGCCGCGGGGCCGAACGGGCACTTCAATACGACGCACTGGAGCGTCGTCCTGTTGGCGGGTGAAGCCCCTTCGACGCAAAGCGGCGCGGCGTTGGAATCCTTATGCCGGAGCTATTGGCCCCCCGTTTATTGGTTCGCTCGTCGGCGAAACTATTCCGAGGCGGATGCCAAAGATCTCACGCAACAATTCTTCTATCAGCTCTTACAACGGCAGGATTTCAGCGGTCTTACTCCTCAGAAAGGTAAGTTCCGAACCTTTCTGCTTACTGCGTTCACCCATTTTTTGGCGAATGAAACCGACCGAATCCGGGCGCAAAAGCGGGGCGGGGACTACTTCATTGTGTCGTTGGATGAGCTTTCGTTGGACGAACTCGAAGTGACGGAACTGGCCGAGCCACATCCGCAGACCCAGTACTTCGATGTGAAATGGGCGGCGTTGCTCGTGAAGCAAGGATTCGCCGCTGTGAAGCAGGAAATGTTGGCGGCAGGAAAGGGCCAAGCGTTCGAGGTGTTGAAAGCGTTTTTGGCGATGGAAGCGGCACCAGGACAGTACCAGCGAGCGGCGCAAGCCTTGGGAGTAGTCGAAAATTCAGTCGGCGTCCTCGTGCATCGGCTGCGGCAACGATTTCGGCAACTTGTGCGTGCTCAAGTCGCTCAAACGGTTAGCAGCTTGACCGAGTTGGAGGAGGAAATGCGCTATCTGTTTGAAGTCTTGAATCGACCGTGACTCGGTTCGGAGAAAGGGATCATTGAGCGGTCAAATTGAACCCCACGAAGCCACGATGACCCAACCGGGTCCCTTCCAATCTTATGTCCGGGACTGATTCTTCGAGGTGTCCGAAATGCGGTACGGCCTTGTCGGCTAAGGATGACGATGGACTTTGTTGGAAATGCTTGGGGCGATCGGGCTTAGCTCTGGGCTTGCCCGAAGAGGCTCCACTCCGACTGGGGGACTATGAGTTGCTCGAGGAAATTGCCCGTGGCGGGATGGGTGTAGTTTATCGTGCTCGTCAACTCAGTCTCAAACGGATCGTCGCCGTTAAAATACTCCTCAACGGGCCTTTTTCTCGTCCGGATTTTATCCGGCGTTTTCGGAATGAGGCGGAAGCAACGGCGGCTCTACGTCATCCCAATATCGTACCGGTCTATGAGGTGGGTGAAGCCGATGGTCACCATTTCCTCTCCATGGAATATGTGGAGGGACAAAACTTTGCGGAGGTAGTGAGGCCGCAGCCCCTCGACCCTTGTCGGGCCGCGAGATACCTTAAAACCATCGCGGAAGCGGTGCATCATGCGCATCAACGCGGGGTGCTCCATCGTGATCTCAAGCCTTCCAACGTTTTATTGGACGCCTTCGATCAACCGCGGGTCACCGACTTTGGACTCGCCAAAATGCTGAATCAGGACGCCGACTTGACCTTAACGGGGCAAGTGTTCGGTTCACCGAATCATATGCCGCCCGAACAAGCCGGGGGTAACTTCGGGCAAACCACGGCGCAATCGGATGTTTATTCACTCGGCTCGATATTATATCAACTACTGACCGGACAAGCCCCGTTTCAGGGGGTTAATTTGGCTGAGTTACTGGTCCAAGTGCAGACCGCGGAACCCCTTCCGCCACGGCAATTGAATCCGGCGGTGCCGGCCGATCTTCAGAGTATTTGCTTAACGTGTCTCCGGAAAGAACCCGAGCGTCGGTATGCTTCGGCACAAGCGTTAGCGGACGATTTAGCGCTGTTTTGCGAGCAAAAACCGGTGTTGGCGCGCCCGATCTCCGGGGTGGAACGTCTGTGGCTGTGGGTTCGTCGTCGGCCAATTCTCGCGGGCTTGGCGTTGGCTTTGGGTTTCGCGGTGGTAGGCGGATTTTCAGGGATTCTGTGGCAGTGGCGACGGGCGGAATTTTATGCGCATGGCGAAACGCGTCAACGACAGGCGGCGGAACGAAACGCCGCGAAAACCCGGCTCAATCTATACGCCGCGGATATAAGTCTCGCGGCCCAAGCACTCAACGAGGGGGACTTTGGTTTGGCTCGGCAGACACTGAACGATTTACGACCTCAGACCGGTGAAGCAGATTTACGGGGCTTTGAATGGAGGCATTTATGGCATCGTTCCCAGGGCGATCAGTTGGCAACGCTCAAGGGTCATTCCTGGATTGTGACCGCGACGACGTTTTCCCCCGACGGGAGACACCTCGTCAGTGGCGGCGTGGGCGGAGAGGTGAAGGTCTGGGACGTCCGCTCTCACGAATGTCAACGTACCGTCCAGGGCGATGCTCGGGCTGTGTGGTCTGTAGAGTATACGTCCGATGGGGGAACCTTGATGTCCTCGGGTATCGATGGGACCCAATTTTGGCGGACTGATACCTGGCAACCGATCAGTCACTACCCGGGGCAATTGGCGGCGTTATCGAGCGACGACACCACCGTTGCCATCGCGGATTCAAGTCCGTTTTTCTTTGAGTCGAGCGGGAGTGTAGCTCTTTGGAACTGGCGGGAGGGAAAAAAACTGAGAACGCTGCCGGAAAAGGGACGCAGGCTAAGGTTTTCTCCAGATGGTCGGCGCTTGGCGATTGCTGGCGTTACCTCTGGGATCACTCTCTGGGACGTCGCCACGGGCGAACGAGTGGCCGAACTTCCCACGGAACATTCGGTTTGGTCGCTCGCTTTTTCGCCTAATGGACAGCGGTTACTATCGGCGGGTTGGTGTGGGCAAGCCCTCGATTGGGATCTGAGCACCCACCGGGCGGCGCGGGTTATTTCGAGTGATCGGCTTAATCTTTGGTCCGCGATTTATTCTGCCGACGCCACCACCATTGTCACGGTGGGTTCGGATCAGAGTATTCGCCTCTGGGACGCTGATACTTTGCAGCTGAGGCAGGTTTTTAAGGGACATTCGAGTGAAGTCTGGTGCGCTTCGTTGAGTGCCGACGGGAAGTTGTTGGCGACGGGCGGGAAGGACCAAGCGGTGATGCTTTGGAATGCGGCCGCGGATCGACCCCGGCCCGTCATTCCGTGCGACAGTCCTACGCGCCCCTTCTTTTCGCCGGACGGTCATCGTATCTTCACTCGGCAATCGGATGAGCGGTCGGCCGGCGGGGTCTGGCAGACCGAAACCGCGGTGAGCAGCGCGCGGTTTTCCGATTTGGGTTGGCGTGCTCTTGGGTATTCGCTCGACGGAGAAGAAATTGTCGCGTTGGGATGGGATAGAGACCTGTTGGAGTTTTGGACTCCGGGAAAGGCCGGGCCGAATCGGCGCATCGGATTGCAGCAATTACCCATTCTCTTTGGCGGTTTGTTGAAATGGGGAATCGCCCCGACGAGTGGACTTTTTTTTGGAATGGACTCCGCCGGGACGATCCGGCTTTGGAAAACCAAAACCGGCGAACTGGTTCAGGCCTTCGCAGGCCCCAAACCGCCCATTCGTAACTGCGTTCTCGATGCCACAGGGCGTTGGCTGGCGGTTTCGGTGGAGCGGGAGAACACGGTTCATTTATTTAATTGCACGTCTCACCAGGAAGTGAGCTTGGTTGGGCATAAGGATTTTGTCAGTGGACTTGCGTTTTCACCGGACTCAGCAAAATTTGCGACGGGTAGCATGGATGGAACCATCCGCTTATGGAACATACCCAGCGGCTCCCTGGTGGCGCAGCTCGCGGGACATATGCAAGAAACGACCGACCTAGCCTTTGCCCCGGATGGCCAGACGTTGGCGTCAATCGCGGAAGGTGAGTCTCTAAAGCTTTGGCACGTACCTACCTTGCGAAAGTTGGTTTCTTGGGATCTGCCGCGGGCGGGTGTTTGGTTACAGTTCTCCCCAGATCAACGTCTTCTAGCGGTCGGCACCTTGGATCACCAAATCTTCTTTCTTGAGGCGCCGGCCGAATAGTTCGGCCGTTTCGGTTGATTTTCGGATCGAACCTGCGGTTTCGTGGCACCGGAACGATTTCCAAAAAAACTGTAATTTGCCGACTGGATTGCTTCTTACCTCGGTGGATGGAAGCATCTTTTGCGCGTGGACCGAACCGGGAACGAGCGGCGACTTCGTCGTTTCAGTACCGTTGTGAACTAGGCCGGCGGCGGCCGGACGGGCTACTTTCCGTGGCAATTTCGCCAGCGTGTTGGAACTGCTAATTCGACGTTAAATTTCTCCCCTTCAACATGTTTAGACTGGGTCTAGCCACTCTCGTTTGGTCACTCTTTTGGGTGGGACTGATGGGTCGAGCGTTTTTCAGTTCAAACCAGATCTTGCCTTTCTATAGTGGCATTCTGGTGAGGACGAGTGGGACCTTGGAAGAGATCGAAGTCCGGACCGATTACGTGAATGACAATATCACCTCCCACGCGGTGACCAAAACGTTTCGGATCGGGCTGAAACTGGTTGATGATGCAGGGGCTCCATTTTCGGCGGAGGTGTTCACCCCCGCCTTTGTTGTGGTGATTCCGGCGCGGGACCAGGTCGATGGCACGAAGAAAGTCACCCTCCTGCCGGGTGCTTTGCTCAGTGGCGTACCGTACCATGTCGCGGCCCAACTCTACGTTCCCGGCGCGGTCAGCGGGACCTGGGCGCCACTGTTCGCTCCGGAGATTGGCGCTGGATACCGTTTTTCAATCGTCGATTCAAATGCCGATTCTGGAGTGGTTTTATGGTCCAATACGGTGGAAATGATTCGGTCGTTTGCCGTGGCGACGATTCCAGAGGTAAAGTCGTTTCAGGCTCGGATAATGGGAACTGTAGCTCGCCGCGACCAGGTCGGACAGCCCAGTTCGACTGAAAATGAGCAAATTCATTTCGACGTGACGATCACCGGTCAACGCAGCGGGGCGATCCCGTTGGTGAAATCCCGTCTGACGATTCCCATCGCTTTGGACAATCACAACCCGGTGAACGGCGCCGCCTATGTTCTGATTGACCAGATGATTGAGATGCAACCGGTGGCGCAGATTGATTCCACGGATTCCTATTCGATCCAGCTGGTGTTGTCTCACATGGGATCGGATGCAATCGAGAAACTTCATCAGACCGTGCTGCTCGGCGAACAACGACTCTTGCACTTCAATGGCACCCTGAAAATTGGGGCCGTCGCAGTCACGATGTCCGCGCTGAATAATGAGCCGACTGCCGACGGTACGCTGGAAAATGTCGGTGAAAAAACATCGCTCGCATTTCTACAGAACGGAGCCGCGCTCGTCGCGAACCCGGCTTTCACGCTGCAATCTGGACCGTTGCTGACGGTCTTGCTAGCCATTGATGGGACCGCGACGAGCACCGACAGTGTCGCCGTGCTTGGGCCCGATTCCCCGGCGAAAGGCACCCTCAACGGGGTAGCATACGAACTGGGAGAGATCACGTTAGACGGAGCGGGTATCCATGTCTCGGACGGCGCGGTCAGGTTGCCGACGGGCATGGGTGTGGCTCCGGCGCCGAATATCCGTCGTCAACGCGACCTCTTTCCTTTTGGGGCGGCGGAGCTGAATGCAGATTTGAGTCCAACGGGTATTATTGAACTCAAACCGTCGGTATTTGACGCAGCATTTGTCTACGTGTCACACGAGGATCTTCCGCTGGTTTTCAAGTCTACGGGGATATCTTGGAATGTGGCGGCGGGAACTTTCCTGGTGCATCGCGCCGACACGATTCATGTGCGGCGCGAGGAAACGCTCGTCCTCGAAACCCTCCCGCTCACGGTAGAAACTTTGATAGCAAAGTTACGACCTTCCAATGACGGCTACCTGGCCGCGCCGGGTACGGGTGTCGGCGTGGACGTAGTGATGCGGACGGATGCACGGGGGCGAGCGATGATCGATGAGGCCATGATCGATCTACCCGCATCACAATTTAAGCCGCATTTCCCTCCTGATATTACGATTCAATGGACTGAACCGGGGCAACTATTGATCGAGGCGGGCACAGTGAATACCACGAAGAGTAGGTTGCCTGGCGCGAAAGACACCTCGTTTGGAAGCCAGCGAGGATCACCTCCCTTGACCCTTTTGGGTGGGCTGAACTCCTTTAGTTTTGCTCCAGAAGGGGGTATTTGGAATTTTACTGCGGATGGGGGTTTACACGCGGTGGGGGCGGTAGTGTCCGGGGCTTTTCATTGGTGGGCTCGGAGCGCAACCGAATTTGGGCAAACGGCTGGCGAGTTTACGACGGGCGCCGCGTACATGCCCGGGATCGCTCTTCGGAGCGCGACGGCGGCGACGAGCCTCAATTTTCGTCCGGGGGAACTGCTGTTGAGTGGCCAGGGGAAACCGGGCGACGCAACCTATCGCGAACGCCCGTTGACGCCGAGCTACGCCCTCGGCTTGGCCGATTACGCGGGATTAAACCTCCGCTCCTCCGGGCCTGGAGGGCAAACGGCCACCAGTTTGTTTGGGGATACAACCCTTGGGCCCTATCCGCTTGCAGCCGTTACGAAATTCTATCTCAGGGACGCTGGAGTCAGCGGTATTCAAGTGGCGGATCGTGCCTTTTTTGGGGCCGCCGGACGTTCGCTGACGCTGTACGGCTTTCACCTGTCAATTACCGACTATCAACTGTCTTATCTAGAGAGTGTCCAGCAAGACTCACGCATTCCGGGCACGGTCGATGTCCCGGGGGTCCGCGGAAAACCAGGCTTTTCGCAACCCTTTACCAAGCTCGCCTTCAATTCACAAGGGCAACCAGGTGAATTGACGTTGTCTAAGAAGGCGGCGCTCGAACATTCCTTGTCCTATTGGCACGCTCATTTTCATCCGCTCAACGCCGAATTCATTGCTAAACCCGCAGACGCCAAACAAGTGGCGCTCGTGTTCGGGGCGGAAGTTCTCTTGCCGGGCGTCTTAAAAACCCCGGTTCGTGGTGGGATCGGTTTCTTTCCGGCGGGACGATTGGTCGCGGCCAAAGATGGGATTCCTGGGGTCAATTCGCGACTCAAGCCACCCAAGTTGGTGGAACTACACGGGCCGGGTTCGGCGGCCAAATCGACGATTCCGGGCTTCTCCGTGCATCCTGGAACCGATTTCTATTTCAATGATCCAACGGCAGAGTCAGCGCCGGACGACGGGTTTATCGCGTTTGCCGGGACGATGGATGTTCCCTTTTTTGAGGATTTGAAAGTCCATGTCTTGGCCCGAGCTGACACCGGGACAACGGTGATCCGTGCGGGATGGACTGAGAATAAGAAGGATTTTTGGAGTGACCGAAATTTTGATACCGGCAACATCGGCTTTCCAATAATCAAGCACAATCCAACGAATTACGGATACGCTGAGTATGTCGACGAAGCGGAGCCGCCCAAGTTCGACTATTATAACGAGCATGATAACGGCCACACGAACCGCAATATTTATAACCCCATCGCCCGGCAAAGCTGGTTGGATTTCGTTGATTTTGCGTTGCCCATCCGCTGGGATCCCACGCGCCGCCGCTTTGCTTCGACCGTGCCGGAGGAACGGGATTTCTTGATCCTCTCCACCCAACGCGTTTTGCAGCAACTGACCCCATCGGGCGCCGAGATTCGTTTCGGGCTCCAATTTAATAAGTTACCCCGTCTTAGCCCAACCTCCTTGGTGATCGACGATAAAGAAGCCACGGATGAGGTGTTGAAATTTATACCCGGGGGCCGGGATTTGGTCGCTGCCGAATCAGTGCTTAAAGATTTAATGGATGGAAATTCTGATAAAGTGGTGGATCGAGGAGTCGACCTCGCCCTCGATCATTTTTTGGATTACTTGCTCAGCACCCAGGGTCCGCTCCAAAACGTGACTTCCGCGGCCGGTGCCGCCGCCGCGATTGGAGTTCCGAAAAGTCCGTCATTTGAAAAAATTCGGGATCAGTTAACCGACCAACTATCGGGGGTTGTGGGTTCGCTCAAGGACGCCAACTCAGTCGTGGGTCAGTTGTCCCAAGCGCTGGGGGTCCTGGATGGCGGGATTCAGGTAGCGGACACGTTGCTGAAGAAAGACGGTGACGGGCGAAGAGGGGGATTTATTGATGATGCCGTGAATTTGGCGGCATCCGTGGGTTTGCCGGCTGATGACCTCAAAAAGGTGACCCGTTCCATTACCTCGGAAATCAACGGGGAACTCGCACCGACTCTGGACGAAATCCAGAGAACAATCGATGAAGTTCAGTCCCTGGAGAAATCCGCCAAAAGTTTAGTAGATGACGTGCGGGAGGTCACGCAGGGAGCACTCGCGGCGGCAAATGTGGCCGGGAAGTTACCCGACGAAGTACTTGGGGCGATGCAACGTTATTTTGCGAAGGCCCATGATCCCACGGGTTTGTACTTGGCGGAGATGGATCCCGTCCAGCTCCGGACGGAGTTAAAACAGAAAGCCAGGGAGATTCTGAGTGATTCTGAATTTTTGGGTCAAGTGAAACAAACGGTATCTGATGCGGTACAGCCTTTGGGGGATGAGTACCACGGGATGTTTCAGGAAGTCTTCGGAATCCTAAATAATGTTGTACGGTCGGTCTTGGAAGAGCTGGACAATCAAGTCGTTGACCACCTCAACGAGGACGTTGGCCGCGCCAATCGTGCCATTGGTAGTTTCAATAAGACCCTGGAGATGTCGAAGGCGGAAGGCAATGCGACGATCCTTGGGGACTCGATTGATCACGCGCACTTGACGGTGACGTTGGGATTGCATGTGCCGGACAACGTGAGTTTGTTGGGAACCTTGGATTTTCGGCGCCTTCACGGTAGCCAAGGATTGCCGCCGTGTGTGAAGGGGAGCGCGGACGGGCGGATGCAAATTACGATGGCTGCTCACGGCGAGGCTGGTTTTGGGGCGGGTCCTTCAGGGCACCTCGACCTGCACGGGCAATATACCCTGGATGCACACGGCAAACCGCTGGCACTTTCCGGTGGATTAACCCTGGGCGCTGAGGTGCATGTGGATATTGTGGGATTAAAAAAGGCCGACTTTGAATTCGCCTTTGGCCCTGGAGATAATTACGTACGGGCTGAGGGGGAGGGTTCAATCTATATCTTTAACGTCCACGCCAAGGCGTTTTTTGGACGCACCTGCGATCCGGATTTAGTAAGATGGCTCGACCCTCAGATCGAAGAACTCTTTGAAAAATTGAGACGCCCGAAAGTCGATGAAAGCAATCCACTCATCGGGTTCTATATTTTAGCTGACGGCGATGTGCTTTTAAATAGGATTTTGGATATTCCGGATTCCTTACTGACGCTTAAGGCCAGTGGAGGGGCAGGTAATTTTATTTTTTGCACGCCTGATCTCACGTCGATTATTCCGGGAATGCACTGGCGAATGGGGCTGGACGTGCGTGTGGGAGTCGTGGAGGCCGGCGCCGAATTAGTGGCCCTCGGCGGCCTGGAGCCGATCCCGTTGTTACGATCGTTTCCAGATGGATTGGCCCGGGTCGGGGAAAGTTTCCTCAAGGATCCACTCCACAGCCTCAAGGGTTCGATAGTGGCCCATTTTACGCCAAAAGTGGAAGCCGGACCGTTTTCGTGGTCCCAAACTTTCGATTTCACGGCCTCCGGTTCCTATATCCCCTCGTTGGCCGTCCCCCCGGGATTGTTCCTGATTAATAAACTCAGTTTCTAACGCATGAATTCCTGGCGTACCTGGTTGGCCTTGGCGACGGCGATTCATTTTGGGTGTTTTAGAACCCAGGCTCGGTCGCTCCTGCCCCCGTTGGTCGTGAGTTCTGGCACCACCACGCTCGATTCTGGGGGCCGCCCCTGGGTCTATGTGACTTTCGGGGAGAACCGGCCGGGGCTCATCGCCGGTCATCATTTCACGATTTTTGTGAAGACCGGTCCGACGGGAAATTTCGTCGCACGCGGTGGCGTGGGTTCGACGCTGGACCCGGCGGCGATCAGGGTAATGCTGAGCCGAGGAGCCAGTGTGGGCGACAGTTTGCCAGCGCTCGAAGAGCAACTCATGGCGCTCCACGCGTATCTCCTCACGACTCCGGGTCAACTTTCCAATACCAACGCCCCATCCCTGCCGCTCGCCCAACGGTTGGCGATGCTCCAAAATCGGGCATCCGGCGATACCTCGTTGGCAAACCTATTAGATTTCTACGGAATTTCACATCCGGCGCTCCGACTCGTTCGCGGGACTGCGTGGGCGGGAAGATTGGACGTGCCGATGGGGACAGAAATCGTTGTCGAGGTGCGAGAGAGCGATGACGTCGGCAAGGACATCACTGTGGCCGGACGGTTGACGTTGAGGGTTGGGCAACCGGAGGCGCTGCCCGCACCGGGGCCGCTGGTGGTCGTACCCGAAGATACGGCCCAGGGAGATCTCAGCGCACGCTTACGGTGGGTAACATCCGATGCCTTGCGGTTAACCGGTACGTTGCACCAAGGAGATGTGGTTTGGCGTCTCCCGAAAGATTTGGCCGAGTCCAAGGGCATGAACAAAAGGGCGCCCGCTGCCGCCGATTTAGATAGCCTAGTTATTTCGGGTGCAGCGGAGGTACGGCGCCTTCCGGGTCCCGTCTTTCCAGGGAAATTATACGACACCACCACCGTGGGAAATTTTTCGCTGGATCGGACGAATTCCTATGCCGCGGACGATCACGACCGTTTTGCCGTGGGGGGAATTCCGTTCGCCGAGGGTTCGCGGTACTACTATTTTGCGGCCGCGGTGGATGCCTTGGGCCGCCCAGGATCGGTATCGGACGGACTCCTGGTGACTCTTTGTCGTCGAATTCCACCCCACCTTCCGTCCCGTCTAAAGGCGATGGTCCAATGGAATCGTACAAATCATCAATATTGGGATATTTCTTGGCAGGCCAACGCCTCTGATTTTGGGACGCCTACCACTCGTTATGAATTGTTTCGGGGTAATGACTTTGCCCGTTTAACGGCGGCCCAACGGGGTCAACTCAACCTGGACACGTTACCGTTGGTGCCTGGGAATCCAGGAGCGATTCAGCGGTTGGGATCGGTCGACGATCCCGGTGTGGAGCCTGGGCCGACGCTTCATTTTATGCTGCCGGGCGATGGCTCTTATGGGACCAATTGGTGGTTTGCGATTCGGGCGATCCACGCTTCACCGCCGGGTTGTCCTGACTTGGCTTCGAGCTTGAGCACGCCGGCATTAAGTGCGCTGCATGATTCGGCGCGACCTGTCGCACCCGATCTGGTTACTCAGCCAAAGCCGATAGTCGATTGCCTGCGAGTAGCGTGCATTGTCGATCATCCACCCGCCTCCGAGATGGCAGAAGGGAACACGAATCATTCAGTCGCTTATTATATTGCGCGATGTCAACGGACGTCGGCGGATTCGGGAATTAATGCAGCTCATTTTCGAGTGACCAACGCGAGTGATGGAACTGAGATTGTTCCCGAACTCGTCGCCGTTTTTCCGCCCGATGAGGATGTAGTTGAGTTTGCTTGGACGATGCCGTTAGCGCAGGTGGGGGTGAGTTTGAATGTAGACTGTAAGGCAGAGGCTTTTCGTAACTACACCAGTGAGTGGGTCCGGGCTTCTGCTACCGGAGTTTTGCCTGCTGGCAATTCCGAAATGGCCTTCGGTTTTTTGGCGGGTGCGATTGCTGAGTCCGAGCGATTGGCGTTGTCGAAAGGGGATCGGCTTTTTGAGGCTTTATCCGTCAATTTTACGAATTGGCCGGGGGACACGCACTTAGTCGTCTCACCCACCACCGGGCGCATTTTGCATCCCCAATTCAAAATTCAGCTCGGAGCGAAGGCGAAACAATATCGACTGTATCGTCGCATTGAGAATGGACCACTCACCTTGATCGCGCAGGGGCTGCAAGACTACGCAGGACCGGGTTCGATGGTGATGCGAGAAGACTCGGCACCACCGGTTTCCAATGGACGCGTAGACTATTTTTCCCAGTTCTTAGACGAGAATAGTGTTCCGAGTGGGATGCGGCATTTGGCGCATTTGACGTTCACGGGAGATAGCCCACCGATTCCAATCATGGTCACGCCGAGCCCGGCGGATTTCGGTGGAACCTTGGCCGCACCCAACGTGACGCTCAGTTGGATTGAGCCAGCGGAACATGTGGAGCGATTCGAGGTCCATTTCTCGACGGATAAGCCGGCGAGTATTTTAGACCAGGGAATTCGATCACTCGTCACGCGTTTGAATCCAAAAACGAACGCCACTCCGGTGTCATGGAAGCTGCGGAGCCAGGTCGATACCCGCCGTTTTTTGGTAGTCACCGATGAGCAGAGTTTTCTGACGGGCCGAGTCGGTGGAGATTTGGGACCCGGGCCTAGGTTTACGGTGACCCTGCAAGTGGATCCCGCCTTGATTTATCATGCGTGGATTGTGGGGTTGGGCCCGAACGGGGAACCCAGCGGTCAAAGTCGGCACGTCGACTTTCAATGGCAACCGCCGTCCGTACCGCCCTCAAATATTGCCTGGCCGCAGCGCCCGTTGCCACCGGTAGCGGTTTTTAATTCGGGAATTCAGGCCCTCGACTTTCGGGACATCCTGAATACGCGGTTGATTTGGGACTTTAGAAGGGACACGGCCGTACAGATCCCTCTCTATTCCGTGGCAGTGGATAGCACTCCCATTGGGATTCGGGTCGGGTCCTTGTTGATCGACAACGATGCCTCTAAGCAGGGCTTTGATACCGACACTCCGTCGGGGCCGATATTTCATACCTCGAGTGGGTCTACCACCCTTGGACGAGCGGATCCGAATACTCAAGTGTTCACCCGAGACGGGGACAAAAAGCAGCTCCTATTGCCGTGTGTTTTGTACCGAACTCAGGTTGCCAATAGCGCATTTCCCAACGTGAGTGGCGATGTGATCCAATGTTCACCTCTGATTAAGAGTATCGCTTGGATCTCCTATCCGCTGGGGCTCAATGG
The DNA here is from genome assembly GCA_043788645.1 of Verrucomicrobiota bacterium. Taxonomy (GTDB): domain Bacteria; phylum Verrucomicrobiota; class Verrucomicrobiia; order Limisphaerales; family UBA9464; genus CANIZL01. Next base: position 20,888 of record JAYVTS010000346.1, read on the forward strand.
TGAGGCTTATGGGAAATTGGTAGACCCGCTCTTTCGTTGGATCGGGCCGGATCTTCCCTCCGCGCCAACCCTCGATTTATATCTCGTCGATACCCAGCCGGTGATCCAAGGAGCCCGGTATCGCTATTGGCTGTTGCGATTTTCCCAATTCGGCGAGCCCGTCCAAACGGTTCCCTGTGGAGAGGTCACCGTAAAATCGCCATGAGAACTGTGAAGAACAAAGCGGGTGTGAGGATCATCGACGTGAATCTTGGAAAGGCCTCTCGGCAGAAAGGTTTAAGACTGGGGTCGGCGGGTAAGGCGTGGATCCTGGCTGGATTGCTCGGATTGACCGATGGAGCTGAGCCCGTTTTGGCCCAGTCGCTAGTCCTGAGCGTGAGTTCGCGCATTGTTGATGCCGCACAATCACCGCCTGCTCGTGACCTGAGGTTCGACCAACGGGTGAACGGAACTCCCGATGTCCTGAGTCTCGCTACCGATCAGCTAGCGGATTCATTTGGGACGGGTACGGCGACGGCGTTCGCGACGGGACAAGCGGGACGGTTGCGCGGTAAAAGCTCATCGGGATATGGAGAGTTAGTGTCTTCCCTGACCCAGGGCGGATATTCTGAGACGGGAGCTTCGGCTCAATTTAACGACTACATCACCGTCACCTCTTCCAATCTACCGCCCGGGACGATCGTTACGCTAACCATGAAAATGACGGTGCGAGGACAGGTTTCGGTGCCCCAAAAAGCACAGGCGCGACCGGGGATCACCGCGAATGTCACGGGGTTCATGCGGGCTCAATCGAGAACGGACGATCAAGAGGTTTCGTACTCATTTCCGAGCACTAGAACCCCGGACGTATTGCCGCAAGAATGGGTTTTCGATTTCCGAGCGAAAGTGGGGGATAGTTTTCAGTTTCGATACGAGATGGCTACGGGGACGTATCTCTCTAGTGACATTAGTGACATTCCCGATTATCGAAATGTCGAGAGCGAGTATTATGACGGAGATCACGGAATCGCTATTACCATCAATTCGTACGCCACGGCTGATGTCAAAATCTCGGCGGATAGCGGGCATGATTATACCACGACTCCGGCATTAACCTTGGTTCCCGATTCGACGGGGACGGCGCGTTTTGTTTCTGAGACCCCGACAGAGCTAGCCAGCGCACTTGACGCCAACGCTGATGGGCGTATCGATTTTGTAATCGTCGACAAAGCGTCTGGCCTTCGGCGACTCGGATTGCAGCAGTCCGACGGCTCCTTTCAATGGAACGATCCGGTGGCGACAGGGTTAGAATCAATCACCGGCTTGGGAATCGGCCGATTTGCCGGTGGAGGTGTGCAGGAAGGATTTGCCGTGGCGTCGCCTAGTTCCAAAGAGGTGTTGGTTTATCCCGACGCGACGGCCGACCCCATCTTGGCACCGAAGGTAGGAATTGGACCTAACCTGGTCGTGGGATTTAATTTTGTGGGAGACAGTCGCGATGATTTGGCCATTGCGACCGAATGGGATGATTCAAGTTCGTCGGCGCATTTATCCGGACTTGGTTGGAGTGCCACGCTGAGCCCGGTCTATGGTCCGAACTCCGAGTCTGGAACCCTGTCTCGGGGAAACCGAACGCGATTTGCAAGTAATCGTCCC
>JAYVTS010000347.1:0-13713 GCA_043788645.1 Verrucomicrobiota bacterium
GTGTTGGGATCAAATCAACGATTCCAAACAGTTTTCTCGTAGCCTCACCGCTTAGACCGCGGGGGCCTTTCGCCCTGGTTACAAATTTGTCTCACACCCCCTCCAATTCGGCGACACGTTTCTCGAGCTGCCTCACTTTTTCATTCTCGGCGGCGACCGACCAGTCGGGCCGGAGGCTGGGCAGGATGGCGAGCGCAGCGATGAGCGCGCCGATGAGCGCACGGGCGCGGCTGCGGGGTTCGATACTGGGGCGGGATGCGATTTTCATGCTGCGGTGTTTGATGGGTTGAGTGTGGCTGCTCATGCCGAGCAGCGCAAAAGTGAGAGTGGGCCGGAGCGCGGTCCATTCGACAATCGTGTGCAGTCCATCTGGCGCCTCGCGCGGCTGAGTGCGCGAGAGCGCGCTGGCCTCCGTGTCACAGGCTTCCTCGCGCAAGCGGTCGATCATTGCTGATACTGATAGGGTTTTGGTTCTGGACGCTCCGCGGAAAGAATTTCGATCAATACGCCTAGCCCGGCACATAGCCCCATTGCCAGGAGCAATGTCACGAAAGCATTGGGCACGCTGCCGAGAGGAAGAATCGGCGCCAATTTTGGGGCTAAATGAAATCCTGCATAGGCTCCGAGCATGAACAAGTCGCTGTGCGCAAAATTGATATCAATCCAGCCGTCCCTTTATACTACCTAGTAATAAGTATTAGACACACTGTCTGCAGAAAAAAAAGACTTAACCAAGTTTCAATCTAACTTAATTTGTGTTAGATCTGCTTGAACTCTCTCTTTGAGAGATTCGTTTTTCCGGAGTGGCTTTTTTGAAGTGCCATTTTGCTTGAGATGATGCCAGACAAATTCGTCTGGATTTAGGTCAGGTGCATAGGTTGGCAGAAAGTGCAATTCGAGTTTGCCTTTAGTTGATGCAATAAATGTTTCCACACTTTTTGCTTTGTGAGACGGCAAGCTATCAAGAATTAACAGCACTGGTTTTTTTCGTCCTTTAATAAAGTCTTTCAAAAAAGTAACAAACACTTTGGCTATTAATGTTCCGCTATAGACTTTAAACCAAAAACTACCATTAGGGGCCACTGCACTTATCGCATTAATTTTCTGACGTTGGCCGGAGGTCTTAACAACAGGTGTGTGCCCACGAAGCCCATAGCTTCGGCCCAAAGGACTGTCCGATCTAACGCCAGCTTCATCCAGGAAAAAAATGTCTGCCCCACGTCTTCGTGCGCGTTTCATTACTGATTAGTCTGTTACATAGACTACACTATTACCATTAATAGTACTGAAAACACAGGCCGAACGCAGAGCGACTGTAATCTAACCTACGGACTGATCAGTAAGTGTGGAAAGCGTTTGAGTTTCCAATCTGCGACGGCTTTCTCATCACGTTCATAAGCTCTTCGCAATGGCTTTTGTGTGGTAATTTCTAGAAGAGTTAGAAGATGACCAATAGCCGGCAGCGTTAGCGAAATGTGATATCGCTCGAAAATCATGGTTTGAACTATTTTTCGAGTCCACAGGCCGAATTCAAATCCGTATTGTCTTGGATCCTTGCCCACCATCCAACGAATTACTTGGGTCTCCTGTTTGATAGTCATTTTTCGTTTAGGTCCCGGGTGAACTCGTTTTCTTAGAGCGGCTCTGCCGCCTTTTTTGTGAGCTCGAATCCAACGATAAATGCTCGTCCGATAGAATCCCAACGATTTAGCTACTGCGCTGGGTTTCTCACCATCAAGTACCCGCTTTACCGCAAGCGAACGCAGATGTTCTAACGTGTCGTGATCCAGGGTCCGCCCATCAATTCTTGCTATTTTGTAATCTAACCAAACATTTGGCATGTGTCACATACTATTTACTAGATAGTAAGCCGGTTTTTAATCTTATGAAATTTTATTGTCACTATAACTATGATGTATTATTATAAAATGGATTGTTTTCGTTCCCCCTGTCCCTTGTTTTAAGAGGGTGGTCGCGTGAAGTATCAATTGAGTGCAGTGAATACGGCCCGTTGGCAATCGTGACGGGGGGATCTCGGGAGTTGACGGAAAGCCTAGTGAACCTTGTCTAGTTCGGTGAGGATGAATTTCCGACGATATTTGACCTGATTCCTAAACGATTGCACATCGTGCCGAAACACCTCCAGGGCGTGCTTGGGGTCTTCACCGACGGCCCGGGCGCGAATAGTAATTTCAGGTTCAAGGCGCCTTTCCATTGCGTTGATAATCGGGTAGAATTTCTCTTCCGTGAAAACCGTCGTGCATAACTCGCGCAAACGGCCCACAAAGAGGCGCCGAAACGCCGGGTCCGCCAAAAGTGGGCCCGAGAAATAACCCCCAGCGCGCCACCAACTCACCCCGCCAAAAGGTCCCGGAGTGTTGTTCGCCTTGGAACTCGGGTCCACCCGCGGAGGTCGATCACCGGTCATCCCGTAGGTCAGCGGCATCTCGTACCAATCATAGTCTGGCGGAGCATTGTCGAAATCACCCCAGGTTTTATCTTCATCCCACGGATAAATCTCCCATTTTCCCGTCCCGGCGGTATCATGGTAAGTAAAATAATTGTTAAAAAAACCATCCCAATTCTGAATGCACATGTTCACCGCATAATAATTAACAACTTCCTGAACATTGAAATTGGTACCAATGAATTCCGACCGTTCCATACCCGATTTCGCCTTTAATCCGGCAACGAGCTCAATCAAATCGTCGTGGCCCGTTTCCAAGTTGGATTTCTTTTCATGTTTCGAAACCACATCCTGCCCGTACCAAATCAATTTGTACATATTACCTCCGGCATGACGTTGATTTCGGGTGAGAAAGCTCTTATTCGGTTGTTCGATCAGCAGGTGATATCCCAAGAGATGTCCATCTACTGTCAATCGAACGTGATCCGTTAATTCAGCGGGCACCTCCGCCAACCGATAAAGTTCATAGGCCAGAGGTTCCGATAAAAGCCACCGAGGTGAGTCTTCAAAAATGAGGTTAATACTCGACATTCCCAGGAGCTCGCGGCCGTGCGCAAAATGAACTTTATACCCTCCACTCCGCCGCGGTATCGGCACAAAATCGAATGTTTGGGCTTGGCTCGCGCCCGGCGCGATATAGACAAAAGCTGTGTTCGGCTGACACCGAGTCTGAATTGGATTTTGGTCGGGGGAAAAGCGAGCAAATCGCCCGGGCAGAGGAGCCGCTTGGTGAGAGCGGGTCACATTAATAATGAACGCGAGCGGAACGGTCGCCGCGTTGCTTCCCCCGTAAACATAGTACGAATACGCGGGCTGAGGTTCGGTCGCTCGCGGTTGAAAACGCAGCGAACCCAGCCGATCAACTGCTTTAAGCCGAAACCGCACCAAAGTGCCCGCGCCGTTCGCCGGAAGACTTGCCTGATACGTCCCGCTGTGAGCATCCCCCGAGACCCGCTGCATCGGGATCGCCACTTCGGCGGTCTCCTTGCCGGGTTGGGCCGTCCGGTACATCAAAAACGCTTCCTGGATGCCATCAACATCGGCGATGGTCGAGGTTACTACCGTTGTTTGAGCTGGGCCCGGAACTTTGAACGCAACCTGAGTGATCGCGGGAGGAACATTCGTCGAAAAGTTGTCGTTGCGTCGTCCGGGAGTTCCTGCTGGAGTCTCGAACTCCGGTAGTTTTGATCCAGACCAATTTGCTGGCTGATCACTCGGGGACAACGGATCCATTCGTTCCAAAGAAGCGGAGTAACCACCTGGGCCCGCTGGCCAGGGATCCTCATCCCGATAGCTCACGGAATCAACCACCGCGCCGGCGCCGTTTACCAATTCAATCCGCTCTCCGTGGTGGCTTAGTTTGCCAGTAAAATCGCCTACGGTAGGAATCGCTTTACCATATTGGGCGGCGAAAGGTGCGCGATTTCGACAAACGACAAGATAGCCGCCCGCAGCAATTTTAGCACCTTTCGGAAAACGAAACTCGAGTCCTTTTGCGAGGGTCCACCCGGAAACCTCCACCTCGGAGCTAGTAGGGTTGTGCAGCTCCACGTACTCCAAGTTTTTCAGATCGTTGGGTGGATGATACATGATCTCATTGATCACCACCCCGGCCGGCGTCGCCAGGGTCGACCAAAATAAACCAAACCATGCCGCCCACCCGCTACCGGACAAATGGAGACGAATCTTCATATTAGAATTCAGCCAATACTGGGTAAACAGGGAAACCTCTAGACCTAACTCGTGCATATTCACCCTGCACTCGGTTTCTAACTGAAGCATTCCCTGGCTTCGGAGTCAAGCCTTCACCGGAAACCCTGATCCTCCGGATAAGAGTCTAAAAGCTCAAAAAATACCAGCTGCCACGGAGGGGACTTTGTCCGAGTCCGTGCCTCCCTAATGCGGCCAGACCGTTGAAGGCTTTGCGTAGGTCAGCGGGTACGGTGGTCCGATTAATTTTCACACCGCCAACTCGCCACCTTCAATCGCCAACGCACTACGGGGCCGCCGGACGGCTACGCTGGAATCTACTTGTTGGGGACAGGTCAGGAGGCCTCAGGTTGTTCGGTTTTTATCAATCCAGCCGTCCCTTTATAAGTCGCCCTCTTTTAAATCTGATGAAATTTTATTGTCAATATAACGATCATGTATTATTATGAAGTGAATTGTTTTCTATATGCCTGTCCCTTTTTAAATTAAGAGTTTTCTTCACCAGCACAGAGTTCATAAGGTTAGGGACTTTTCGACCCATTTCGTTCGGTGATGGATGCGCGCGCGGTCGGTGCCGTTGTCGAGATAAATGCCGAAACCCTTGTTGCCCCGCGCGAGCGGAGGTGGAACGTACTTTCAGCGAAAAATGGAACTGCACAGGCGAGCACCAGTAACAAGTAGCAAAGTCGTTTCATCGAGTCATTTCTGATTCGCCAGGAATTCGACGAGATCGCGGAGGTCCCGTTTGCCAAGAATCTCGGCGAGGCCTTCAACCATGCCCGAGCCGCTGCGCTGGCGGTCCGCGATGTCCTTCTTCGCCACGGTGACCAGGCCGTCCTCGGGGGAGTTGAGGGTCAGTTCGCTGGCGGACTCACTCTTGAGCACACCCCCGTAGCTGGTTCCATTCTTTAACATCACGAGCACGCCCTCGAACCCGGCTGCGATCTTTTTGTTCGGGAACACAATCGATTCTAAGACTTGTTCGCGGGTAAGCCGCAAGCCGACGCCTTTCAGATTCGGACCGACGTCGCCGCCCTCGTCACCGATCTTGTGACAGCGAATGCAGGACGCCTCCACACGTTCCATGAAAATCTTGCGCCCGGCCGCCGCGCTTCCGCCGGCCATCGCCGCACGATACGGCGCGAGCTCGTCACCCTTGGGCAGGCTTTCGTCGTAACGCCGCACCAGATCCTTCGAGGCGCCGTGCGACCCAGCCGCCCCGAGCAGGTCCAGGTAAAGTTCCGGTGGCAATTTTCCGGCCAGCAACCGCTCCATCCACTCCTTCAAAATTTCGTCCGCGTCCTTGCCGTTTAACTTGGCAAGTTCGGCGAATGCGTTCTGCCTTTCGCCGAGGGTTCCGGTTTCCAGCACGATTCGCCAGCGTTCGGACGCGTCGCCCGGCTGCACGCGCGACCGGATGCTCTGCGCCTCCTTGCGGACGGTTTCATCGCTGTCCCGGCTTAAGGTTTCAGTCAGGCTCAGCAGGCCGGAGTCCTTGACCGACGCCAGCGCCCGCAACGATTCGACGCGTGTGGGGCCATCGACCGCCGGGTCGGAAACCAGTTTCATCAGTAATGGCGCTGAGTCACTCTGTTCAAACTTTCCGGCGAGACGAATGGCGGCAAGTCGGACGCTTGCGTTCGTGTCGCGCGCTAATCCGAAGAACGCTTTGCGCGCCGCCTCGTGGGCGGTGGCGATCTCCCGCTTCTTCAACGGCCGCCATAGACCGGTCACCGCATCACGATTGGATGGTCGGCTCCAGTCGGCGAGCCCGCGCAACGCCTCTTCACGCACGGTCGAGGGCAGGTCCACGCGTCGCGCTAGGCGCGCCAGTCGCTCGGCGTTGTCCGCCTCACCGATACGGACGTTTGCGTTGACGACCCGGCGCCAGACCGGCTCCACCGTAGCTTGGTTCGTTTGGACGCTCTTTGCGTCTGCCAGGCTCGCCAGCTTGGGAAGCGAGTCCGTCATCGGCAGGTCATTGATGGCCCGGGCGGCCTCAGCGACGACCATCGGATCGGCGTCATCCAGAAACCCCGCGATCTCCGGCCGGTTCAGGCGGCGCATGACCAGGGTTGCACCCAATCGGACCGAGGCCGACTCATCCCGCGCGAATCGCTTCACGCCTTCCGGATCTTTCAGCGAGGCCCACGCATAGACGGCCGCGTGGCGGAGCATCGGATCCTCGTCGTGATTGTGCCGCAGCAACGCAACGAGCGGCTCTAGCGCGTCCTTGCGGCCCAGCTTGCCGAGACTTTGTGCCGCGAAGAATTTCACACGCGGCGCGGCGGATCCGTTCAGCAGCGTTACAAGCGGTTCGAACGCTTCCGCGCAACGAACCACTCCGAGCACCTTCGCGGATTGCGCCTGAACCTCACCGTCGCCGTCCTTCAGTGCGGCGATGACCGGCTCCATGAGGCGGCTGGTGTCACCGGGACGTTTCGCCGAGATCTGTCCAAGTCCCCACACGGCGTGCAGGCGCGGCAACGTCTGCGTTTCACTGTCCAGCACACGGTCAAAGACCGGCACCGAATCCATTCCGCGATCCGCCAGTTCAAACTGCGCTTCCCGGCGGACGCGCAGGTCCGCGTGACCCAGCAGCGTCGCGAGTTCCGTCTCGCTGCGCTTCGACATGCCTTCGCCGATCAAGCGCTGTGTCTCGGCCACGAGCGGGTTCGTCACCGCCACCGGGTCGGTGATCTTGTAGATGTTGCCGGAGCTGTTGGTGCCGATGTTGCCGTTCCAGGTGCAGGCGTAGACAGAACCGTCGGAGCCAAATTCGACGTCCGACGCCGGAATGTGCCAGAGAAAATGGGCCGGATCTGTCAGCTCAAAGGAGGCTCCTTTGGGCCGGACGGAGAGCGAGAGAATCCCACCGGCTTCATTCTTGAAGTCACAGACGAGAAAGTGGTTTTCGAATTTTGCGCTGAGGCCAGTCCCGGGGTAATACGCAATGCCTGAAGGTCCCTGGCTGACGTTCGCGACTGGAGGGACGATGGCGGCTGACTGTCCCTTCCACGACGGATGCCACATCTTCTCCGCGTTCCAGGCGCCGAGCAGAACCGGATACGTCAGGTGCTGAAACCCGACACGCCAGCCGCTGTCGCCACCTTCGACGAGATACACCCAGCGCGCCTCGTCGCCCTGGTCGGCGTTGTTGTCGCAGGTCCAGAGATTGCCGAACTTGTCGAATGCCAGCTCCTGCGGATTCCTCAAGCCGGTGGCGAACACCTCCAGGTTCGCGCCGTCCTGATCGCAGCGAAACACCGCACCGGTCTCCGGCAGATCCACCACGCGGCCGGGTCCCTCGTCGATGTGCGTTCCCCGGTCGCCGATGCTCAAATACAATTTCCCATCCGGCCCCAGACAAAGCCCGTGCAGGTCGTGGCCGAGATATCCAAGCCGCACGCCGAAGCCGTGGTGAAGCGATTGCCGGGAGTCGGCCTTGCCCGTGCCCTGCGTGTCGCGCAGCAGCCAAAGGTTGGGAATGCAGGTGAACCAGACGTTGCCCTTGTGCGCGAAAATGCCCGCGGCGGTTCCGTCCAGAAGATCGTTGAACCCCTCGGCAAACACCGAGGAATGGTCCGCCTTCCCGTCGTGGTCGCGATCCTCGATCAGCCGGACGCGTTCGCTGAATTTCCTCCAGTCGGGGAGCGCGGGCCCGAGCCGCGAGACATACAGCCGGCGGCGGTCTTCGAGGCTGCGGCTCGCCAGATCCTCGTCAAGCCAGTCCATGTGGCGGCGGATGTCCGTCCACGCGCCACTCGGGTCGATGTAGCGATAGGATTCAGCGACAAAGAAACGTCCCTGCTCGTCCGTGCACAACCCCACCGGGTGCGAGACCTGCGTGTCGTCCGCGAAGAGCGAGACCTTCAAACCAGGGGCGATCTCCATTCGCTTGATGGCACCTTCGCCGCTGGAAACGGGTTTGGCGGGGCTGGTGGTGTCGACAGCGAGAGCCAGCGGCACCCACCAGAACAGGAAGGCCAACTGCGCGAGGGCCGGTGATTTTATCAAAGAGTGACTCATTCTAAGTCTCACTAGATTCAGGGTTGTCGCAAAGGCTGGGTTCATACTTCTCCGAAATCCGAACCGCGAGATAGGCGGGTTCACCATTCTCCTCTCCGTTGAAAGCGTTCGTTCGCCTTGCGGCCAAACTCGGCTGTGGCGGCATTGATGTTTTTCAACACCTCGGGCAACGGCAAGCCATGGGAGCCACGTGCGACCGGGACGAGCGTATCGCATTCGGCTTGGTCCATGAAGCGGGCCGCATCGAGCAGCCCTTGCTCTTCGCCGGATGGAATGGCGATGAAGCCGTGATTGTCCGCGTGGATGAGCTGGCCGGACCGGAGCTTGCGTCCGAAAACCTCTACCTCGCAGCCCCAGCGAATCGGAATCGCGCAGCCGTGACCGACCGCGAGACGACGGGCGAGCGTTTTGAAACCGGCGTGTCGCATCTCGTCCACGTCACGCACTGCTCCGTCGATGATGGCGCCGATGCAGCCAAGAGCGCGGTGAATGTTGGCGTTCACTTCACCCCAGCCCGCGCCGTAACACGCGGGTTTGTCGAGGTCCTGGACGACGACAATCTTCGGTCCCGGTTGCGCGGCGAGATGCTCGCGGTAGGCAGCCCACAGCTCGCCGCCGCGTGCGGCGTGCGAGCGGTCGCCGGGCTGAATGACAACGGTGACGGCCCAGCCGCAAATCGGCAGCGCCTCGGGCATGAAGTCGCGCGTCTCTTCGAGATTCACGGCGTCGCGGGCGGAGTCGTGTCGCGTGATTTGTTCCCAGCCGTTGTAGATGGTGGGCGTGTTCCAGCGTTGAAGCTGGAGCAGTTCGCTGTGACTGAGCGGGGGTGCTGGCATGATTGCAAAGTTGGGTCAAGGATGCCGGTAGTCGAGCATCTGCGAGGGTTCGTCGAACCACGCCTCGTCCACGACCACGTCCTTGATGACGCGCCGGTCGCAGTCGTAACCAACGTGGATCTTTTTGTCCGAAGTGCGGAGAACGGCGGTATAGCCGTAAGGGCCGGGGCCGGTCTCGATGTCGCGGCGGACGGGCCAGGTCTTCCCGCCGTCGCGTGAAAACAGCAACGAAACGGGGGCGCGCGTTCTGGGCGAGGGATTGCACGCCAGGACCAGCGCCCCGCTGGGCAACACGACGAAATCCGATCGCGAGGACGGATTGTCGAGCGGAGTCTTTTCGAGCGCGGCCCAGGTTTTTCCGCCGTCGCTGGAAGTGGAGCGCCAGAGTTTCCCGTCTCTTCCGCGTGGGCGAAAGAAAGCGACGAGTGAACCATCGGCAAGTTGCTGCGCGGTGGGCTGGATGTTGCCTGGCGTGGACAGAATCTCAGCGGATTCCGTCCACGATTTACCGTCATCGGTGGTGCGGTAAAAGAGCGAGGTCCAGCCGTGTTTCGGATCGGGATGTTCGCTCTCGCGGTTGGCCGGCAACAGCACGGTGCCATCGGCGAGGCGCAGCGGTTTCAACGCGAAGAGCGTGCCGGTCGGGTGAACGAACTTCGGTTCGGGCATTCTTTGTTCCACGCCCCACGTCGCGCCGCCATCGTGCGAGATTCGAAAGCAGGGACGGGCATACTCAAAGTTCTGCCCGCCCTCGATGTTCGAGTAGAAGCACGTGAGCGCGTCGTCCTTGCCCGCGAGCAACACGGCGTTCACCCGCGAGACGCCGTCGTCGCCGCCGATGATGCGGCAAGGCTTGTCCCACTCCGCCGATCCTTTCGACAATCGCGTCAGGTAGATGGCCGAGTCGTCGGAGAGTTCGTATTTACCGGCGTAGAAAAGGCAGAGCAGGTCGCCGTTCGACAGCTCGCAGAAGGACGGAATCCCCTCGTGGCCGCTGCCGGGCGTGTGTTTCGAAATGAAGCTCTCTTCGCGGGGCTTCGCGCGCGGCGGGTAACTCGCGTCGTCCTTCATCGACACCCAGATGGGCTCCGAGTCCGTGGCTGCTCCCTGGTCATCCGTCGCCCGCGCGATCAGCGAGAATCGCGCCCTGGCGAAAAGCTCGCGCGGCGTCACCTCGGCGGTAAATGGCGCTGAGGTCGCCTCGCCGACGCGGAGGTTGTGCGACCAGACGAAGAACTCGACCTTCACCACGCGCCTGCCGGGAGCGCTGGACGAAACGGCAGCGCTAATGATGAATTTCTCTCCTGCGCGTAGCTCGGTGCCGTCCACTAGCGACGTGATGCGCACAGTCGGAGCGGCGAAGGCGGCCGTGGTGAAGATTCCGACGACGAAAACGGCAATCAGGACTGAGCAGCGCATACTAAAGATTAAACAACTTCCGCGCGTTGCCGTCGAGAATCTTCGCCTCATCGGCGGGCGAGATTTTCAAACTGGGAAAGGCGGTGAGAATCACCTCCGGCTCGACCCACGGATGGCCGCTGGCGATGATGCGGGCCAGCGCGATGGTGTTCTCGAACATGTTGCCGAGCGTGCTGGTCAGCTCGTAGCCCTTCACCTGCTCGGTGGTCATCGGCTTGGCGGGATGCAGCGGGATGGGCACGCCGAGCTCTTCCGCGCGGGCGTAGAGCCAGTGGAATTGCGGCTCGTCGCACCACGCCCCGGCGAGGTTCGCGTAGAGCAGCATGCCGCGGAAGCCGAGCTTCTTCACGCAACGATCCAGCTCCGTGGCGGCCGCTTTTTCACTCTGCAACGGGAGCGTGCAAAGCCCGCGGAAGCGCGCGGGTTGTTTCGCAATGACGCCGGCGAGCGAATCATGGATGACCTGCGCCACGGCTGGACCGTCGTCGCCGAACCACTCGGGGCCGGGATCGTTCGTGCTCAGCAACGTGATGGCGATGCCGCTCGCATCCATCGAGGCGAGCTTGGCGTCCACATCGAGATAGAGCGGCGGCACCTTACGCAGCCAGTCGCCCATTTTCAGGAACGTGGTGCCGTCCTGAACGTAAACCAGCGGCTCAGTCTGGCGACGGCGCATCAGGTCGAGCACCTCGAGAAAGAACAGTTTGATAACATTTTGCCGGCGGCCTGCTAACGCCTGTTTGCGAGCGGCAACCATCGGGGATGGTCAGCGCCCTGGTCGTCGAAGCCGCGGGTGAGCCGCCGCGCGTTGCGACCGTCGGCGTCCATCACCCAGATCGCCGGCACGCCGCCGGATTCGGCGCGACAGAAAACAATGGACCGGCCGTCTGACGACTCGTTGGCGCGGAAATCCCACACCGGCGGTGCGCTGTGCGTCAGCGCCTTCACATCGCCCGTGCTCGGATTGAGCCGACAGATCTCCACGCCGCCGCGGGCGAGTTCGGGTTTGAAGTCGCGATTGAAGTGATCGGTGTCGGGGCGTTGCGGTTGAAACTCCCAAGGGACTTTCGATCCGGGCAGTCGTCGAGGGAACAGGATTTCGCCGTCGCGCGTCCAGGCCGGGGTATTCGATCCGCCGCTACGATTCTGCGGATTCCCATAGGTTGCGCCGAACCACATGGCCTGTCCCTCGGTCAGCACGCGGAAGTCTTTCCCATCCGGACGTGCGATGCAGAGATCGCTCCAATCGTGGCCCGGGTCAGCGTTGAGCTGGCAGTTCTGAAAGAGCAACCACTGTCCATCCGGCGACCAGCTCGGGCCGAAGTAAAGATGGTCGTGGTGCGCGGCGACACGGACGCGCTCGGAGCCGTCGATGGTGCTCGTCCAGATTTGGTAACCTTGCGGGCTCGCGAGGTGATAGGCCACGCGGTGGCCATCGGGACTCAGACTCAGCCCGTACGGCAAACCCTCGCCCAGGCGCGTGAACTCGCGGGCGTCGCTGCCGTCGAGGTTCATGCTGAAAATCTGCCCACCCTGATCGCGCACCACTTGCACGAGCAGTCGCTCGTCGGACACCAGCAACGCCGGCGTGTAGAAAGGAGCCAGCCGATCGCGCGTGGCCATTTCGGTGAGCGTGTCGCGGTCGAGATCGTGGAGCCAGAGATGCGTCGGCGTCTGGTGATAATACTTGTCGAACGGCCGGCCTGGACCATCGCGGCGCGCTTCCATGCTCAGGAAAATCACGCGCCGTCCGTCGGAGAGAAACGGTCCGGGTTGCCAAGTGACTTGATCCGGCACCTTGAAATCGAAGTAACGCAGTCCGGTGCCATCTTCGTTGATCACGGCCGTCCGACCTTGCGTGGTGAAGAACAGCCTCGCCGGTCGCTGCCTGGCTTCACGACCCGCTCTGGCACTCCGACAAGCCGGAAACGCGGCGAGCGCGGAGGCAGTCACGCCCAGCGCGAGAAAACGACGGCGATTGATGGGGAGAGGTTTCATGCGTCGAGTTTCCTGGCGGTGGAGGGCCGCGCGGCCGGCGACGCGAACAACCCGCAGGTCAATGATACCCGCGTGGCGGTGAGAAGCGTGGCTTTCATTCGGGATATCATACGCAGATCCAACGCCGTGGGGGAGTCTTGATTTCATCCCGCCCAATGGATCGGCCCCGGCCGTCCACCGTAGCCCGCGCCGGGCGAGGACGCCGGGAAGAACCCCAGCCAAAGATTGAGCAAGCCGGGAAGCGACTGCTACGCTGCGCCCATGGAATCCGATCCGACGGGCCGTCCCAAGCTCCGCACGCCGCGATGCGGTGGGAATGTCCTTGAAATCCCTTCCTGAAAAAACGAAATGTCCGCCCGCTCCAAATCCGCCTCCGACTTTTTCGCCAACCTCGGCGGCGAGGCCGGAGAATCCCCGCAGCGGGCTGTGACGGCCGAGCCAACGCCGGCCCCGGCCTTTTCTGCCCCAACAGCGCCCCCCGTAGTTTTCAAACAGGCTCTTAGCTGCCTCTGGGCCATTACCGATCTGCTTAACGGCGCTTTCCAGAAGAGTGAGTTTCAGAAGATCATCCTCTCGTTCACTGTCCTGCGCCGTCTCGACTACGCGCTGGAGGGCATCAAGGCCAGGGTGCTGGAGACGGAGCGCACGCTGAAAGAAAAGGGGCCGAAAAACCGCCACGGGCAGCTCTGCCGGGCGGCAGGATACGCCTTCTACAACACCTTCCAGTTCAACTACGAGAGCCTCCTGCACGACGACGCCAATCTGGCCCTGAACCTCCGTCAGTATGTCGCGGGCTTCTCCCCGAACGTCCGGGAAATCTTTGCCGCCTTCAACTTCGACGACGCCATCCGCGACCTGGAGCGCGCCGGGCTGCTTTACCTGCTCATGGAGCGCTTCAATGAGAAGAGCAAGGTGGACCTCCGCCCCGCTGCCATGTCCAACCACGAGACGGGTTACGTCTTCGAGCACCTGCTGCGGAAGTTCAATGAAGCCCTGAACCAGAACCCCGGCGAGCACTTCACCCCGCGCGAGGTCATCCGCCTCATGGTGGATCTGGTCCTCCGGTTCGATACCGAGCTGGCCCGTGGCGAGGGCGTGGCCCGCACCGTCAATGACTGCTGCGGCAGCGGCGGCATGTTGACCCTCAGCAAGGACCGCATCCAGCAGATCAATCCCCAGGCCAAGGTCTTCCTCTACGGGCAGGACAAAACGGCGCGGCGGCAGCGCCGTTTTGGTCTCGCGCAGCGAGCCCGA
>JAYVTS010000348.1:0-4236 GCA_043788645.1 Verrucomicrobiota bacterium
GGAGTAACACCAGTTCGCCGCTTTCAGCCATCAAAAGATAGTGGTTGCCTACCAGCAGACCTTGACCATGGCCGTAACGGGCGCCTTTCCACGCCGACGTACCGTCCTTCAAGTTGAGGCACGCAAACATTCCATCGTCCAGACCGAAGACGAATCCGGAACGTTGAACCGGATGGTGAAACTTGGCCTTCATCCGCTTTGAAACCCATAGAGAACTGACCGCTAAAGTTCCGTCTGCGCTCCGCTTAACTTCAAGCACTTCCGCACCTACGCCGTACCCGGCCGAGATCAACACTTGATCGGGGCCAATCGACAAGGGATTGGCGACCAACGGAAACTTCGTCCCGAACGGTCGATCCCACAGCAAACGACCCGTCGCGGGATCATGGGCCGCAATCCGCTGGGACGTAAACAGCAGCACCTGAGGTACGCCGGCCAGGGTCAAAGCGGTGGGCGAACTGTAATCGGCCGGTTGATCCCCCGTACTCCAAATCAGAGCGCCGGTGGATGTGTCGAAGGCCAGGAGCGATTGCTCCGCCTTACCACCCGCTTGGACAATGACCCGTCCGTCAGACACCAAGGGCGTTCCTGCCAAACCAAAATCAGGCACCGCTGCGTGCGCCAGGGTGAGGATGTTCGTCCCCCACAATCGCTGTCCCGAGGCCAGCTCGAGGCAATTCAAAATCCCCGTCGCTCCCAAGGTAAAAACTCGGCCACCTACCACCACGGGGGTTTGCCGCGGACCCGCACCCGCAATCACGGTATCGTATTGGGCCGGATCGGTGTGTACCCATAGAATTGCGCCGGTAGCGAGTTGACGACACGTCACTAATTCGTTGGTGCCATTTTGTTCCTGAGTCAGCGCACGCTCGCCGACGATGACGAATCCCGACCAAGCTGCGCCCACCGGTTGTCGCCACAGGACTTGGGGCGGATGGGCTACCCAATCCGGGTCCAATGCTGGCCCGGGCACCACCGTATCGCGGGTGGGACCCAGATATTGAGCGAAGTCCGAACGGTTCGGCACTTTCGAAACGGACGGCAGGTCAACCATCGCCGCCACAGAAGAGGGAGTTTGCGGTTGCACTTTTTGCGGCGAACTTGCGTGCGCAGCCCAGCGAGGTTCGAGGATGGGCAACAAATCTCCACTCACCGCTCGAATTCGAAACGTACCGATCAAAGCTCCAACGACGAGTCCCACCGATGCCAACCCAGCCAACCGTTTCCACCACCGAACTCGCGAAAAAAACACCCACCAAATGAAGAGTAAAAACGTGGTGAAAATCACCAGGGCCGCCGTCCAAAGATTGCGCTCTTGGAACGCCAATTGTGGTAAAAAACGAATCACGACGGAGCCGATCACGGCGATCACCAATAGCCACCGAGCGGGCCAGAGCCGGGCCGGTTTGCGCACGGATACCGGCATGGACGCGGGACTTGTTTCCATCGTGGCCTGTTTGTCGCCGAATTTATTCCCGTGGGAAATAAGAATTTGGCACGATTTCTCCACGCCCAAACCTATTCATCGCCCCTGAGGGAACGTGCTCGAACGAGGGGCTTTGGCACGTTCATCCGCGATGAGTCCTCCCTCTAACATCAACCCATGTGAGAAACCGGGGCGTGAAAGAATCCCAGCATGACCGAGTTGGTATATCCCGCCACCCCGGCCAGGGCCGCCGCGCCCGGTAATAGATGACGAATCTGCCAGAGGACGTTGGGCCGGTCGTCACCGGTGATCGTATTCGGTTTCCCCATGCACCCGTAACTTTCATCAACGGAATGATCGGAACAATGTAAAACAGTTCTCTTAACGCTCGCTTTACGACCGGTAGTTTTGCCGTCACTTGAATACGTGACGAGCGATGGCCGCCCGCGACTCAGCGTGGTCGTATTGAACTACAATGGAGCCCGGTGGCTTGACCGGTGTCTCACCTCGTTTCGCGCCCAAACGATCACGGCCGAGTGCGAATTGATTCTCGCGGACAATTTGTCTCCCGACGGTTCCGGGACGCTCGCCGCCCAACTTGTGGCCGGTCACCCCAATGAACGCTTCCAACAAAATGGCGCGAACCTCGGATTTTGCGCCGGCAATAACTCCGGAGCCCGGTGCGCCCGCGGAGATTACCTGTTCTTTTTGAACAACGATACGTGGCTCGAGCCCGACTGCCTCCAACAACTCTTAGCCGAAACCGAACGAGTTGGCGCCACGGCCGCCATGCCTCGGGTCCTCAATTACTCAGACGATTCCGTCCAATGTTTTGGCTTCGACGGCCTGGATCCATTGGGGTTGCCCGTGTTGTCCGCCGATTTCGACACCACCCGACCACTCTTCATTCCCTACGGGTGTGCGTTTCTGATTCGACGTGACGTCTTTGAACGAGTCGGCGGCTTTGATGAGCAATTGTTCATGTACACCGATGAAATGGATCTCGCCCTCAAAGTCTGGCTCTCAGGCGGAACCGCGATTGGCGTTCCCGCAGCACGGCTCCACCATCAAGGCGCTGCCAACGTCAATCCGGCTGCCCCGGGCCAACCCGCGGCGATTCGGACCAGCGAAACCACCCGCTACTACTGCAACCGCAATTCATTGCTCCAAATCCTCAAGTTTGGGCAACACCTGCTGTTGTTACTCGCGTTGACCCAATTCGGATTGCTCATCGTCGAGGCTTTGGCCGGTTGGGTGTTGGTCCGGCGCTGGAGCTTCGTCCGTCGTGCGTACTGGGAAGCCGTCCGCGATGTCTGGCGGTTGCGGGGGCACATTTTGGCCGAACGCCGCCGATTTGCGCCGTTGCGTCGGCGCAGTGACTATTGGCTTCTGCGCCACTTTGGTACACTCCGCCTGAATCGTTGGCAGCAGGTGCAATTGTTTCGTCAACGCGGCCTGCCGCAGGTCGTTCCCCGGTGAAAACTAGTTTCTTCAATGACTCACAACGCTTACACCATGGTTCAAATCATGAAACGGACCGCACCGCTTTGCCTCACTTTGCTCACGCTTGTGACCGGCCACCTTTGGGCTGCCGATGCGCCCAAGCGCCTGCTGCTGATCGCCGGTAAACCCTCTCATCCGCCCGGGATGCACGAATTTCGGGCCGGAGCCCTCTTGCATCAACAGTGCCTCACGGGATTTCCGGGGCTACAAGTCAAAGTCTATTCCAACGGCTGGCCTACAAAGGTCGAAGGCGGTCAGTCCGTCCCAGACAACAGCGTTTTCACCGGCGCCGCCGCCGTCGTCATCTTTGCGGATGGCGGTACGGGTCATCCCGCCATTCAACCGGACCGACTCAAATTTCTCGATGACCTTGCGAAAACAGGTGTTGGACTCGGGTTTGCCCATTACGGCGTGGAAGTCCCCAAGGGCGAACCTGGCGAAGCGTTGAAGCACTGGATCGGTGGGTACTATGAAAACCTCTATAGCGTCAATCCCATGTGGTGGCCGCAGTACGAGAAATTCCCGGAACACCCCGTCACCCGCGGGGTCAAACCATTTAGCACGAAAGATGAGTGGTATTTTAATATGCGTTGGGCCGACGATATGAAGGGAGTGACTCCTATACTCACCGCGACCCCGCCCGATGCCGTCCGCAAAGGCCCCTATGTTTGGCCCGCCGGTCCCTATGAACACATTGTTGCCGCTTCAGGCCGTACCGAAACCTTGATGTGGGTCAAAGTGAATGAGAACGGCAGCCGCGGTTTTGGTTTCACGGGTGGTCACACTCATAGCAACTGGGGCGATGCCAATCAGCGAAAGGTATTTTTGAATGCATTGGTCTGGCTCACCGGTCTCGAGGTTCCTTCGACTGGGGTCCAAAGCACCGTGAGCGAAGCTCAACTCGTCGAGAACCTGGATCCGAAGAAAAAATAGGGAATAGGGATAACTGCGATACCACGCACCGCCCGAAAGCAGCCTCCTAAACGGGTCGGAAATCCCGAACGCCGACCTCTGACCCAAGAGGGAGAGGGGCTTCTGGGAGCGAGATCTGACCAGATCCTCGCCGGTCGGCTCGCTCGGACCGTTTCCGCCCAGTGGAGGATGAACTCTTGGGCGCGTTGAAGTGATGAGGACGTCGCGAAAAGCATGGGGCGAGAGGTAGGACTGCTTCGGAAGTTGCTCGTGGCGATAGGGTCTTAGGCTTCCATATTCCGCTTTTCCCCTACCTAGCGGTCCGCCTAAGTTACGAAATGTTCAGTCGTTTTTTTTCCCTTTGTGGCCTTCTCGCTGTCGGCTGGTTCAGTGGT
>JAYVTS010000349.1:0-5514 GCA_043788645.1 Verrucomicrobiota bacterium
AAGCTGTTTCCGCACGCCCAACTCACCCACGTTTCCAGAAATTAAAACCGCCTGCTTCTGGCCTTCTCAAAACACCACGCGGGGCGTGAGTTGCACCCCCTGGTCGACCAGATTTTGCTTCCGGTGGACCACCGCCACTACGTCTTTGCCCTGCCCAAGTTGCTCCGGCCGACGGTCTGCTGGATGACGAAGGCACGTGGCACCCGGCGCCCAAAATTCCGTGTCGCGTTCTGGAAGAACTCTTCCGCGCCCGAATCTTCGCCGAGCTGCTTCGCCACCATCTCATTTCCAATGAACTGGTGGCCCGGATGAAATCCTGGAAACACACCGGTTTCAATGTGGACGCCAGTCGAACCGTGGCCCCGGAAAACCGGGCCGAACGCGAACAACGCTGCCAGTACGTCCTTCGGAATCCGTTTTCGGTCGAAAAGATGACCCTGGAATCGCCGACCGTTACCATTATTTATCGGTCTCGACTCAACCCGAAAATCAACCGCAATTTCGAAGTCTTTGATCCCGTCGATTTTCTGGCCGTACTTTCTCAGCACATTCCGGACAAAGGGGTGCAGATGATCCGTTACTACGGACTCTATTCCAACAAGATACGTGGCTGCGCTCGAAAGGGCACGGGTAACCGCGGTTCCGGCGGACACCTCAAATCTCAATTCGACAAACTCAAATCCGTGCCTCCTGGTTCACCGCCACCCACCGCCACCGCCACTCAAGCTTCCTTCTCGGAAATGGCGCGACCTGATTCGTCAAGCGTGGCATGTGGACCCGCTGCAATGTCCGGCTTGTCAGAAGCAGATGCGGGTGATCGCCTTCATCGACAACCCGGAGGTCGTCGAAACAATCCTGCGCCACATCAATCTCTGGTGTGGCCCGGCCACCTTCGCTCCGGCTCGACCGCCTCCCGACCCCGGTTGCGAGTTCAACGAACCAGACTTTCGCATCGAACTGGATCCGATGCCCTAATGTGGAGCTCCACATTAGGGCATTAATGTGAAGCGATCAGTAATGTGGAGTGAATCGCCGATTTTCCGTCTGGCGTGGGCTTTGGTGAACCTTTCACTCCACATTATTGACGAGGGTAAGCGGGCATGGTTGATCTGGGGTGATGAAAAATGTTTATCACTCGAATGTCGACGTCGTTCAGCCTGCGTGGTACCGGTCATTGCAATTGTTCGGCGTTCCGCCTGACGATTTGGTGGATTGGCTGCGGTCACAGGGCTACTCAGATCACTCAGTTCGGAATTTCGTGCAGGGAATCTGCCGGGCGGTACGGTGGTTGCAACGACGCAGAATCCGTTCGCTGCCTTGCTTGACGCCGGAGCTCTTGGCACGGGCGGACGCTCACTTTCGACCTCAACGGCCCAACGTCAGTGGCGCGGTACGGGCTTGGCATCGGTTCCTGCGGGTCCGGGGGCTGATTCCAGAGGCCAAAGGGTCGGTGTTGTCTGCGGCCCAAGCAGAAGTCGAACGTTTTGCGGCGTATTTGCGGGAAATGCGTGGATTGTCTGAGCGCACCGTGCAGACGCACCGACTGCGTGTGACCGAGTTTCTGGCATTCATTGGGTTCGACAAACCTCCGACTTCCGCCAGGCAGTTTCGACGAGAGCAGAGCGAGCGGTTCATCCGCCGGGCTGCCCGTACGAACGACCGCCTCAGTCTCGTTCAGGTGGCGTACGTTTTACGCTCGTTTCTGCGCTTCAAGTTCTCACATGGCCAATTGGATACTCCACTTCATGAGGAGGTGGAGCTGCCGCGGGTGTATCAAGGTGAGCGTTTGCCCAAAGCAGTGCCGTGGGAGCAGGTGCGGCAATTGCTCCGGTCCATTGAGCGCTCGGAGTCCACCGGGGCGAGGGATTTTACGATGCTGTATCTGGCTGCCGCTTACGGTTTACGTTGCGGGGAGTTGGTCCGATTGCGGGTGGACGATCTGGACTGGCGTCAGGCGACGTTGCGGGTCTGGCAGAGGAAAACCCAGCAAGCGCTTCTGTTGCCGATCACTGACGAGGCTGGTGAAGTCCTGGTACAATTTTTGCGCGAGGGCCGACCGCGAACAGAGCGACGGGAATTGTTCGTTCGCGCGCGGGCTCCCTTTGGACCGCTGAAGCCGGGTTCAGTGACCGCGATTGTACATCACTGGTTGGAGCGGAGCCGTTTGAAAGTGGCTCGGTTTGGCCCGCACGCCCTGCGCCACTCGTTGGCGGTGCATCTACTTCGGCGCGGCGTCTCCACGAAATCTATTGGCGACACCTTGGGACATCGCAGCCCGAGCAGCACGGGCGTCTATCTCCGACTCAACGTCGATGACCTACGCCGGGTGGGGCTGTCGGTACCCGCTTCGGCCAAACCGAGCACTCTGTTGGGAAAAGGTTGGCAAAGTCGTTTCCCACGCATTCGGGAGCAGGCACTTCAGCAACGCTCTTCCTGCAAGACTTTTCGCAGTCGCTTTGGTCCAGCCATTCAGCGTTACCTGGATTGCCGTCGCACCTTGGGACTTAAATACGTCATGGAGGAGTGTCCATTGCGAGCTTGGGATAGGTATCTTTGTCGGCGGAACGCCCACACGATGGACCGGCAGCAGTTTGATCGGTGGGCTCAAAGCTTCGTTCATCTGTCCCCTACTGTGCAACGCAGACGACTTGGCTACATTCGCCAGTTCCTGGCTCATTACGCGCGAGAACATCCAGAGTGTTACGTTCCTCAAATGGTCACCTTCCCCAAAGCGTCACCTCCCCGTTCACCCAGACTGGTCTCGGTGGAAGAATTGGCGCGGGTGTTGGCCTCCGCATCCAAATTGGGGCGATCCAATCTTAACCTAAGGCGCGCGGAAGTTGTACGGCTGGGGCTGCTCCTGCTGTTTTGCTGCGGCCTGCGGGTAGGAGAACTGCTCCGCCTTCAGCTATACCATTATGATGCCAAAGAACGACTCCTTCGGATTGAAGCCACTAAGTTCCATAAATCGCGCCTGGTTCCGCTGTCACTTTCAGTCGCCAGGGAACTGGAAAAACACCTTGCTCAACGACCTCAC
Source organism: Verrucomicrobiota bacterium (assembly GCA_043788645.1). GTDB lineage: Bacteria > Verrucomicrobiota > Verrucomicrobiia > Limisphaerales > UBA9464 > CANIZL01. The sequence continues at coordinate 3,038 of JAYVTS010000349.1, forward strand.
CACGGCCTGCCTCATCACCCAGAAAGCGTTCTCAAGTGGAATGGTGGCAACGCAGATCCTAAGGCCGCGTATACCACCACTGGCTTGACGACCATTTGGAAACACCTGTGCTTGAGCTCGGGCGTGCTTGACCACCGCGGCCGCCCGCCGCGAATTCATGATTTGCGCCATAGCTTTGCTGTCGAAGCTCTCGCACGCTGGTATCGTCAAGGCGTTGATGTACAGGCACGCCTGCCGCACTTGGCCACCTATCTTGGCCACGCCAAAATCTCGGCATCCTACTACTATCTGCAATTTACTCCGGCCCTGCAGGCAGCCGCCAGCCAGCGTTTTCACCGAGCTTACGGTGGTCTTTTTCGGAAAGGGGGTGTGGCATGAAACGATCATCGTACGACATGGTGGCAGCGGCCCTACACAGCTTCTTTACCAATTTTCTGCCCTGTCAACGTGCCCTGAGTCCCCATACGCTTCACAGCTATCGAGACAGCCTCAAACTTTTGCTCCAATTCATTGCTGGAAAAAGAGGGGATCCTAGCACCCTCACATTGGATCAACTCACGGTGGAAAAAGTCACCGCCTACCTCCAATACTTGGAAAATCAAAGAAAAAACCGTGCCAGCACACGCAACGTACGCCTAAGCGCCCTGCACAGCTTCTTTCGCTACGTGGGCATGCAATATCCTGAACAGTTGGCACAAATGCAGCGGTTGCTGGCCATCCCGTTCAAACGCGCCGAAAGACGTGAAATCCAATCCCTTGAGTTCGCCGAACTTCAAGCGGTGCTCGACGGAATTGATCGGATCACCCCCGATGGACGGCACGATTTCGCTCTTTTGAGTGTCCTTTTCAACACCGGCGCACGTGTAAGCGAAATCTGCGGTCTGAAAGCCGCAGATCTGCACCTCTCCGAACCACCAAGCCTCCGATTGCACGGCAAGGGACGGAAGGAGCGCAGATGTCCCCTTTGGCCGCAAACCGCTCGCCTGCTTCGCAAATTGCTCGAAGAACACTCCATTGCGCCCGACCGACAAGAAAGCGTCTTTCGCAATCACCGGGGTGAACCGCTGACTCGTTTTGGCGTTCGTCACATCCTCCGCAAACACGTGAAGGCGGCGGCAGCTCGCGTACCTAGTCTCCAGCTCAAACGACTGCATCCCCACAGTCTGCGCCACAGCGCCGCCATTCACCTTCTTCGAGCTGGAGTCGACCTGACCAGCATCGCTCATTGGCTAGGCCACGTGAGCATCAACACGACCAACAAATCCCTGGCGCTGGACGTGGAAGCCAAGCGCAAGGCTCTCGCCAAAGCCAAACCGCTGGTCAACAGAAGGCCGAAATCGGGAGCGTGGCGACGTGACCGAGACCTGATTGCCTGGCTCGAGGCCCTTTGAAAAACCTTCGCAATAATGTGGAGTGAAAGGTTCACCAAAGCCCACGCCAGACGGAAAATCGGCGATTCACTCCACATTACTGATCGCTTCACATTAATGCCCGACTACGAAAATGTGTTAACCGATTGATCATCAATCGGTATTCCCGTGAAAATCCGTGCCCAATCGCCCGCCAAAAACAGACTTTCCCACCTCCTCCGTCCACCTTCCTTCACCCTTTGGCCGACTTTGACAGCCAAGGGGGGTCTTTGCGGCTCAGAAGCCCCTTGCCGCCCTGGCTTTACCACCGCACACTCTTTAAAATAAATGAAACCAAGAAAGTAAATCTCTCTTTCCGCGGAGCGTCCAGAACCAATTCTTCCAAATAACACTTACGCAGCTTGCTTGATATTAACAAGTTCCATACCCATCTCCGTGGCCTCACGCTTCGGGCGTCGAACACCGAGACGCGACTTTGCCTACCACAGTTATTCCATCGGCCAACTATCGGCTCGACGATTGGGTCGCTTATCAGTAACGCGTAGGTTCTGGCCTCCCCAGTGGGAGCAGGGCTATTCTACCTGGAACAGGAACTAGTTATTGGATAGCTGGCGTTCGATTTTTGACTGGACAACTTTTGGTGTCACCGGCAGCGTTTGGGCATGGCGACGCGGCGTTTTCCTGCCGAGAGTGAGATCCTGTCTCGCGCCACGGTTCGTTTGGTAGTCGATCCGGGCGAAGCGGAGCGATTCGATGCCCGAATCGAAGCCGATCATTACTTGAAAAGTGCCCGCTATGCTGGGCAGATCCTGCGTTACGTCGTCGAGGTGGATGGCGAATGGGTAACGCTGCTGGTCTTCGGCGCCGCCGCCTTGCATTTGAAAGCACGCGACCAATTCCTCCGCTGGACCCCGCGCCAGCGGGCCCGCCGCTTGCATTTGATCGTGAACAACTTCCGCTTTCTGCTCCTCACCGATCGGGGCCGCTATCCCAATCTCGCGTCCAAAGCTCTGGCCTTGACCTTGCGCCGCCTCAGTGACGACTGGTTGAAACACTGGGGCCATCCGGTTCTGGCAGTGGAAAGCTTCGTCGACGAGAGCCGCTACC
>JAYVTS010000350.1:0-7578 GCA_043788645.1 Verrucomicrobiota bacterium
GGTTGTATCCAAGCGGTAGGCATAAATACCCTTCGATTTCTCTCCGGTGTAAGTGCCAACGAAGGCGAGGTATTGTTTTGCCAAGGCCATCGGCGCGAGACTAACGGCGGCGGCCAGCAATGGGGCGAGTTTCATCTCGCGAGCTAAGCTCCTTCACGGGACCCCGCGCAAGGTTGGAATGGAACCAAGTCGACGCCGTCACCGTTTACGCCAAGCTCCGTGCTGGGTCGGTTTTCCTTCGGCATTGAAATCGATTTCAAAGTCCGTCTTGACCGCAAGCAACCCCGTCGGTTCGGTGGTTTTCTCGAAATGCGAACTTGCGTCGAAGACCTCCCTCATTTGTGTGAAATATTCAATGTGATCCGTTCGCAAATAGATGACACCACCTTGTCCCAGGGCGCGAGCGGCGAGTTCTGTAAACGGAAATTGAATGAGCCGACGTCGGTGATGGCGTTTTTTGGGCCATGGATCAGGAAAATAAACATGCAGTGCGGCGATCGAGTCAGCGGGAACCATCCATTCCAATACATAGGACACCTCGAGGCGAAGACCGCGCAGATTCTTCAATCCCAACCGACGTCCTTTGCGATCTATCTTGGCAATTCGACCTTTGAGCCGTTCCACGCCGAGATAATTTTGAGTCGGATTTAGTCCCGCCCATTGGAGAAGAAACGAGCCGTCACCGCAGCCCAGTTCGAGTTCAACGGGTTGTTGATTACCAAAAGTTTGAGCGAAATCAATCCGCTGCAAAATGTCTGGAGGTAACAGCAAGGAGGCTTCCGTCACCCGCGGGGGTATCAAGGGCATCGTGGAACTAAATCCCGGTGAACAGCCCCAGGGTTGCGGTGTAGCCGTGCAAAAAATTGACCGTGCCGACCGGCCCAATCTCGCCCGCACAAAAACAGCCCGCCAACGGGAAGGGTCCCAATTGCTCGTGCACGAGTCCGGCATCATGGTTTTTAACACCAAACAGTTTTTCGCCGCGACCACCGCAAACACCGAGGAAACCTCCAAAGATCTTACGCCCGGCCAAACGTTCGCGGGTGCGGGCCAATTGCCAACTGAGATCCTCAGTGGCCGTAACCGCGTCGCGTCTTTGAAATTGAATTGTTTGGCCGGCCCGCGGTTGCGCCCCCACTGCCAGCACCCCGGCATTCGGGTCCGCTCCGATGAGGTTACGGACCAAGAAATCGCCCCGATGAAAATTCTCTCGATATTCGCAGCTTGCAAAACCGACGAAAACGTTGCCCTGAGATCGCCCCTGTTCTTCCTTGGTCAAGCCGTTGAACGTATCGACCAACACGCTGTAGGCCGGCCGATTGGCGATCGAGAGAATATAATTCCGATCTGCCTTCGTAATGGTCCACGGCTGACCAATTGGGGTGCAACCCTGGGAGACCAGCGGATCGAGTACGACGTCACCGGCAAAGTTAACCACCACCGCTCCTTCCTCGTGGACCACCCCATCGAGGTACACTTGGGCTTCTTGCGCCTGCCAGTTGCCGGTGGCCAATCCTCCGACGCAAGGGCAGCCAGGATAGGCCGCGTTCCACGAGCGCATCCACGCTTCTCCATCCCAACCGAACGGACTCGCAAAAGTTAACCATCCACCGCATTCCGCGGGAGTCACCTCCGTAAAACGATGCCAGGATGCGGGACCCTCCGCGGCATCCATTTGGCTTGAACCCAGGTATCGAGCCTTGAGTCGGGCACCTGGCAAATGATACAATCCGAGGGTCAAACCGGGTTCCGGTTGAGCGCCAGGTTCGTATTCGTATTGACCTGTCACCAGGGCGTGGGAAGAGCAGCCTACGAGCAATGGCACGCGGCCATAAACTCGGACGAGTTCCAGCAGGTCGGTGGCGTGATCGAAGAAACGGGGAGTCGTGAACAGCATTCCAAACGTCACTCCGGGGGCGTCCAAGCGGCTCCGCAACGCTTCAACCCACCGGCACAAGCCGACTTCGTCCCACCCTCCCGTCCAGTGGGCAACTACTCCGTACGGGTGCTTCATGGAGCAACGCTAGACGCGAATTGGGTCCAGGCCAACCTACCTTATTGCGAAAATGCCGCTGTCCCCTCTCCTCGGGGGAGGGGGCAGGGTGAGGGCGAGCGTGCGTCCGAATTCGTCTTTTTTCTACCCCTCACTTTGATGAGCCGCCAAAGCAGGAAATAGGGGGAGAATAGAATATAGACCTCTCACCCCTAGCCCTCTTCCCCAGGGTTGAAGAGGGTAACGATTTCACGCTTATCCGGCACCGGTGGTCGGCCGACACGGGCTGGTCTCGTTCCGGTTTTGCCGTTAGGGTGGCTTCCAACATGAGCACGAAAGTTCGCCAAGCGTCCGGTCAATTACTGGTGATCGGCATTTTCTTTGGGATTTTGGCCCTGGCTGGAGGGACTTGGTGGATGACACGCGGATCGGAACGCGACGGAGATGCCCAGTTTGCCGCCCTCATGAACTCCGGCAAGACCTACGGGGACAACGGGGATTTCGCCCGGTCCTTGGACGCATTTATCAAGTCCCTGGCGATGAACCCGCAAAACCCGGATGTGCATCTCAACTTGGCCAACGTGTTACTGCTTGCCAATCGGCCCGGTGAAGCGGAAGCCTATGCTGCGGAAGCGGCTCATTTGGAGGCGGGCAATGCGGCGGGACATTTTCTGCTAGGTTGCTCCCTGCTGCGCCAGAATCAGCCTACCAACGCCATTCAAGCCCTACAAGTTGCCAAGGACATTGATCGTTCCATCAATCCGGTGAGTTATCAATTGGGCCGGGCCTACGCCGCGTTGGGTCGCTTTGAAGATGCCGCGGCTCAGTTTACGGAGGTCACGCAGTTTGAGACCAATCATCCTTCAGCGTTTTATCAATTGAGTCAGGCCCTCTTGCGTTTGGGCAAACGGGAAGAAGCCACCGTTGCGTTGGCCGCGCATCAGGCGATTAGTGCTGGCAAAACGCAGTCGGCCGACAATCCCTCCCTTTACGAAAAATGTGTTTATACTGAGTTTCGTGCGCCCATCGCGTTGGAGCAGCCGTCGCCGGATGGGATCCGCGTCAGTTTTACCGATGCCACCACTCAGTTGCTCGGCGAAGGGAGCGGCCAGTTTCACGGTCCTTTTGGAGTGTTCGATTTTGGTCGGCGGGCCATTTACGATCTGCTGGTGTTGGACGGGGACGCCGGTCCCAGACTACTCCAGAATCGGGAGGGGAAATTTTTACCGAAGGCCGAACCCCTGGCCGCGGGTGCAGCGAAACGCTTCACGTCCGCGTTTGTTGGCGATCTCAACAATGATCGTGCAGACGATGTGGTCCTGGCTGGGCCTGACGGGATGATGGTCTTGCGCAGCTCGACCAATGGTACACTCACCGATGTGTCCCGGCTGAGTTCCAGTGCAGGGCAACAGTTGTCGACGATCGTGCTGGCGGACCTTGAATTTACCGGGAGATTGGGCGTGATGGGCATCAGTGCTGCGGGCGGGCAGCCCCGGTTCCTTCGGGGTGCCGGAAATTTCCTATTGCGAGAGACGAATCAGACTTTTTTTGCGGGTATCAGCGGGGCAACTCAAGTGGTCGTGGACGATTGGAACAATGACGATCTACCGGACGTTTTGCTCACGCGGGCGGGGCTTCCACCGGTGGTGTTGGCCAACGTGCGAGGCGGTAAACTTGCTGCACCAATAACCCTGCCGGAGTGGCCCATTGCCAAAGCACTCGCGGTGGGTGATTTCAATAATGATTTTCGGGCGGACCTGGTGTTCGTTACGGATCAGGCAATAGAGGTTTTCTTTGGCGGACTCAAGCAGCCCCGGCGATTGCCTCAGAAGGAAAATAGAATTCGCAGCCTTCGAGCGATCGACTATGACAACGATGGCTGGCTTGACCTGGTGGCGTGGGGTGCGGATGGAGTTCATGTGTGGCGGAATCGGGGGCGATTGGGCTTTCACGAAACGACGGCCCAACTCGGGCTCGCGGGTCTCAAGGATGTTCGGTTTCTGGTCGCCGCCGACTTGGATCGAGATGGCGACACCGATTTCGTTCTGGATGTGGGGGGCAAGATGCGGTTGTTCCGGAACGAGGGAGGCAACGCCAACGTCCAGTTAAAATTAGCCCTTTTTGGTAATCGTTCCAATGCAAGCGGGCTAGGGGTGAAAGTCGAAGCGGCGGCGGGTGCGTGGCGAATCCTGCGAAGCGTCGCCCAATTGCCCGCGGAGATTGGAGTCGGTCGGCACGATCATTTGGACGCGCTCAATATCCGGTGGTTTGATACGATGCTCCCGGGAACGGATGTGGTGTTGGAGGGACGCGAGCCGGTGCCGGCGATTGAGATTTTCGTCAATAGCACGGGTTCTTGTCCGTACTTATATGTCTGGGATGGCACTCGGTTCCGGTTTGTGACCGATTTACTCGGAGCGGCGCCGCTCGGGTTGCCGGTGGCGGCGGGTAAATATATCGCGGCGGACCCAGAAGAGATCGTATGGATCGGTGATAGCACCCGCGTGCAACCGAGGGCCGGTCGTGTGGTCTGCCAAATCACGGAGGAATTGCGCGAGATTTTATATCTCGACCTGGCCCAATTGCTGGTGGTGGATCGGCCTCGGGGAATGGAGGTGCAGTCCAGCAGTCAATTGCGGGCTAGCGAGCCTTTTGCGAAACCTGGTTTGATCGGTTTGCAAAGGCTGCGGCCACCTCGGCGAGCCACCACGTTGGACGGACTGGACGTGACCGCGGCGCTCGCGGCAGTGGACGGATTGCGATGGGCGCCTCAGCCGTCTCAGTTGCGAGGATCACAATTTCGGGGCTTGGCAGAGAAGCACGGTGTGGTCTTGGATTTTGGTCCCCTGGACCCTGGGCAACCTCTGGCTTTGGTGCTGACCGGTTGGTTGCGCTTTGGGGGCGGCATGGCCAACGTCGGCGGCTCGCAACGCGATGATTTCCCCTTTCCGTTCCCCGTACTCGAAGGTGAACTGGGCGATGGGACCTGGGTGCGTTTGGCCCTCCCGCCCGCGGCGCCCGCGGGAAAAACTAAAACAATCGTCCTCGACTTGTCCGGTCGATTGCCTCCTGGGGTGCGGCGATTGCGTTTGACCGAAGCCTTCGAGATTTATTGGGATCGGATGGCACTGGGTGAAATGGTGCAGGCTCCTGATGCGACGGTGCTGATGCCGGTAGGCTCGGATTTGCATTTTCGAGGGTTTAGCCAGTGGGCGGAGATGCCGCCGACGGAGCCGCCCACGCCGGACTATGCGCGGTTGTTGCCTGGACCCAATTGGACTCGGACCCCTTCGGGCTGGGCGACGCGCTACGGGTCGGTTGACGAGTTATTGCGGGCGGACGATCAAGGCCTCTGTTTGGTCGCGGGGGGCGACGAGCTGACTTTGCAATTCGATGTGTCAACCTTGCCTCCGCCCGACGCGGGATCTGTCCGGGAGTATTTCTTGCGAAGCGTTGGCTGGGACAAAGATGCCGATTACCATGTGGCGGAAGGCACGACGATCGAGCCATTGCCTTGGCGGGGGATGGAGGATCAGCGGTACGGGCAACAGCCCAGGCCACCGATGGGAAGCGACGCGTTGCATGCCCGGTTCAATACGCGGTGGGTGGGGCCGAACACCGTGATTCGCGTGGCCACCGGCCGCGGCGGCGAGGCATCGCTTCGGTCAAGGAATCGGCCGCGTTGACCCGGTGGCGGATGTGCCTGAGGGTACGGGTTGAATGTCCGTGGCTTTATCGCAGAATTTACAGCCGGTTTCGACCGCTCCTTTGGGGCAGAAGCTCACTTATAATTGGGCTTTCACCTTCCTCGAAGCGGTCTTGTGGGCTTGGTCCATCGCGATTTGCGTTCCGATCTGGATTCTCGATGAAAATTACGCTTACGGCTGGGTGGTACCGTTCCTGATGTTCTTCTTTCTGTGGCGACGCTTGGGAGCGGAGCCGCGGGAGTTTTGGAGCGAGTGTGCTCGCACCGCCAAAGACGCACGAAAATTGAATCCGTGGCTGCTTGCGTTGGCGGGATTGGCCTTGTTTCCCACGGAGGTCATGAGGGCGGAGTATCACCAGTCCGGGGCGGTCTTGTGGGGAATTAATATTGCGAAAGTCGTTTTTTCAATGGCCGGTGCTTGGTGGCTCGGTGGGCGGCGCTTCTGGTTGTTGACCCTGTTCCCACTCTTGTTTTTCCTCACCTGTGTGCCCTGGCCGAATGCCCTGGCCACACCCCTCACCCAGGGGTTGATGCTGAATGTGGCGTCGGTGGTGCGGGAGATCTTGCTCTGGTGTAATGTACCGGTAGAGCAACACGGAGGGGTGTTGCAGACGAGCAATGGTCCCGTGGGAATTGTCGAAGCGTGTTCGGGGATCCGATCCTTGCAATCCGGCCTGATGGTCAGCCTCGCGGTGGGAGAACTGCTTTGGCTCACTCGGGGGCGACGTCTCGTTTTGGTTCTGACCACCATTAGTCTCGCCCTGCTCAGCAATTTGATTCGTACTTTTGCGCTGTGTTGGATTATGGAGTTTCACGGTCCGAAGGCGCTGCATCAGTGGCATGACACGGTCGGAAATGCCGCGATGTGGTCCTTTTACGTCCTAATTTTTCTCATCGGTAAATGGTTGCAAGGCGGTGTCGAAGATCCCTGGCCACGACGGGATGTGGGCACCTGGCGTGAGCGATTTAGCGCGTTGGCTTGGGTCAACGTGCCGAACTTCCGCCCGCTTTTTGCCACCACGCTGGCTTGTTTCGTGGGGGTTCATCTTTGGTATGGGATTCTTTCGTTAAAAATTCACCCGCAGAAGACACCCCTGTTTACGGCTCGCCTGGCTGCAAATAGCGGAAATCAAAGAGAAGAATTTGATGAATCCGTTTGGAAACAACTGGGGGCCAATATCGGGGAATCGATTCGGCGAACTACGTCGGACGCTCCACTCGGGTCGGTGAGTGCGTATCATTTATTTTGGAAACCGGGACCGATGAGTCGGTTTGCTTTGCATCATCGGCCCGATATTTGCATGCCCGGCCAAGGTTGGAAGGCGGTCGGAAACCCGCAACCGATCAAGGCACTCGTCAGTGGACAGGAACTCGACCTGTTGGTGTTTCGTTTCGAACGTGACAACCTGAAAGCACTCCAAGTGTGGGGTGTATGGCGAGACGGGAAGCCGGTGCCCTTCGATTTTGGCAAGACCCTCTCCGGCCACCCTGAGGTCTTTCAACCGTGGCCCAGCAGTCGACACCTTCTGGGCGTCGAATTGGTCTCTTGCTTCGTGCCGTATAAACCCGAGCAAAACGTGGACCCGTCCGTGGCGACCCACGCGCTGGCTCAGATCTTTGACCGTAAGGAATTTCGTCCCTCTAACTAATTCTGGCGTGGTTCGATTGCTCCCAGCCGTTGTTCCAGCTTCAAAGCTCGGATCAATGGCGGCAACCCAATTGGCTCATCTTGCGTATGGAAAATTTACCTGAATCCGACCCGGCGACGGAGCCGGTCAAGAACGGCGCTTCGCCCGCCCTTCCGCCGCTAGTTCCGCTCGCCCAGGGCGACGCCGATTCACCGGGTGTACCGCCCGAGACGTTTTGGTTTCGGGTTTTG